>JAFASX010000009.1 GCA_019244295.1 Pseudonocardia sp.
AGCGTCCAAGCCGCCTACGCCACGTGGCTTCGGTTTGGCCGGCCCGGCATCGAGGAGTTCGGTGTGACTGCCTGGGATGACACTAGCCAGCAGTATGTCTGGTACGAGCATCCGGACTCAAGCTACCGCTGGCCACTCCCGTTGTGAGGTACGGCTGAACTCGCTGAGCAATAATGAAAACCTGTGGATGAGTAAGATCAACGGAGGGTCGTACCCTCCCGTTCGTCCTGATGGTTTCAAGCACAGGCCGGCGTCACCTAACGCCGGTCGGGAAGATACGACCGATGGTGAGGGTAGCGGCGGACGCGGAGGCCGCTGAGCGGGATCGCGCGGTGGATGGTTCGATGGACGGCTCAAGCCAAGTAGTTGGCCAGGTCGTGGAGCAGCGCAGCCTTCGGCTTCGCACCGACGATCTGCTTGACTACCTCACCATCTTGAAAAACAATCATCGTGGGGATCGACATAATCTCGTAGTTCCGAGCCGTTCTGGGGTTGGCGTCGACGTCCAGCTTGGCCACGGTAATCTTGTCGGGGTGCTTCTCGGCGATCTCGTCGAGAACCGGAGCCACCATTTTGCACGGGCCGCACCAGGCTGCCCAGAAATCCACTAGCACGGTCTTCTTGCTGCCCAGCACCTCCTTGTCGAAGGAGTCGTCGGTCACAGTTACCGTTTTAGTCATCGTTGCTCCGTTCTATCGTGGGATGAGCGTGGATCAGTTTGGCTGGCTATCGCTGTCATCGGCCGGTTCCCACTTGCTCGATCACCGATCGGTGGTCGCTAGGCTCGAGATTCAGCGGGTGTTCGGCAAGCCAGCGTTCGGCGTCGATCGACGCTGCGCAACCGGAACCGGCCGCTGTGACGGCCTGCCGGTAGGTGTGGTCCACCAGATCTCCGGCGGCGAATACGCCAGGAATTTCGGTGCGCGTGGTGGGCGCATCGACCAATATGTATCCCTTTTCGTCGGTGGACAGCTGGTCACGGACGAGCTCACTGCGCGGGTCGTGTCCGATTGCCACGAACAACGCACTGACCTCCAGGATGGACTCTTCGCCGGAGGCGACGTCGCGCAGCCGCAGACCGCGGACCGTGCTCTCGCCGAGCACTTCCTCGACAGTGACTCCGGTACGCCACCGGATCTTTGGGTCGTTCTTGGCGCGCCCGAGCATGATCCGAGAAGCGCGGAACTCGTGGCGTCGGTGCACGAGGGTCACCGAACGGGCGAAACGGGTCAGGAAGGTTGCCTCTTCCATCGCCGAGTCCCCGCCGCCGACAACCGCGATGTCCTGGTCACGGAAGAAGAACCCGTCACAGGTCGCACACGAGCTCACCCCGCGCCCGAGCAGCAGTTGCTCCCCGGGCACATGGAGATACCGAGCGGCCGCACCCATTGCCAGGATGACCGCACGCGCCCGATACACGACCCCGTGCGCGGTGACCGTCTTGACCGGCCCAGTCAGCTCCACCGAATCAACATCCTCGGCTCGCAACTCGGCCCCGAACCGCCTAGCCTGCGCCCGCATCTGCTCCATCAGCTCGGGGCCCATGATGCTTTCGGCAAACCCTGGATAGTTCTCCACCTCGGTTGTGGTCATCAGCGCGCCACCGAACTGGCTGCCCTCAAAGACCAGCGGTTTGAGCAGAGCTCGCGCGGCATAGATAGCCGCCGTGTAGCCGGCCGGGCCCGACCCGATGATCACTAGTTCCCGCAGGTCGCTGTCCATCTGGTCCGTCCGTTCCTCATCGGTCGCTGACCACCGCCGCCACAGCTATCAACACGATCCTAGAAATCAGCATTCCCGGTAATGGGGGCGTCAACCCCCATGGTGGTATCGGCGATGATAACCGCGTGGTCCGGACCATAGTCCGGGTTCATCACCAACAGCCTTACTTGCCCTGGCCGAGCGCCGGCAAACACCAGCAACACCCAGGCTGTCCGTCCAGCGGTACCTTCCGCCCGCTAAGCGGATCGCCGCTACGCACGCCAAGTCTGGTTAGGCATACGCTTCGGATCGCCGGATTGGCTAGCCGACCCAGGTCGTGCCCCGGAGCTCGCCGACGAGGCAATCGTCGGCTCGCCGCGCCTCGGTTCCACCGGATCTTGGCTCGCCGTGACCGGGCGCAACTGCGCGAGAGCGGCGTGCCAACGGGCCACTAGCTCGACCGGCGGCGCTGGAGGTACAGCGGCGGCCAGCTCGGCTCGGGTGCGCGCTAGGGCGGCAACTAATGCAGCCGCGTCCGGATCTTGGTTGACGTCGACGTGTTCGCGCAGGTGGCTTGCTTGATCGGGACTTTCTGACCAGGGCAGGTCCTTCACCGGTGCTCCTGGGCAGGTTGAAGGGTGCGCAGGTGACCGAGCTGCTCGGCAAGGCGCAGCCGACCCCGAGCACAGCGGCTCTTGACCGTGCCCACCGGTATGCCCAGTAGCGCCGCCGCTTCGGCTGTCGCGTAGCCCTGCATATCGACAAGGACGATGGGCAGCCGTTGCTCCGGCGGTAGACCGGCCAGTGCCTGCCAGACGTCCAGCCGTAACTCCCGCTCGGCAATGGGATCACGATGGCTGGGTAACTCGTCGAAATCGTCGCTGGGAAGCGGAGTCGCCGTCCGGATGCTGTTGCGGCGGCGGCGGTCTAGACAGATGTTGACCAGAATGCGTAGTACCCAGCTGTACACCGAAGACTCGGCTCGGAACCCGCCCGCGCCCTGGTGCGCGCGGATCAGTGCATCCTGGACCGCCTCCGCGGCGTCCTCCTGACTGTCCAGGGCGTGCCGTGCGACCAGCCAGAGCCGGGGCATCAGCCGGTCAGCCAGCTCGGCAAACGCATGCGGGTCCCCGGCCAGGTGAGCCGCCAAGAGCTCGCCGTCCGTTCGAATCACACGGCGAGGCTAGGCCAAGGGGCTCTCCGGCGGGCCGGATTGGCAAAACCGACCCCCGGATCATCCAGTAGCGCGTTCGAACTGAAGATGGGAGATCTCGGTGACGTTCTGGTCACCGCCGCCGCCCAACTTTGTGATCCACAGCAGTACGTGCTGAACTGGCTGGCTACCGGCCAGCGAGACCTGAGTCTCGTTGTTGCGCACGGTCACCGTCGTGATCAGCACAGTCTGGGCCAGGGTGTTGTCCGGGCTGGTCGTGGACCGGATCTCGATCCGACTGCCCTCGCTCGGTGAGGATATCGTCAGGTTGGACAGCTGCACCGGCGAAGCGAACGACACCAGGAGACCGACGCCGGGCTTGAGCGCGGGGAAAGGTTGCCGGTAGATGTAGGTGCTCCAGCTGGAACGCGGATTGTCGTCAACGGTGCGAGCCGCCCGGCCCGCGTTGTCTGGGTCCCCGGTGGGGTCGAAGACCTCAACAGCACTCGGGCGCACGACCTCGGCCGGGGAGAGCGAGGTGCCTTGAGCTGGACCGTTCGACGGGCTGGCGACCACGATCCGAGGTCCTTGCGACGGGGTGACGTCAAAGATCGAGCCGACCTGTACTCCGACGTAGGCGAGTACCACGAGCACCGCGAGGCCAAGGCCACCCAGTCCGATGTGGAGTTTGCGCCGTCGGTGGCGATCGGATACCGGCAGCGGCGCGGGCCGGACCTGCCACACTTCATCCGCCTCCGTTTGGGCCCCGTCGTCCGGAGGCGGCAGCAGGGCGACTTCCTTTTCGGCGGCGAGCAGGTCGCTCAACACCGTGTGCACGGCCGCCGCTGTGCGCACCTGGCCGTGCGGTGCGCCGGCTCCCAACGCACCCAGGGCGAGCGCGCCCACCTCTAGCGGGAGACCCGGTCGAAGGAGCCACGGTGGCACAACCGCGTCCTGGACATCACGTGGTGCGGCCGGCAACCCGGCGAGTTCGGCGTCCGTTCCAGACAGCGGCCAGTGCCTGGTCAGCAAGGCATACAGCGTTGCGCCGAGCCCACGTACGTCGTCGGCCGGTGTGCATTCGGGGGGCGGCAGCGCAAACGCGATCCGAACGCCACCGTCCTGAGCAATCCGGATCCGCTGTGGGTGCGCACATCCCAACACCAGACCCAGCCGGTGGGCGGCCTCGGCGCCCTGAGCCAATGGGTCGAGCAGGGTGAGCACCGATACGGTTCGCAGCGGACCCGCGGCCAGAGCTTCGGCGAGGCTCTGGCCTGGCACCCACTCGGTGACCGCAAGGCCGAGTACATCCTGCGGCAACCCCCCGTCGTCCCGGCTGACTTCCTGGTGCATGACGTCTAGCAGCCGAGCGCAGCCGGGATGCTCGAACCGACCCCAACGCAGTGCCTTACTGATCATCTCGACAGCTCGCTCGGACTCCGAGGGCTCGCCGGATCTCTGCAGCATGGTCAGGCCCACGTCGCGCTGCAGAACGATATCGCGGGCTTGCCAGAAAGCGGCCCGCGCCGAAGTATCGGTACCGACCTGAGCCAACAGGCGATACCGACCGGCAATCATGATGCCGACGGCCGTGTTCGGCGGTCGTGCTCTGTCTAATGGCGGCTCGTCAGGTGATGGTTTGTCCGACGGTGTGTCCAGGAATGGCTCGCCTGCTGACGACGTGTTTGATGCCGACGGTATGGCGGCCGGGTGCTGCTCCGACTGCCTGCTCACGCGGCTGCCCCCTCCCCCATGGCCGGACCGCTGCCCATCACCCAGCGTACGTCAGGTATGCCCTCAGGGTTCGCATTTGCGGCGCAGCTGAGATACGGACGTCACCGATTCTCAGCCCCGGGCGCGCCCGCCGAACCGAGCCCACAGCGGCGCCACCTCGGCCAGCCGCACCGCGCGCATCGCTATCAGCGTCACCATCAGTACAGCCACGCTACCCACGGTCAACACTACCCAGGCCTGGGTAACTGGAGACAGCCGGGCGGCTGGTTGACCCAGATGCACCGCCAGGACCATACCGATCCCCGCGAGCCCACCGAGA
This sequence comes from Pseudonocardia sp., assembly GCA_019244295.1. Classification (GTDB taxonomy): domain Bacteria; phylum Actinomycetota; class Actinomycetes; order Mycobacteriales; family Pseudonocardiaceae; genus Pseudonocardia. Next base: position 4,908 of record JAFASX010000009.1, read on the forward strand.
CCCGAGGCCACCGTGGTTTTACCCACCGTCACCAACACCGCTGAGGTATTCAGCGAACCCAGCCGGATGCGCAACCAGAGCTGGCCAACTACGGCACCGACCACGAATGACACGGCGTTGGCCACCGCCAAGCCGAGCACCACCTGTTTGTCCTCCAGCAGCAACGGGCAGATCAGCAGCATGGGTATCTTGATCGCCACAATGATCAGCTGAATAAGGGTTGGCGTGCGGGCGTCGTTCATGGCATAGAAGACCCGCAGCTGCAACATTACTAACGCGAAGGGCAACAGACCGAAAGCGGAGACGGCCACGGTGGCGCCCAGCCTGGCGGCGTCGGCCTGGCTACTGTGCCCGAGGCTGAACAAGGCGACCCCGATTGAAGGGCCCAACACTGTGATCAGCACGGTGACGGGCACCAAGGTGACCGTCGAGTAGCGCGCACCCATGGACAGGTCCCTGAGCACGTCGCTAATCCGGCCCTCGGCGGCCGAGCGACTCATCCGGGGTAGCAACGCGGTCAGCAGCGAGACTCCGAGCACCCCGTAGGGCATCTGCAGCAGCAGCCATGCGGTCGCATAGGTGGACACGCTGCCCTGGTCCGCAGCGGCCGCTACCTGGTTGGTCATCACGTACCCGACCTGCCCGATGAGTACGTATGCGGTAACCCACATGGCCAGCCCGCCGGCCTCGGACAGCCGACGGTCCCAACCCCAGCGCGGCCGCCACCGGAACCCGACCCGGCGCATCGCGGGTAGCAGCACCAGCGCCTGCAGCACGATACCCAAGGTTGTGCCTAGGCCGAGCACCAGGAGTTTCGGGTTAGCCAGTCGAACCGGGTCGAGGCTGATCTCGCCGTTCATCCGGAAGTAGACGCCCAGCACACCGAGCATCACCAGGTTGTTCAGTACCGGCGCCCACGCGAACGAACCGAACATGCCCTTGGTGTTCAGGATTGCCCCGAACAGCGCGCCCAGGCCGTAGAACACGATCTCCGGTAGCAGCAATACCGCGAATGCGGTTGCCAGGTCAGGATTGGCCTTCGTGGTCGAGCCGAGGTAGAGCGTGGTGAGTAACGGTGCGGTCACTATCGCGATGGCTGTGGCCGCCAGCAGCAGCACGGTGGCCATGGTGAGCAGTTTCTGAGTGTATTCCTCGCCGCCGTCTGGGTCCTCGGCCTGGGCACGCACCAGTAGAGGCACCATCACACTGGTGAGCACACCGCCCAGCAGTAGCTCGTAGACGATGTTGGGCAAGGTGTTCGCCACCGTGTACGAGTCGTTGACGACCCCTAGCCCGATGGCCGCCACCAACGCGATCTGGCGGGCGAAACCGGTCAGCCGGCTGACCAAGCTGGCCAAAGCCATCGAACCGCTGGCGCGCAGCAGGGAGCTCCGGGACAGCGGAGCCGGAAACCTCGCCGTTGCCGAGTCCCCGACCGTCAACGGCCCGGATCCGCGGGTAGCTGGGGTGGGCAATCTCGGGGCGCGGGGTTCGGCATCGGAGCAAGGCCTGGTTGCGTCGACGTGACGGGTCGGCTCGGCCCAACCAGACGGGCGAGGCCGCTGGACTGTGTCGGTGGTCTCGGGCCCGTCAGCGTGCCTGGCCGGGACGCCCACAACGTCGGATCGTAGCCGCAGTCCCACTTCGGTATCGTTGCGGGCTCGTCGAGAGGTGCCAGGGTGGCTGATTCTGGCCGTCCAACGCGCACTCGTCGAACTATGCGGCGCACCGCCAGTGTTACCAACAGCACGCCAGCTGTTCCGGTCAACCACAGGGTGATCGTGCCGTACGCGGTGGATCGCAGTTGCAACCGGCTCGGTGGGCCGAGTGGCCCGCCAGTCAGGGTGGTCAGTCGGGCCTCCACGCTGAACTGGCCCGATTTGGTCAACTGTGAGTTCACTCTGAGTTGCAACCGGCCCAGCGGCGGGATGTGTTGGGTGGGGATCGGAGCGGTGCGCATGCCCGGGGTATTGGACAGCGCGACCCGCACGTTCATCGCCACCGGCAGCCCGTTGGCCAGGGTCACCGGCAGGGGCGCTTCGCGGTCGCCGAGCGCGTACGGGCTCGGTGGTTCCAGCACCCGCACCAGCGAACGCAGCAGCCGTACCCGGTCTGTGATGGTCTTGACGGCCGCGGCTGACTGATCAGGATGGCCACGCCATACCGTCGAGGCTGCCCGCAGCAGACCCTCAGTGATCGGGTCGAACACCTGCGCCGGGGTAGCGCCGACGCCGGGCTCGGCGGCGGCGGCCGAACGTAATTCGGCCGCGCCGTCGCGGGCGGCGCGCAACGCGGCGGTGGCTGAGGCCGGTACTTCCCGACCTCCTGCTCGCAGCGAGTAGACGAGCCTGGCGCTGATCCTGGTGGTATCCGTCCCGCTACCTGGGCCGCCGGCCATCGGGGCGGATAGGAACTGTCCTGTGCTGATCAGGGCGCTGATCGTGGATAACAACTCGCGAGCGTCAGAGGCGGATGTGTTCCAACGATGGGGCGGCGCCACCACTAGCGGTGATCCCGCCGAGGCTGGATCGAGCGCCCGGAACACCACGGCACCGATCAAGTCCTGACCGGATAGCGCCGAGCCGGTGCCGGCTGGGTTGGTACTGGTGTTGGTGGTGAGCGAACCCAGCCCTCGGCCCCCGGTCGATCTGGTGACTTGGTCGAGGCCTCCGCTGACCGAAACGGACGAAGTGCCACTGGCGGCCAGGGTGAGGAGTGGATCAGCCAGGATGCCGATCGGGGGAGCCGCGGTGCGGTCGGTGCGCGGAGCAGCGATTCGCACCGTTCCTCCGATGGCGTCCCGGTTGGTCCGCCCGCTCTGCTCGACTCCGTCCATAGACAGCACCACATTGCGTTCGCCGACTCCTAACAGATCTATCAGCGAATGTTCATCGAGCAATCCGTCGGCTGGCCAGGTGGTGTCAGCACGGACCGGGGTGCCCAGGATTTCTCCCGCGATGCGGGCGCCGTCCCGGACCGCGTATCCGACAAGATCGTTCAATCCGGCCCGGGACAGCGCCACGAGGTCGGCGTCGGCGTAGGGAAGCGCAAGCACGCAGTGCCCGGCCGCCGCGACGCGCAATCGAGCTAGCCACACGGCCGCGGCTTTCGCCCCTTGGCCATCCCTTTCCTGGCCGCGGCTGTCGCGGACTCGGTAGCCGCCGCTGATATCTCGAACGGTACGCAGTAGGTCTGGGTCTACGGCCAGGCATATCGCGTCTCGCAGCGCCGAGCCGCGTGGCGCCGCGGTCTCCAATGCGCCCAGCAGGCCGTCCAGCCGACCGCCGTAGCTCAGCTCGCCCGCCAGCTCGTCGTCGCTGAGTAGCACCGGTTCACCTGGTCCGGTCGGCAGCCGATGTGGCCGGTCGGCGAGCGGATAGAGCACCGTCACCGGGTTGCTGCTCGGTGGCCGGCCGCTGATCAGCGACATTGTCGGCGACTTCTCGGCCGCCTTCGATCTGGCGGGTACGGGAGGGCCAAGCTCGCCTGGGAGGGTGGGTTCACCTGGTCCGGCGGGAAGCCCCAGCACCGGAAGCAACACTTGTATCGAGGCGAGCCGGACGCGCTGACCATCTATTGGCGCGCCATTGGTGCTGATCAGTATCTGGTAAATGCCCGTGCGCTGTAACGCCAGCGTGCTGGCCTCCGGGCCGCGCAGCGGCACGGTGAGCCGGATTGGCAGCCGTTGCCCCGGGGCGAGGATGTCCGCCAACGGGGTGAACGCGGGGGTGACTGTGTCGGTGGCCGCGGTACCACCGAGCGCGGTCCGCAGGTCGCCTTCGGTGCGCAGCCGGTCTCCTCGTTGGGTACGGATTGCCACTTCGGTCACTGGCTCGTCGCCGGTATTGGTCAACTCGCCGGCCACCGTCAGCGCGGGCGGACTGTTGGCGGTGACCACCCGAGGCGTCATATCCGTAATCCGCAGATCAAGCCGGAGCCCTTTCGTCGCGGCCGAAGCGAGCGGCGCGCCCGGTCCGGAGGCCAGCCCCAACAGCGTCAGCGCCAGCAGCGCCACCACAACAAACGAAGCGGACAGTCGGTGCCGACCACCGATCACCGGATCGCCTCCCGCTCGGTTCGCCCCCTGGCTGGCCGGGTGCTGGGTCTTGACCCCCCGCAACCCGGTGTCGCCGCTGGTCGGGTGGTCACGCGGACTCCTCCAGCAAAGTGGTCGCCAGCCGGACCAGACGCCGTTCGTCGGCGTAGGCCAGTCGCCCCTCCAACTGATCCAACGGTACCCAGGCTACCTCGGTGACTTCCACGTCGAGATCGGACAGCTCTCCGCCGAGCGCGCGCAGTAAGAAGTGGTGCACGGTCTTGTGTACTCGGCGATCCTCGGTCACGAACCAGAAGTCGATAATGCCCAGCGGAGCCAGCACCTCGCCGAGAATGCCGGTTTCTTCCTGGATTTCTCGAATGGCGGCTTGTTCTGGTGTCTCGCCCACTTCGATGTGGCCCTTCGGCAGTGACCAGAGCAGCCGCCCTCGCCGATCCAACCGGCCGATCAATGCGGCCGTTGACGAGGTGTGGTCGACTACCAAGCCACCAGCTGAGGTCTCGTCCACCGTGCGAAGCCGACCCTGTCGGCTGTGCCGGGCCTGACGGTCGACGCCACGATTGCGGCGCCCATCCGAGTGGCCGCGGAACGGGGACATGCCGCGATGGTAACGACGACTGGCACCGTGCGTCGCCGCGCCGCACAGTTAAGAGGCCTTAGACTAGCTGGCCGTGCCCGGATCTGTTGCTACTGATACTCCCAAGTCCGCTCAGTCGTCAGCTGGAGTCGTCCACCAGCTGTCCCAGGCAAGGAAGAATGCCGTCGTGGAGCTGACGCGGGTGGCCCCGCTGGCCGACGAGCTCGCCCAGCGGTTCGTAGCCGGAGGGTACCGGCTGTACCTGGTTGGCGGCAGCGTGCGGGACGCACTGCTCGGTCGGCTGGGTGGAGCTGACGGTGTCGACGCGGATCTAGACTTCACCACCGACGCCAGGCCCGACGCGGTGCAGCGGCTGCTTTCCGGTTGGGCGGATCGGCAATGGGACACCGGAATCGCGTTCGGCACAGTTGGCGCGACCTGGCGTGGCCAGACCGTGGAGATCACCACCTTTCGTGCTGACCGTTACGATCGGCTCAGCCGCAACCCCATCGTGGCCTTCGGTGACACCATCGAAGGTGACCTGCTGCGCCGCGACTTCACGGTCAACGCGATGGCGGTCGAGCTGACCAGCCCGGACGGCCGGCGGTTCGTCGACCCGCACAACGGCCTTGCCGCGCTTGCCGCGCGGTTGCTCGATACCCCGGCGGCGCCCGAGGAGTCTTTCGCGGACGATCCGCTGAGGATGCTCAGGGCCTGCCGGTTCGTGTCCACGCTCGGGTTCGAGGTCGTGCCACGAGTGCGCGCGGCAATGACTGAGATGGCCGGTGAGCTCGAGCGGATCACCGCTGAGCGGGTACAGGCCGAGCTCACCAAGCTGATCCTCGGCGCGCACTCCCGCGCGGGTCTTGAGCTGCTGGTGGACACCGGGCTGGCTGAGCATGTGCTGCCTGAGCTACCGGCGATGCGGCTGGCCATGGACGAGCATATGCAGCACAAGGACGTGTACACCCACTCACTGGTGGTGTTGGAACAGGCCATCTCCCGGGAGGAGCCGGGCAAACCGGATCTCGTGCTGCGGCTGGCCGCGCTGCTGCACGACATCGGCAAGCCGAAGACCCGCAAGTTGGAAGCGGACGGTCGGGTCAGCTTCCATCACCACGAAGTCGTCGGGGCGAAGATGACCCGCGCTCGGCTGCGGGCGCTGAAGTACCCGAAGGCGATCATCGACGATGTCGCCCAGTTGGTGTACTTACATCTGCGTTTCCATGGATACGGCAACGGTGAGTGGACTGACTCCGCGGTACGTCGGTACGTCACGGACGCCGGCCCGTTGCTGGAACGGTTGCACCAGTTGGTCCGCTCAGACTGCACTACCCGCAACCGGCGGCGAGCGGCCGCGTTGCAACACAGCTACGACACGCTAGAGGAGCGAATCGTAGCGCTGCGCAAACAAGAGGAGCTGGACGCGATTCGTCCTGATCTGGACGGCAACCAGATCATGGCGTTGTTGGGTATTTCGCCGGGCCCGTTGGTCGGCAAGGCGTACCGGCACCTGCTGGCGCTGCGGATGGAGCGGGGCCCACTGGGCACCGCTCAGGCCGAGGCCGAACTGCGCAGCTGGGCAGCTGAACAAGGGATAAGCCAGTAGCTCAGCCCAGGTGGCTGGTCAGCAGCGGCCGGCGCGCTCGGGTCACCTTGTCCCGCATCAGCATCAGCTCATGTCCGGCCAGCCCGATCAGATACGTCAGCGCGGCCAGCATCAGCAAGAGCGGAGAGTGTCCATGGGGCGGGCTCAGCAGCGCGGCGGCTGCCACGGCCGCCACATAACCGATGTTGAAGATGGCGTCATAAAGCGCGAAGACCCGTCCCCGAGCGTCGTCGGCGACGTCGCTCTGCACCGCGGAGTCCGCGCACAGCTTGATTACCTGCCCGGCCCCGGTCAGCAGGAATGCCCCGATCAAAGCCGTCGGTAGCGTGATCATCTGGCTGAGAGAGAACTGAGATACCGCCGCGACCACCGCGGCGATCCGAATCGTGTTCGCCCGGCCGACGCGGTGTGCTAGCCACGGCGTGACCATGGCCGCCGCGCCCAGCCCAGCGGCGGCTATCACCACAACCTCGCCGATACCTGCCATCCCGGTGCGCAGCACGCCGTGCGCGGCGAACGTGTGGCGGAACAGCAGCAGCATCAGCAGCGTGCACACCCCAAAAGCCAGGCGGTGGGCCACCAGCGCGAGGAACGACGACGCGACACTCGGGCTTGCCGCCGTTGCTCGGGCCCCGCCGACCAGCCCGCGAGCCACCGCGACAATGACTCGACCCGGCTCCGCCGGGTTGTCCGGGCCTAACCTGCCTCGGCGAAAGCCGGCGGCAATCAGCAAGGCGGCGAGCGCGCCCACCGCCGCCACGGCCGTCACCCCCGCCGACCCCAGATTTCCGGTGCCGAACACGGGGCGCAGTGCGATCGCGCAGGCACCGCCCAGAGCCGCCACCGCGGCTCCGGCCGTCGCGGCCACCACGTTGGCCTCGACCAGGTGCTGGGGTACCACCACATGTGGCAACGCGGCAGACAGCCCGGCCAGCACAAACCGAGTCACCCCGACCACCGCCAGGGCGCCGATGTACAGCGCTGGGCCAGCGACTCCGGCCGCGACCAACCCGGCTACCCCAAGCGTCAGCGCCGCGCGCAACGCGTTCGCCATCCACAGCACGCGACGGCGGTCCCAACGATCCAACAGCGCGCCAGCGAACGGACCAACCAGCGAGTAAGGCAGCAATAACACCGCTAAACCGAGGGCGACCGCCATCGGATCGGCCTCTCGCTCCGGGTTGAAGAGCACAGCCCCACCGAGCGCGGCCTGGAACATGCCATCGCCCCACTGAGCGCTGAACCGCACCGCGAGCAAACGCCGGAAGCCACGGGTACCGAGAAGCCTGCGAAGCCCGAGCCGGACCGGTGCTTGCTCGGTTGCCTCCTGACTCGCCCACTGTGCCGAACTCACGGGCGCCAAGGTTAACGGCAGTTGATGATGGCTCGCCAAGGGATGCTCCCAGTTGCCTACTATCTGAGGGGACGCGACCTATCAGGGGATGCGACGGCGTCGAGTCGAAAGAGGTGCAACGATGAGAGGTGTGGCGGCGCATGGGCAGGCGGATGAACACTGCGAGGTTGAGCCGGGAACCCTGCTAGTCGCCACACCTGGGCTTTTGGACCCGAATTTTCGCCGCACCGTGGTATACGTGATCGAACATCGCGGTGAGGGAAGCCTCGGTGTGGTGCTGAACCGTCCAAGCAGTGTTCCCGTGTACGATGTTCTACCCGCTTGGGCGCCGCATACCTCACGGCCCAAGGCGGTGTTCGTGGGTGGCCCGGTTGAGTCCAAGACAGCGTTGTGCCTGGCCGCACTGCGTCCCGGACATGATCCGACGGGGATCGGCGGGGTGGTTGGGGTGCGTGGGCCGGTAGCTCTGGTGGACCTGGACAGCGATCCTAACGAGTTGGCTCCTCGACTGCGCGGCCTGCGGGTGTTCGCTGGTTACGCGGGTTGGAGCCCAACCCAGCTGGACAACGAGATCAGCCGGGGGGACTGGATCCTGGCGCCGGCGCTGCCCGACGATGTGCTGTGCGCGGGCACAGGTGACCTGTGGGGGCAGGTGTTGCGCCGGCAGGGGATGCCGTTGGCGTTGCTGGCGACTTTTCCCTGGGATGTTACGGCGAACTGAGATGTCCTGGTTCTGGAGGCCTACGCCGGACCCGGTGGGTGCCGGGCAGGAATCAGTGTGGAATTACCCTCGGACGCCGCTGGCACAGCGGGTGCGTCGACGCGCGGTTTTGCGCCACGCCGGAATCCTCATCGCGGATACTGACGACCTGGTGCGGATGCTCGAGATTGGTCATCCGCCGACGTACTACCTGCCAAGGGCGGCGTTCGACGCGAATGTGCTGGTGAACGGAAAGGGCCAGACCTGGTGCGAGTGGAAGGGGGTGGCTAGCTATCTCGATCTGGTTGTTCCTGGTGCTGACCGGCTGGTATCTGTCGGGTGGTGGTATCCGAGGCCCGACCCTCGTTACTTGGAGCTGACCGATCGAGTCGCGCTGTACGCCGAGCCGCTGGATTGCGTGACCTTGGACGGCGAGCGGGTCACCCCACAGCCGGGCGGCTTCTACGGCGGCTGGATAACCCCCGACGTGGTCGGGCCGTTCAAGGGTGTTCCGGGCAGTTCGTGGTGGTGAGTGTGCGTTGGGCTCCCCATCGTTGCTATCCCACCGAGCGTCGCCACCGCGCCGGCGGCGATCGTTAACGGAGCGCTGACCCGGTTACCCATCGTGAACGTTTCGTCGTCACGCAGGGTGGCTGGCGTGCGTACTCCGGCGAACCGGTTCCGGGGCAGTCGCGCATACCAACCGAGCACGCCGACCACGGCGAACGCCAGCCCCGCCGTGATCAGCGCGACACCGACGATCATCAACCCGAGCACACCGCGAGCTTAGCCGCGCGCTGGACGGTTGACGGCGCAGCGCGCGCAGTTACCCGCCCGAGGTTACCAGCCCGAGCAGGCCGATTGCGCACCTGAGCCGCCGCTGACCAGAGCCGGTGACTGGCTGGACGTCGAGCTGGATCTGGGTGATGGCGCCTGACTTTAGTCTCCGCGGATGAAGGCCTCGACCGCGTCTCGGGCCACCGAGTCCGAATACTGTTCGGGCGGTGACTTCATGAAATAGCTGCTAGCGGAGAGCACCGGGCCGGCGATGCCTCGGTCTAGCGCGATTTTCGCCGCCCGAATAGCGTCAATAATGATGCCGGCTGAGTTCGGCGAGTCCCACACCTCGAGCTTGTATTCCAGGTTCAGCGGTACGTCGCCGAAGGCGCGGCCTTCCAAACGTACGTAAGCCCATTTGCGATCGTCCAACCACGGCACGAAATCCGAAGGGCCGATATGCACATTGTCCCGGCCCATCTCGTGGGCGAGCTGCGAGGTAACCGACTGCGTTTTGGAAACTTTCTTGGATTCTAGCCGTTCCAGCTCTTTCATGTTCAGAAAATCCATATTGCCACCCACGTTGAGCTGCATCGTTCTGTCCAACTGGACGCCCCGATCCTGGAACAGCCTGGCCAGTACCCGGTGCGTGATAGTCGCCCCGACCTGGGACTTGATGTCGTCACCGATGATCGGGACTCCGGCGGCGCGGAATTTCTCCGCCCAGACCGGGTCCGAAGCGATGAAAACCGGCAATGCGTTGACGAACGCCACCCGAGCATCCAGGGCGCACTGGGCGTAGAAACGATCCGCCGCCTCACTGCCCACCGGCAGATAGGACACTAGCACGTCGGCCTGACTTTCGCGCAGCGCCTCCACCACATCCATCGGCCGGTCGTCGGACTCCGTGATCGTCTCGCGGTAGAACCGGCCGAGCCCGTCCAGGGTGGGGCCACGCTGCACGGTGACCCCGAGCGGGGGCACGTCGCAGATCTTGATCGTATTGTTTTCGCTAGCCGTGATTGCCTCGGAGAGGTCGTGCCCAACTTTCTTGGCGTCCACGTCGAATGCCGCCGCAAACCGTACGTCGCGCACGTGGTAACCGCCGAAGTCGACATGCATCAGACCCGGAACCCGGGTGGCCGGATCGGCATCCGCGTAGTAATGCACTCCCTGCACCAGCGACGCTGCGCAGTTGCCCACGCCGACAACGGCGACCCGTACCTGCTGGGCGGATGCGTTCACAGCCGGCTCCTCCTCGTGATTCATTGCTTGTCCTCGTGCTCGGTGTCCGATAGATAGCGATTCCGCGGCTCGCGGGGATCTGGGTGATCGCGCTGGCCAAGCCGCTGCTCGGCCTGCTCGTGAGCTATCAGCTCGTTGAGCCAGCGGACCTCTCGCTCGGTGGCGTCCAGGCCTTGCCGATGCAGTTCCCGGGTGTAGCGGTCGATCTGTTCTCCTGCGCGCGCGAGCGTGGCGCGTAGGCCCTCGCGGCGCTCTTCCACTCGTCTTCGCCGACCCTCCAGGATTCGGATTCGAGTGTCCGCTGGTGTTCGGGAGAAGAACGTCAGATGGATGCCGAAGCTGTCGTCTTCCCAGGTTCTCGGCCCGGCGTCGGCGAGCATCTCGAGGAGGCGCGCTCTACCCTTGGCCGTCAGGTGATAGACACGCCGACGACTAGGGCGGTTCCAGGTACTTGAAGCGTCTGACTCGGCTTCGTGCTGTTCGGTGATCAACCCGTCGCCGACCAGCCGACGCAGAGCGGGATAGAGGGACCCGCACGAGAATGCCCGGCAGCCACCCAGCCGACTACCCAGCTGCTTGCGCAGCTCGTATCCGTGCATCGGCGCCTCGTAGAGTAGTCCGAGCACCGCGAAGTCGAGCACGTTGGCTCCCTCTCGGACACTCGGCGTTTCCCCAAGCGTTGCCGGATGGATCGGACGGTCGACTCTATCGCTTCGATACATCTAAGCGTGACACATAGTGGTGCCGATCACTGCGCGATGTCGGTTTTCCCCGGCCCGAGATGTGCTCAGCACGGTTCCGCGTACCCTGGTCGAGTGCGGAGCCAGCGACAGACCGTCGACTACGCGTTGCAGCGGCGCGCGCTGCTGGCCGACGTCTACGCCGGCCGGGTTGGCGTCAGCGAGGTGTGCGACGCTAGTCCCTACCTTCTGCGTGCCGCCCGGTTCCATGGCGAACTGTCCAAGGTGACCTGTCCGATGTGTCGCAAGGAACGGCTCACCGAGGTTTCCTGGGTATTTGGCGAAGGCCTCAAGCACGCTTCCGGATCGGCTCGGACCCCCGACGAGCTAGCTCGGATGGATGCTACCCACGACGAGTTCTGGGTGTACGTGGTCGAGGTGTGCCGCACTTGCAACTGGAATCACCTGGTCCAGTCCTACGTACTGGGCACGCCCGAAGAGCCGGGCCCACAGGCCCGCCGAAGGACCGCCAACCAGTGAATTCTGTGGATCGTGAATCGATCGTGTGTCACGGTCGGGACACAGAGCGACGGTCAGGTCGCCCCCTGCTATCTGATCGTCGCTGAACGGAGTCGACGTGAACGACGAGCGCGATTGCCGAGGAGATCCGGTCCCTCCGACCAGCGGAGCATGGCGGGCGGGTCCTCAGGCCGGGTACCGAGTTGCGGCTGATGGCCTCTCGGCGCCGCGGCGAGTCGGCCCGCCGGCGCCCAGGGTCGGCCCACCTCGCTTCGAGGCGGGAGCGGCTTCGGGGCGGGAACCAGAGTTGCTCACTCACCAGGACGAACTGGGCCCCAGCATGCTGGGTGCTCCGCCGAGGCGGGGCGATGGCGGATGGGGAAACGTGGGGCCGGCCGCGCGCGCCGCGGCGGGGGCCCCGGTCGGGCCGCCTGGACCTGGATGGGCCAGGCCGCCAGGTAGACAGCCTGGCCCGCCGGGTCCCCCGCCGGGTCCCCCGCCGCCGTTTCTCGGCGGCGGGGGACCCGGCGGCCCAGGTGCTGGCCAGGGTGGGCGCCCTGGCGGGCGATCTGGGCGTCGGTTGCGTCGGCTGCTGCTCTGGACGGTTGCGGTATTGATGGTTGGTCCGCTGCTGGCTTTCGCTATCGGTTGGCTAGTTTTCGACCCGCTTGCGCGGGCCGACCTGGTCGCTCCGCAGATTGCCACAGTGAGCTACGCGGATGGTTCCGAGTTAGCCAAGATCCTGCCGCAAGGGTACGAGAACCGGCAGAACGTGAGCCTGAGTCAGATACCGAAATCTGTTCAGTATGCGGTAATGAGCGCCGAGGATCGATCGTACCTGTCCAATCCCGGCTTCGACGTGTTGGGCATCGCGCGGGCGGTGTGGAACCAACTTACCGGTACTGGCGGTGGGGGTTCGACGATCACCCAGCAATACGTCAAGATCACCACGCGTCAGGATCAAATTTCACTGTTCCGCAAGTACAAAGAGCTCGTACTCGCGGCCAAGATCTCCAAGGATTTCAGCAAGGACCAGATCCTTGAGAACTACCTCAACACCATCTACCTGGGTCGGGGTGTATACGGCATCCAAGCGGCTGCCCAAGCCTATTTCGGCGTCAATTCCGACAAATTGACTCCGTCTCAGGGCGCGTTGCTCGCCGGAATAATCCAGTCACCTTCGCGATGGGATCCAGCTAAGAACCCAGCTATGGCGGTTGAGCGGTGGAACTTCGTGCTCGACGGCATGGTCGCCCAGAAGTGGATGACGCCGACTGAGCGGGCTACTATGCGATTCCCCAGCTGGCTTCCGCCTAAGCCGGTCGTTGGCGGCATTCCCGCCGACTCGCGAGGCCACCTCTACACCCAGATCAAGGCCGAGCTGGAAAGCAGGGGAATCAACGAACAGGAGCTCAATCAGGCGGGTCTGAAGATCACAACCACGATCGACCCGACGATGCAGAAGCTGGCGATTGATGCGGCGAACCGGGTGATGAAGGGCCAGCCATCGAACCTGCGCACCGCACTGGTGGCGATCGATCCTCGCACCGGTGGCATATTGGCCTACTACGGCGGGGACAACGGTGTCGGGCTTGACTATGCCCAGGTGCTCAAGCAGCCCGGTTCGGCTTTCAAGCCGTTCGTGATGGCGGCCGCGCTTGAGCAGAGTCCGCCGATCGGACTCGGCGAAAAATTCGACGGATCTTCTCCGCAGAAGATCGCCGGTCAAACCATCAACAATTCCGAGGGGGTGAGTTGTGAGAACTGTTCTTTGAAGAAAGCGATGACGGATTCGATCAATACGGTTTTCTACAAGCTGGCGGTCGATGTAGGCCCGGCCAGGGTAGCGCAAGTGGCTTCCCAAGCCGGCATACCTGAGGATCTGCTATCTAATCCCACGGCTGGTATCGCACTGGGTGATAAAGAGGTACACCCTGGCGATATGGCCTCGGCCTTCGCCACGTTCGCGGCCGATGGTGAGTATCACAAGCCGCACATGATCACCAAGGTGGAGACCTCCGACGGCAACGTGCTGATCGACGAAGGCGTCAGCCCTGGTGATTCCAGGATGACCGCTCAGGTGGCTCGTAACGTCTCCGAATCAATGATTGACGTAGCCAGGTCGTCGCGGATCACATTGTCCGACGGGCGGGCCGTGGCGGTTAAGACCGGCACTGTGCAGAGCCGGATCGAAGGCCAGAACAATGACGCCTGGACTGTGGGCTATACCCCATCGATCTCCACTGCGGTGTGGGTGGGTACCGATGACAACTCGCCGATCAAGACCTCGACCGGTTCGCCGATCTACGGTCGGATGTTGCCGGGCTCGATTTGGCAGCAGTTTATGTCGAGCGCGTTGCGGGGCAAACCCAAAGAATCATTCTCCAAGTTCGTTCCGCTTGGCCATCCACCCGACAACTATTATGTCTCGGCCTCCGACGAATCTGGTTCGTACAGTGGCTCGAAGCGTCGGCGGAGTCGTCGCGACGACGACTTCGACAGCTCGGTGGACCCGTGCGATTACCTGCGCTGCGACGACAACGGCAACGTGGTCCGCTCTCGTCGGGGCCGTTCCGGCGGAGACAACAATGACTCGTACGGCTACGGGAACAACGGTGATAACTGACCGTGTGTCGGAGCCGGCTGGGTGATCCCGGAGACGTGCTCTAGCCAGGATCCCGGCGTCGCTGACTTGAACCCGGTCGCGCGTGGGTCGGTCCCCTCGCGGGTGATCCCTACCTGGGCTGAGCCGATTGTGGCGGCCGCGAGCACGGTGATCGGGGGCCCGCTAGGCCGGCACGCTCTGGTCGGTCGCGCCCGTTTCTGGACCCCGCTTCGGGTGGTGTTGTTGCTTGCCACGGTCACTGTGGCTATGGGCTGGCTGCTCAAGGCCCCGTGCCTGCAGCAGTACGAAGATCCGAATGGCCAGCTCGCGCTAGACTGGCGCGACGGCCGGCAGTATGTGGCTCTGTGTTATTCCGATCTCCTCCCGTTGTTCAGTGACCATCGGCTGGCTGGTGATAGCCCGCTTTACCAGACACCCGGGACTCAGCGGGCCGGCGGCGTTGGCGAGCCGCGCTACTCGGAATATCCAGTGGTCACGGCGTTCTTTCTGGAGAGTGCCACCAGGCTGACCATCCGGTACCTCGGGCTGGCATCGGGTAAGCCGTTGCCTGCCGCACTACCTGAGGTGGTCTTCTTTGACATCGCTGCCTGGTGCCTGGCGTTGGTCTGGTTGGTGGTTGTGTGGGCGGTACTCCGGCAACGAAGAACCCGACCATGGGACGCCGTGCTGGTAGCGCTGTCCCCGCTGGCCCTGCTGCATGTATTCACTGGCGTGGACGCACTCGCGGTGGCGTTCGCCGCCGCTGGGCTGAGCGTGCTGGCCAGGGGCCGTCCAAGGTTGGCCGGTGTGCTGCTCGGCTTGGCCGGAGCCGCGCAGGTGTATCCGTTGCTGCTGTTGCTGCCCGTGGTGTTGGTGGGATGGCGCCGACGCCGGGCGTGGGGCGAGCTGTGGGAACAGGCGGCACACGCTACCGCGCCGAGCATGGCCAACCCTGCACTGAAGGTGTTGGTCGCCGCGCTGCTGACCTGGGTAACGGTGAACCTCCCGGTGGCGGTTCTGTATACCCCGGGTTGGCTGGAGTTCTTGAAAGTGGTTGCCAGGCGGGTTGAGGACCCGGATTCCCTGTACTTCGTGCTCGGCTATTTCACCGGCTGGCCCGGGTTCGACGGTGTGTTGGCGCCGGGTCAGACGCCGGTGCGGCTCGACGAGGTAGTGCTTGGGCTGCTGCTGCTCTGCTGCGTCGGCGTATCGGTCTTGGCCTTCGTGGCGCCCGCGCCACCTCGGCTGGCCAGCCTGTGTTTTCTGCTGGTCGCTGGGGCGTTGCTGGTGAACAAGACGTGGAACCCGCAGTTCTCGCTGTGGCTGGTGCCGCTGGCAGTGCTCGCGTTGCCACGCTGGCGGTTGCTGCTGACGTGGATGACGGTGGATGCGTCAATCTGGGTGCCTCGGATGTTTTATTACCTCGGGACGGATGCCAAGGGGCTGCCTCCGGTCTATTTTTTAACCGCGGTGCTGGTGCGTGACGCCATGGTTCTCGTGCTGCTCGTGCTGGTAGTGCGGTCAGTGTTGCGTCCGAGTACCGACCCGGTGCGCCGGCTCGGATGTGACGACCCAGACTGGCCGGCGAGGTTGGTTACCAAATCCGGGTGCGGTCCGAGGCCGGCAAGTACATCCGATCACCCGGCTTGACGTTGAAAGCTGTGTAGAATCCATCGAGGTTGTTCACCACGCCGTTCGTGCGGAACAAGCCCGGGCTGTGTGGATCCGTGAGCAGACTCTGCCGGAGGGCTTCGTCGCGTTTCTTGGCGCGCCAAATCTGAGCGTAGCCGAGGAAGAAGCGCTGATCACCAGTGAATCCGTCTAGCATTGGTACAAGCTTTCCACCCAGTGATGCCTGGTAGGCGCGAAACGCCACGGTCAGCCCGGAAAGGTCGGCAATGTTCTCGCCAAGCGTCAGCTCCCCGTTGACGTGCGTGCCCGGCAGCGGGGAGAAGCTGTTGTAGCGCTGTACTAACTCGCTGGTCTTGGCGGTGAACCGCTGCGCGTCCTCAGGTGTCCACCAGTCCCGCAGGTTGCCGGTGCCATCGTAATGTCGGCCTTGGTCATCGAACCCGTGACTGATCTCGTGGCCGATGACGCCGCCAATCGCGCCGTAGTTTACCGCGTCGTCCGCTGTGACATCAAAAAAAGGCGGTTGCAAGATCCCGGCCGGGAACACGATCTCGTTCATTGTGGGGTTGTAGTACGCGTTCACGGTCTGCGGACTCATCTCCCACTCGTCTCGGTCCACCGGCTTGCCCAATTTGTCCACAGCTCGTTGGTACGCTAACTGCGCGGCTCGGCGGACGTTACCGATGAGATCAGTACGGCTGATCTCCAGCTTGCTGTAGTCCCTCCATTTCGCTGGGTAACCGATCTTTGCCGACAGTTTGGACAGCTTGTCGTGGGCTTGACTCTTGGTAGCCGGACTCATCCAGTCCAGCGTGTCAATCGAGTGTTGGTAGGCCTCGATGAGGTTGCCGACTAGTCGTTCCATTCGCTGTTTGGCATCCGGGGCGAAATAGCGTTGAACGTAGAGTTGGCCGACCGCTTCAGCCATCGCCGAGTTGACGGCGGCGACTCCGCGCCGCCACCGTTCCCGGTCCTGTTGGCGCCCGCTGAGTACTTTGCCGACAAAATCGAACCGGGTCGCCACGAAGTCCAAGCTCAGATAAGGCGCGGCGTCGGCGAGCAGATGCCACTTAAGGTATTGCTTCCATACGTTCAGTGACACCGAGCTGAGCAGAGTGCCCAACGCGGTGAAGAAACTCGGCTGCCCGATCAGCAGCTCAGGGACCTTGAATCCGGCGGCATCAAGGTAGGCCGACCAGTCCAACCCCGGAGCGCGGACCGTTGCATCAGCGACCGCGAACTTATTATAGCCGGCCAACGGGTCACGAAGCTGAACATTCGTCCATTGGGCTTTGGCTAGCTGCGTTTCCAAATCAAGAATTCGGCTAGCTGAGCCATCCGGGTCGGGTAGTCCGGCCATCTTCAGCATCGTCGCGACATACGTCCGGTATTTATCGCGAATAGCTACGAACTTCGGGTCGGTGGAGAGGTAGTAATTTCGATCGGGTAACTCAAGACCGCTTTGGCTAGCCTCGGTAATGTACGCGGTGGCGTTTCTGTCGTCTTGTCCGACGCCGAGCCCGATCGGGTTGGACACGCCGATGCGCTGGATCTCACCAAGGTAGCGGACCAGGTCGGCCTGATTGGCAAGGCGGTCGACTGCCGCGAAGTCGGCCGCCAGCGGAATGGCCCGCAGCCTGTCCAAGGTGGCTGTGTCCATGAAGCTGGCGTACATATCGCTCACTTTGCGCGCGTTCGAAGCCTGGCTGGCGTCAACGCTTGTCTTGTCGCCACCCGGGTCGGCGGCGGCTTCGATGAGCGCGCGCTGGTTCTCCTCGGAGCGCTGGGCGAGTGTGGAGAAGGTACTCACCTCGGCCTGGTCTGGCGGGATCTGATTGTTGCGCAGCCACGTTCCGTTGGTGAACTGATACAAGTCGTCCTGTGGGCGTACGCCCCGGTCGAAACCGGCCTGGTCCAGCCCGGAGCGCGGCGCCTCTGGCGCGGTGGGCGTTGCGGGCGTTGCCGAGCCGCCGCAACCCGCACTGACCGTCGCCACCACCATCACTATCGCGAGCGTGGTCGCGGTTGCCCTGAATCGCCGCGGCATGTAGCACTCCTTCCGGCTTCGTCGTCAGCCTAGGAGCAAGGTCTGACAGTCCCGGCTAACGAGTTACCTCCGTGGTCGTGTTGCCCTGCCGGCTCAGCGGACCACCGTCCGGCCGGACTTGGCGGCTAACGCGCGGGCCATGGCGGGTAGACACTGGTGAGACGGCGCTCGATGCGGCCCGCCGTGAGCTGGCCGAGGAGCTCGGCCGTGCCTGTGGCGATGAGGCTTCTGACGCTGAGGACTATCCAAGCTTTTCGCGCAGGTAGGCGATGTCGGCGGCTTGGCCTTCCTCAGGTGTTTCCACGACTACAGGGGCGCCGGCCGCCGCGCAGATCGCCACGAGTTGATCGGCGTCGATGGTTCCGTCGGCAATGTTGGCATGCCGGTCGCGAGCGGAGTTGAACTCATCGCGCGAGTTGTTCAGGTGCACCAGATCGATCCGCCCGGTGATCGCCTTGGCCCGGTCCACTACATCTACCAGATTCTCGCCGCCGGCGAACGCATGGCAGGTGTCCAAACAGAACCCCGCGCCGAACTCGCCGATGGCGTCCCACAGCCTCGCCAGCGCGTCAAACCGCCTCGCCAGCGCCTTATCCCCGCCCGCCGTATTCTCGATCAAGATCGGCACGGCCAACCCGCCGTCCGCGCTCTGCCGGGCAAAGAACTTGCGCCAATTGTTCACCCCGACATCCAGATCCTCACTGGCAGTGACGTAGCCAGCGTGCACGATAAGACCAACCGCACCGATGTCGGCGGCCGCATCAGCGTGTTGGATGACCAACTTGCGCGAAGGGATGCGGATCCGGTTGTTCGTCGAGGCCAAGTTGACGACGTACGGAGAATGGACGAACAGCATCTTGGCGCCGGTGGATGTGGCCTTGCGCAGCTGCTCGGCCATCGGATGGACCGGCGGTTTCTTCCAACTTTGCGGGTCGCCGAGGAACAGCTGGACCACCTCGGCCCCACACGCGTCGGCGGACCCCAGTGGGTCGACGTCATCGCGCACGTGCGCTCCGATACGCATACGCATGACCCCCGAGGGTAGCGCGGCTGACCAGCGAGCCTGTGGCCCGGCGCACTCCAACGGGTCAACGCCGCCACCGTAAGGAGGCGGCCGCGGAAGGTGCGCTCGTCTGTGCGCGCTGGCTCGCAACAGCCTTGGCAAGGTGGCTGCTAGCCTAGACGGGAGTACGACGCCCAACCCTGGCGGGTAGCTATGGCCAGAAGTTGTCGGTACTTGATGAGACCCTCCTGCCGCGGACGGACCGCGGCCGCCACTTGAGTCCATAGGAGGAGGTATGTGGTTCTCATGCGCAATTACGAGCTCATGGTCATCCTTGACCCGAACCTCGACGAACGTACTGTCACCCCGTCGCTGGATGCTTTCCTGCGAGTAGTCACCAACGACGGTGGCACCGTCGAGAAGGTTGAAGTGTGGGGTAAGCGGCGGATGGCCTACGAGATCGCCAAGCACGCCGAGGGCATCTACGCGGTGCTCGACGTCACTTGCGAGCCGGCCACCGTCGCGGAGCTGGACCGACAGCTATCGCTCAACGAGTCAGTGCTGCGCACGAAGGTGATGCGGCGTGAGGTGAGCCGCAAGCCGCCGACGGACAGGGTGATCCCCCCGGGTGTTCCGGCTTCGCCCGGCCCGCGCCCAAGTGCTCCGCCGAACAGTTCTTACGTACCTACGCCGGGCCCGACTCCGGCGTCGATCGGCTGAAGGGCATCGTGATGGCTGGAGACACTGTCATTACTGTGATCGGCAATCTCACCGCTGATCCTGAGCTGCGTTTCACTCCGTCCGGCGCGGCCGTCGCCAACTTCACGGTGGCCTCTACTCCGCGCACCTTCGATCGCCAGAGCGGCGAGTGGAAGGACGGCGAGGCGCTATTCATGCGCTGCAACATCTGGCGCCAAGCCGCTGAGAACGTTGCCGAGACGCTGACTCGGGGGGCTCGGGTAATTGTTTCGGGCCGGCTTAAGCAGCGCTCGTACGAGACCCGCGAAGGTGAGAAGCGCACCGTGGTCGAGCTGGAGGTCGATGAGATCGGCCCTTCGCTGCGCTACGCCACAGCGAAGGTGAACAAGGTCAGTCGCGGCAACGGCAGCGGCGGCTTTGGTTCGGGCGGTGCCCCCGACGACCCGTGGGGATCGGCCCCCATGGCTGGCGCTGCTGGTGGCGGAGCCGACGATGAGCCTCCGTTCTGATCCCGACCGTATTCCGGCGTGCCCAGTGCCCTCGCCTGGCGCCGTCGCTCCACTAATCGATCACATCGAGGTTTCCTCGGTCCGAGGGCCTCGCCATGGGCATGGAGTAATACCGAATGGCTAAGCCAGTTCTGCGCAAACCCAAGAAGAAGATTTGCGCCTTTTGTAAGGATAAGGTGCAGCGGATCGACTACAAAGACACCGGTTTGCTGCGCAAGTTCATCTCCGACCGGGGAAAGATCCGGGCCCGTCGGGTCAGCGGTAACTGTCGCCAGCATCAGCGTGACGTCGCGGTCGCGGTGAAGAATGCCCGAGAGGTGGCGCTGCTGCCCTACACCTCGACGGCTCGATAGGAGCGCCGCCATGAAACTGATCCTCACCGCCGACGTTGCCAACCTGGGTGGTCCAGGGGACGTGGTTCAGGTCAAAGATGGTTACGGCCGCAACTATCTGCTCCCTCGACAGCTGGCTATTCCGGCCACTCGGGGCGCGGAGAAGCAGGTCGCGATCATTCGTCGGTCGCGGCAAGCGCGCCAGATCCGTGACCTCGGGCATGCCCAGCAGGTTGCTCAAACACTAGCCGGGTTGCCACCAGTCAAGCTGGTTGCTAAAGCAGCGCCCGGCACCGGCCGGTTGTTCGGCTCTGTCACAGCGGCCGATGTGGTGAACGCGCTGCGTGCCGCTGGTGGCCCGCAGCTGGACCGCCGCGTGTTGGAGCTGCCAGGTCAGATCAAAACGGTCGGTCGACATGCGGTGACTGCCCGGCTGCACCCCGAGGTTCGTGCCGAGTTCGCGTTGGAGGTTACTGCTGGCTGAGTAGGTCAGCGTTCGGCCATCCATCCAGTAACAGGGCCCCCGGTCACGTATGCATCGTGGCCGGGGGCCCCTGTTATGGCTGCCCGAGCGGCGGTCCTCGGGTGTGGATTGAGGGTTTAAGACACGCCCGAAACGTCGTTGTTCTCGGCTCGCCGACGTCGATGAGCTTTGAGTTGTCCCCAGCCGCGATATGGCTTCTGAACTGCACAGATGATGGTGGCGACCAAGTTGGTCCCCAGTTTGTCCACAGTGCTCGCGACGTTGAGTGGGGATATTGACGGGTTGTCCCCAATTGATCAACAGCGCTGTCAACAGAGTTGGTTGAGTAGCGCTGGTGGCAGGCCCTAGCCTCCGACAGCCAGTGTGGCCACGCGGTGCGCGGACGTGCGGGGGGACAACACGCTGGAGGTGGCCGCCAGTTCTTGTCGGTGGTCCCCGGTAGAACGTGCGAAGGGGGGTGAGCGCGCTGTGGCGGTACCTGATGAACGGCCGATCAATAGGCCTCGCCATGTCCGATCGGCGGATGAGCCTGGGTCTGAGTTCGGCGCGGGGTTCGATCGTCAGCCGCCGCAGGATTTGGCGGCCGAGCAGTCTGTGCTGGGCGGAATGTTGCTCAGCAAGGACGCCATCGCGGACGTGGTCGAGATTTTACGCCCGGATGATTTTTATCGTCCGGCGCATCAGACTGTCTTTGAATGCATTCTGGATCTGTACGGCCGCGGTGAGCCGGCTGACCCGGTGACGGTATCGGCTGAGCTGGAGCGCCGGGGCGATCTGGTTCGTCTTGGTGGTGCGCCGTATCTGCACACGTTGATCGCCACGGTGCCGACGGCCGCCAACGCCGCCTACTACGCCGAAATCGTGTCGGAAAAAGCTATCCTGCGCAGGTTGGTAGAGGCGGGCACGCGCATTGTGCAACTGGGTTATTTAGGCGCCGCCGGGGTCAACGGTGCCGACGTCGATGATGTGGTTGATCGTGCCCAGGCGGCGATCTACGACGTGACCGAGCGGCGCACCAGTGAGGATTACGTTCCACTTGAAGAGCTGCTGCAACCGACCATGGACGAGATCGACGCGATTGCCTCCCGAGGTGGGGTGTCGTTCGGGGTGCCTACCGGGTTTGGCGACCTGGATGCGGTCACCAACGGCCTGCATGCTGGGCAGATGATTGTCGTCGCGGCGCGGCCCGGTCTCGGGAAAGCGCTCGCGCTGGATACGCCGCTACCGACTCCATCGGGTTGGACCACCATGGCGGAGGTGGCTGTTGGCGACGAGTTGATCGCGGCGGACGGCCCACCCACCCGAGTAATCGCCACGTCAGACGTCATGGTCGGGCGCCCGTGCTACGAGGTGTGTTTCGCTGACGGCAGTGTGATCACCGCCGACGCTGAGCATGAATGGCTGACCGAAACCACAGCATCGAGCCGAATTGTTGATGCCGCATCCGTTGATCGTGGTCATCCGCTCACCGCTATCGTTGCGGTGCGCACGACCGCGGAGATCGCCGCGAGTGTAAGGCCTGGGGCTGGTCGGCGACCGAGCCACTCAATTTCGCTGTGCCTGCCGCTGTTGCTCCCCGAACGGCTGCTGCCGATCGAGCCGTACATGCTGGGGGTATGGCTCGGTACTGGCGTTGATGATTCCGCGGCCTTCACACGTATTCCGATTCCGTACCTGCGAGCTTCGGAGCGTCAGCGACGCGCATTGCTTGCCGGCCTGATGGACGCCGCCGGTACCGTTACCGCCGCCGGTGCTCTGCGTGTGAGCGTGACAAGTAGGCGGCTTGCCTTAGATATTCAGGAGCTGGTGTTCAGCTTGGGATATCACTGCTCGATGACCACCGGCACAGCGGTACCGGACCCGGCTACGCCCGCCCAGTATCTACTCACTTTCACTACCGGAGACGACATATTCCGGATCGACAGCAAACGACGATTACACAAGGACCGCCGTGTGGCTGTCGGACATCGGTCTTTCGCGCATGTCATCACCGAGGTTCGCGCGGTGGGCAGCGTGCCGGTCCGCTGTGTTGAGATCGAACATCCTGACCACCTGTATCTGGCTGGTCGCTCGATGATCCCCACCCACAACTCCACGTTGGGTTTAGATTTCGCACGGTCCTGTTCGGTCAAACATGGCATGACCAGCGCGATTTTCTCGCTGGAGATGAGTCGCACCGAGATCGTCATGCGGTTGTTGTCGGCTGAGGCCCGGATCCGGCTCACTGACATGCGGTCGGGTCGGATGAGCGACGACGACTGGACGCGGATGGCCCGGCGGATGAGTGAAATCAGCGAGGCGCCGCTGTTCATCGACGACTCGCCAAATTTGACCATGATGGAGATCCGGGCAAAGGCCCGGCGGATGCGCCAGCGACACGGGCTGAGGCTGCTTGTGGTCGATTACCTGCAGCTGATGACCTCAGGCAAACGGGTGGAATCTCGTCAGCAGGAAGTCAGCGAGTTCTCCCGGCAGATGAAGTTGCTCGCCAAAGAGCTTGAGGTACCCGTGGTGGCGATCAGCCAGCTCAACCGAGGACCTGAGCAGCGCACCGACAAACGTCCGATGCTGGCGGATCTGCGCGAGTCGGGCTGCCTCACGGCCAGGAGTCGGTTGATGCGCGCCGATACTGGCGCTGAAGCGAGCCTGGGTGAGCTCATCGATTCAGGAGAGTCAGAGGTGGTGCTCTGGTCTCTGGATGAACGGATGCGGCTGGTGCCTCGGAAGATGACCGCGGTGTTTTGCAGCGGGGTCAAGGAGGTGTTCCGAGTGCGGCTGCGGTCTGGGCGTGAGCTCGAGGCGACCGCGAGCCACCCCTTGCTCACCGTGGATGGCTGGTGCGCTTTGGGCGAGCTCACGCCGGGCGATCGGTTGGCGGTTGTCCGGCGAGTTCCATCGCCGATCCAGTCGATGAGCTGGCCTGAGGAGCACGTTGAGTTGTTGGCGCGCTGTGTTGCGGACGAGAGCGGTTCATCCGCGTGTGGCGGTTTTCAGCGAGACCACATCGCCGGGTGGCTGGACGGATTGGGTCTGTCCGGTGTCAGCGGTCATCAGCGGTGTGTACCAGCGCCGGTGTTCGGGTTAGTCGGTGATCAGGTCGCGCTGTTCCTCCGCCATCTGTGGGCCGCGTCCGGATTGGTTATCTGGGACGCCACCTCCGGTTTTGGGAGTATTTACTGCACCACGACGAGTCGACGGCTGGCTGATGACGTCTCTCGATTACTGCTGCGTTTCGGCATTCTCAGTCGGCTCAAGCGGGCCAGCTCGCTCGGTTGTCGGGATCGTTGGCGACTGAGCATCATCGGCCCGGAGTATCAACGTGCGTTCATGCGGTTTATCGGTGTGCCCGGCGTCTCGGCCGAGGCAGCTCGGGTAACGGTCGGGGCCGCTGTGCTTGATGATGCCGGAATGGAGATGCTGGTGACCAACGACGTATTTTGGGACGAGATCACCGAGATCACTAGCGTTGGTGAGCAGCCGGTATATGACGCTACCGTTCCTGGCACGCACAATTTTGTCGCCAACGGGATCGCCGTCCACAATTCGATTGAGCAAGACGCCGATTTGGTGATCCTGCTGCATCGTCCGGACGCGTTCGAGCGTGATGATCCGAGGGCGGGCGAAGCCGACTTGATCTTAGCTAAACACCGTAATGGGCCGACCAGCACCATTACGGTGGCTCACCAGCTGCATTACAGCCGGTTCGTTGACCTCGCGCGCTGAAGCATCGTTGACGATCAAGATGAACCGTTCACGGTTCTGGTGCTGCTCGGTTGGGCGTCGCGGTGGATCAGCGCCAGCGGGAGAGTCGGGCCTGCCAGATGGTCACTGTGCTCAGCACAGCCCGGCCGCGCAGCACGAATCGCGTGGTTGGCGGCTCCAGATGATTGCGTTGACTCGGCCGCCAGCGCAGTCGCCGTCCTCGGCTGCGGTCGGCGCTCGCGTGCTCGCCGCTATCGGCCCGATAACGCCCAGTTCGCCGAGGGCGGCGGCGGTATCGAACCGAACTGACAACCAACTCGAGACCGTCGGTGTTCACCCATGTCGATGGCGGCAACAGCAGCTTCGTGGCGCTCATAGTGGCGTTCACCTCAATCACCACCTCAGGCCACTCGACGTGGGTTTCGGTGAAGTCGAGGGTGGTGCGTTGTCCAGTACCGGTAATCTGAATGAGCTCCGGAACCGGCCACTGACCAGTCCGGCGAAGCTGGCCGAACGCTACGTGCAGCACCAGTGGCCCGAGCGACGGTGGCGATCCGAACGGCAAGTCGGAAAGGACCGCCAGCAGCTCGGTTCTGGTTCGCGCGGCGTAAGCCAACCGGCAACGCTCACTGAACTCCGCTGGGGTGATCCGACCGTACGCCATTGCGGTGCCGAGTAATCGCACCGCATTCTCTCGGTCGAGGTCGCAGATCCGGAGCTCATTCATCCAACTGCCCCGGCGTCCGTAACGAGCGCAGCGTGGCCAGTTCGCGATTGGTCGGTGCTGGTATCTCCACCAGGCAGTCGGCGAGCTGCAATGGCCAGCCGGTCTCGGCGCGTACTTGCTCCACGCGTACGGTGGGGTGCAGACCAGTGAGTACCAGTTCCTGGGTATCTGGGTCGGGTTCGAGAAAACCCAGGTCGGTGATGACTCGGGTAAGACCGGTGTTGGTGAGGCCGAATTGAGCTTGGTCACTGGGGCCAGGGCCGCCCGTGTAGCCGAAACAGTCCACTTCGTCGACGTTTTCCACGAAAGCCCGCAGTCGCTGCCGCATTACGATCACCACCTTCTCGCAGCAGGCCGCAGCCTCCGGCGGGTGGCCGCATCCTGGAAACCGTACCGTCGGCTCCTCGGAGTCGCTGATGACCATGTTGCCGATGTTGCCGAAGCGGTCAATTTGTGTTCCGGTGAGCAGCCCGATGTCGATGCGGTCAGGTTGCTTCAGCTGAGCGTGCGGGAGACCTGATTCGTAGACCAGCATGAGGTTCGGTGCGTGCAGCCGGCGCGCCACGCCGGCCGCCATCGCTGGCAACCCAGTCCCCACGAAACACACCACACTATCGGGTAGGGTGCGGGCCGCGGCCACTATCATCATTTCGTCCGCTGTGTATCTAGCCCCATCAGGGCGAACGGTGCTTTTGCTCCCTTTTAAGGGACGAAAGCGCCGCTCGCTGGGGCTGGGGCTGATCTTCGCCATCTGCTCCACCCGGCTGAGACGGAGGCCACAGTGAATTGTGGCCTCCGGCGAACCTACGGGGCATGAACACGCTGAGCAACGCGACAATCCCGGTCCGGCCGATTCGGTCGCCTGTATCCGCTATCGGGTACCACAAGTGTTCGGCTCGTCACGTCCGCGAGCGATGGCCACCGCCAATGCTGCAGGCTAGGTTGACACCCGATCGCAAGAGTTTCCCGGGGGACATACACGTGACTATCACTACCGCCGCCACCAACCGACCGGTTGCCGCGAGCAGCACGTTCCGGCTGGGTGACGCAATCCCTGTTCACCGCCTCGGTTACGGCGCCATGCAACTGACCGGCCAGGGCGTATGGGGGCCGCCACGCGATCGTCATGAGGCGATCAGGGTGCTCAGGCGTGCGGTCGAGCTCGGCGTTGACTTCATCGACACCGCCGACTCCTATGGTCCAACGGTGAACGAGGAGCTTATCCGCGAGGCGCTGCACCCCTACGACGGCATCACGGTGGCTACCAAGGCCGGTTTGCTGCGTACCGGGCCAGGTGAGTGGCACCCTTGCGGGCGTCCCGAGTACCTGCGTCAGCAGTGTGAGCTGAGCTTGCGCCGGCTCGGTCTGGAACAGATCGACCTATTCCAGCTGCACCGGATCGATCCGACCGTGCCGGCCGGGGAGCAGTATGGCGCGTTGGCGCAGCTGCAGGCCGAGGGCAAGGTGCGCCTGGTGGGCCTGTCCGAGGTGACCGTCGATCAGATCGCGCACGCCGGTCACACTATTGACGTTTCTACGGTGCAGAACCGTTACAATCTGATCGATCGGGCTTCGGACGAGGTGCTGCGCCACTGCACCGAGCGCGGCATCGGCTTCATCCCGTGGTTCCCCATTGCCTCGGGTGAGTTAGCCAAGCCGGGAGGCCTGGTCCATGAGCTCGCCGCCGAACTGAGCATTACCCCGGCTCAGTTGGCGTTGGCCTGGCTACTGCAGCGCTCGTCGGTGATGTTGCCGATCCCTGGTACCTCTTCTCTAGCGCACCTTCAGGAGAACTGCATGGCAGCCACGATTCGGCTGGATCTCGCGACGGTCAACGCCCTGGACGAGGCCGCCTAGGTAGGCTGGCCCTGATCTTCTGGGTCACCCCGGCGATGATTACTTTTAGTCTTTTTAGTCGTCGCGGCGGCCGAGGCTCTGGTGGCTCTGGTCTGGCGCTTTCGGCATCCTCGGGGTCGAGTGGATTAATTTTGTCTGGAGGTGGGACGGCGGTGGTGGCCAGTGAGCGCACCCCCGTCGCCAGGACCGCCACTAGCGGCACCGCAAGCATGGCCCCGGCAATGCCCGCCACCACAATGCCTCCGGCCACCGAGAGCACCACAGCCAGGGGGTGCAACGCCACAGCTCGGCCGAGCAGAAGGGGCTGCAGTACGTGGCCGTCCAACTGAATCACCGCGATCACGACACCGAGCACGATCAGCGCTGATACGGGTCCCTTGGCCACTAAAGTCACCAGCACGGTCACCGCGCCGGACAGTATAGCTCCGACCATGGGCACGAACGCGCCGAGAAATACGAGCGCGGCCAGCGGGATCACCAGCGGTGTCCCAATAAACCACAAGCCCAACGCGATGGCGGACGCATCCGCTACCGCGACCGCGACGACGGCTCGGGTGTAACCCACCAGGGACGCGAATGCTTGCCGCCCGGCCACGTCTGCTCGCGCGCGCGCTGCCATCGGTATAGCGCGCATCAGAAAACTCCAGATACGTTCCCCGTCGTAGAGGAAGAAGATCAATACGAACAACCCGAGGAGTAACCCAGCCAGTAGCCCGGTTACCGTTGCCGCGGTGCTGAGAGCGCCTGTAGTGATGGCCTCCGAGTTGGCCATGATCGAGCGCTGCAGCGCACCCGGTAGGTCGTTTAGCCGGCTAGGCTGAATGTGTAGCGGCGGCCCGGCAAGCAGGGGCTGGATGCTGACCTGATAGCTCTGGATCAGCTTAGCCTGCAGTTCCGGCAGCCCGTCAATGAACGCGTTGATCACTGCCGATAGCACGACGCTGAGCAGGGCGATACCTCCGACCAGCACCAGCACGGTGGCTAGACCGCGAGGCAGCCCGACTCTGTGCACGGCGGTCTCGACCAGTGGCGCCAACAGCGCGGAGAGCAGCAGCGCGATAGCCACCGGAATGACCACCACCCACAATTGAATGATCACAAACACCACGGCGGCGAGCGCGGCGGCGATCACCAGCAATCTTGCGGCAAGCTCCGAGGTGACGCGAAGCGGTGTGGGGATCAGCTGGCTGGATCCGGTACCGGCTAGCTGACGGTACGGCGGCGGAATCGGCGGTTGCGCGGGCTGGTTCAGCCTGGCCACCGAGTCGGATGAAGGAGGCGATTGGTCACCGTCAAGGCTCACTGGTCCGAGGGTAGCGATTCTTCACGCGCAGGTTAAACGCTAGGGCTCCACCCGATCGGGCGTCCGTGCGACACCGATGAGGAGTCATGTCATCGACGCCGCAACCTCGGTGTCGAGTGACCGTTGTGAGTACGGAATCCTGGGGTGCCTCATGGTGTGTGTCCCGCACCGTGAGGCACCAGTGCGTATCAGAACCCATGGCGGCGGAGGTACCTCGATCCGTGTTCGAAACGGCAACTGGCTCTCATCACCAACCCACCGATGAGGCCGAGCTGACTCCGATCTTCCACGCACTAGCCCAATGCTCGGGTGATCCCGAACACTTTCATCAAGATCCGCTCCACGCGCCGATGCCGCCTTCATCGACTGCTGCACAGGGGTTGCCTCGGACGTTGCTGCACGTGGTCCCGGCTCGGCATGCCCAGCCTCCGGCTCACCGTGCCTTCGAGCGTGAGCCGGAACAGACCGAAGATCTGACCGATCGTCAGCCCGGCTGTGTGGAGGCTCTGCGTGCTACACCGAGGAGTGGCCGTCACCGCATACTGCGAGTCGTATCACACTGACGTATCTGCATCAGCTCAGCAATACCGCCGGTCAGCAAGCCCCTCACGCAACTGATGCCCGCGCGTTGAACAATCACGGGAAGGGGATTTGATGAACGCTTGGGCTAAGCGTGGATTCTCCGATGCGGGTGTAACCAGCGCGATGCTGGCGTTTGGCCTTAGTGCGAGGCCACACGCATCCGCTCGCGGTGAGCGATCAGCCACGCCAGCATCCATGCCGATTGACGCCCCCCGTGTTCCCGAGGGCACAGCGGCGCCTGGGATGCCCGCCGTCAAGCCGCGTCAGCATGACGACAATTTCACTTTCACTGCGGCTGTGGCGCCCAGCGAGCCGGAGGAAGTCAGTGCGCGGGCGCCAGCGCCAGCGCGTGTGTCGGAAGCGGCGTCGGCGCACGTGCGCAGGCCGCCCGGAGCGCCTCTCACGCCCTGGGACCAGGTCCGAGACCAAGCTCTCGCGCCGAGGGATCAGGTGATTGCGCCCCAGGGCCAGGCGAAGCCGGACGGGCCTCGACATCGACCTCGCCATGAGGCGGTGTCGAGCGGGCCTCGGCACGCCGCGGCGAGTGAACCTCGGCACGCAGCCCCGAGCGATGCCGACGAGCCCGACGGTATTGACGATTCGGCCCCTGGGGCTGAGCTGGGCGCCGAGCTGGACCGGCCTGTACCGGGTGGTGCCGCCCTGGGCAGCCTGGACAGCAGCGCATTGTTCGGCGCGTTGTCGATCGGTGGTAAGGGCCCGTGGTGAATCAAGTTAGTGGGGTTCGGGCGTGTCGTGGGTGGGGTGCGGGGTGTGGTTCGCCGGCTGGGCGGTAGGTTTTGCCGGTGTTCTTGTACTGGCCGTTGAGTTTCTTTTTCGTGCGGTCCACACTGACCACCGGCGGCCAGGAACGCGGTCACGGTGTCGTGGATGTGCCGGAACTGGGCGTCCCGGTCGGGGTGGGAACTGTCCCGCACGGCCCAAAACTAGGTTATTTCACGACAAGCCCTAACCACCGGTAAGGAGGGATACGGCCGCCGTACGGCTAGGGAGAGTCGCTTTGTGGGTCCCCACGGCGCAAGCGGGCCGCGACCGCTCGTGCTGCCGACAGCGCCGCGGCCCGGTCTATCCGAATCGGCTCACCGTCGGCCAGCACCTGCTCCCCGGCCACCCATACATCCCGAACTAGTCGCCCGCTCGCCGCCCACACCAGGTTCGAGAGCAGCCCGGCATCGTCGTCCAGGTTTATGAAAGCCGGGTCATCGGTACCAATATGCACGAAGTCGGCCCATGCGCCGGGCTCCAGCGCACCGAGATCGTCCCGTCCGATCGCGGTCGCCCCGTGCCGGGTGACCAACAGCAGCAGGTCGGCCGCGGTGAGTGCGGCGGCGTCGAACGAGGCCAGCCGCGCCAGCTGCCCAGCCAGCCGAGCCTGGGCCCATAGATCCAGGTCGTCGGTCGAGGCTGGCCCATCGGTCCCCAGCGCCAGCGTCACCTTGGCCGCCCGCAGCGCGATCAGCGGCGCGGTGCCGGCGGCAAGCTTGGCGTTCGATCCCGGGCAGTGCGCGACCGCGACCCCGCGCTTGGCCAATAGCGTGATGTCCTCGGCATCCAGATGCACTCCGTGCGCGGCGAGCACTCGGCTATGTGGACCGCCGCCGAGCACGCCCAATGTCTCCAGCATTCGGGGCACCGAACCGTACTTGGCCCGCAGGGCGACGTCCTCACCGAGCGTCTCAGCCACGTGAATATGCAGCAGCGCACCACGCTCGCGAGCCGCCGTCGCGGTCACGGTCAACGCCTCGGCGGGCAGGGTGTACGCCGCGTGTGGACCGTAACCCAGCTCTACCCGTTCACCGGGACCGAATCGCAGTCCGTGGGTATCGATTCGCGCGGACACCGCGTCCAGCATCTGTCGCCAGGTGCCCAGTCGGCTCCAGCCGGGAGCGGAGATGATGCCAGGAGTGAGGATTACCCGAGAACCGGCGGTCAATACCGCATCGATCACCTCATCAGCGTAGAAATACATCTCGACGCTCGTGGTTACGCCGGCACGCAGCAGCTCGGCGCAGCCAAGCAGCATGCCGGCGCGCACATCCGCGCCGGTCAGCCGAGCCTCTGCCGGCCACATCACCTCGGTGAGCCAGCGCATCAAAGGCAGGTCACCGCCCAGCCCACGCAACACGATCATCGGGGTATGGCAGTGAGCGTTGATCAGCCCTGGTACCAGCAGACCAGGTAACCGGCGCACCTCCGCTGGCGCCGGTGGGGCTTGGGCTTCGGGGCCACACCAGGCGATTCGCCCCTCGACATCGACATCCAGAGCGCCGTCCCGAAGTACCGAGCAGGAGGGGTCACACGGCAGTACCACCGGCGCGGTGATCCGATGGGCGACTGGATTGGCTATTGCGCGGGCCGCGGCAACGGTCATCGGCGGCTATCCAGCAGCGAACGCAGCGAGCGGAACGGTGGCAGCCACGCGCCCTCGTCAGGCAGCGTGTCGAGGGTAATCCGGGGCAGCGGTTCGCGGAACACCCCTTCGATGTCCTCCAAGTCCAGAAAGTCGATCAGATCCGAGTTCTGGGCGAACGAGGCGTACTCGCGGAAACCGATCACGGTGACATCAATGCCGGCGTCTACCAGCTTCTCCAGCGGCGTGCGGAAGGCTCGGCCGTCACCGGAGGCCACTATGACCTCGGACAGATCGCCTTCTGCGCGCCGCAGCTCGATGTGCTGGAGCATGTTGGTGTCGATGTCGCTGTCCTCGGTGATCTTTGGTTTGGCGAACACCGCGAAGCCGACGTTGCGAAGCGCTTCCACCCACGGTCGCACCACCTCGGTGCTGCCCGGCGTCACATTGGTGAACACACAGGCCTCGGCGAACCCATTGGTGCCCGCTCGGGCAAGCAACCATCGGCCTACCGCGTCGAAGCGCGGTCGGAACGCCGAGGTCGGCCGGGCGCCGAGCAGCGAGCCAAGGCTCATGTCCATGTTTGGCGCGTCCCAGACCAACAGGACCCGGTTCAGTGACCGCTCCAGCGGAGGCTCCAGCAGCTCGGTGTCGCTCATGCAGCGACCCTAACGCCTTGCTGTGACAGAAAAGCCGCCGCGCGGGGCTCGAAACCCAGCGCATCGGTGTGGCTTTGCCTCGGCTGGCGGCGGGAGAGCTTGTGGCGCCGAGTTTCACGTACGTCTGTAGATGAGGTCAAGGACAGTCCTACCCTCGGCGGTGGCTCGTTGCTCGAACTTGGTGAGTGGTCGCCAGCTCGGCCGGGGTGCCCAGCCGCCGTCGGCATCGGGATAGTGATTGCGCAGTCTCGGTTCGGCTTCACATACCCGGCGCATCTGCTCGGCGTAATGCGCCCAGTCGGTGGCCAGATGCAGGGTGCCGCCCTTGCGCAGCCGGGAGGCCGCCAGCGCGACGAACGCCGGCTCGACCAGCCGCCGTTTGTGATGTTTGCGCTTGGGCCAGGGATCGGGGAAATACACGCGGATACCGGCGAGTGAATCCGGTTCGGTGTGCTCGTCGAGCAACACCATCGCGTCGCCCCTGACCAGCCGTAAGTTGGTCAGCTCGAGCGCGCGGATACGCATGAGTAGCTGGGCCAGCCCTGGCTGATACACCTCAACGGCGAGGTGATTGCGCTCGGGCGCGGCGGCAGCGAGTGCGGCGGTCGATTCGCCCATGCCTGAGCCGATTTCGAGCACTACCGGGGCATCCCGGCCAAACCAGCTAACCAGATCCAGCGGAGCGCTTAGGCCCGAGAGGTCGCGACCATACGTCGGCCACCAGGCTGCCCATGCATGCCGCTGGCCTTCGGTCATCCGGCCGCCACGGTGCACAAAGCTGACCACTCGCCGTTCGTGCACCACCTTGCTCACCCCGGCACGATACGCCCTCGCGTACGGGCATCCGGGCCATCTGTCAGCGACGATGGTGGCGTGAGTCGATCTCCCCTACCGGCCCGGCGCGCGACCAGTTCGGCGCGCCCGAGCTCGCCGCAAGCCCGGGTGGTGGCCTTGCTCGATCGGTACTCCCCGAGCTGGACGGCCGAGCTGCCGGAGCTGGCTAGTGACCATTCGCCGGATTCAACGACGCTGTTGAAGCTCATGCGGGTCAGTATTGACGACGTCATGGCGCGGCAGTCGATCCGCCGTGAGTCGGCCTCGTGACGGGTGGAGTTGGCCCGAGCCTCAGGCGCCACGGCGAGTAAGTTAGCCTAACGTGCGAATTGATGATCGGATCGATGCCGAGTTTCGAGGGCTGCCGCTGGCCGGGCTCGCCGATGCCGCTCTGAGTACCGCCGCCGCGCTGGGCGCGGGTCATGCCGACGTGCGGGTCGAGCGGATCGCGCGGCAGGACCTTGTGCTGCGTGACGGGGCGGTAGCGGCCTGCGGTGATGAGCTCACCCTCGGCTTGGCCGTGCGTGTGATCGTGGACGGTACCTGGGGATTTGCCTCGACCCCGGCGCTGACCACAGGTGCGGCGGCGGCCACCGCAACTCGTGCGGCCGAGGTGGCGCGCACGTTGCGTGCGGTGAACCGTGAGCCTGTGGTGCGTGCCGAGGAACCGGTGCACGCCGGAGTCAGTTGGGTCTCCGACTACGAGATCGACCCGTTCAACGTGCCTACCCAGGACAAGATCGCGCTGCTGGCCGAATGGTCCGCCCGGCTGCTCGCGGCCGACGGTGTTGACCATGTGTGGGCGGCTTGCCCACAGGTCAAGGAGCAGAAGTTCTACGCTGACCTAGCGGGCACCTCAACCACGCAGCAACGGATTCGGCTGGAGCCACGCTTCGAGGCCACCGCGGTCGACCGGGCCGCCGGTCGCTTCGAGACCATGCGCACGCTGGCCCCGCCGGCTGGGCGGGGCTGGGAGTACGCCACCGGCACCGGGTGGGACTTCGACCGTGAGTTAGCCGAGGTGCCCGACCTGCTGGCGCAGCGGCTCAAAGCGCCGTCCGTTGAGCCCGGCCGCTACGACCTGGTGATCGATCCGACCAATCTGTGGTTGACCATCCATGAGTCGGTCGGGCATGCCACGGAGTATGACCGGGCGATCGGCTACGAGGCGGCCTACGCCGGTACCAGCTTTGCCACCCCTGATCAGCTCGGCACGCTGCGCTACGGCTCTGAACACATGCATGTCACCGGCGACCGCACCGTCAAGCACGGCTTGGCCACTATCGGCTACGACGACGACGGAGTGGCCACCACGCAGTGGGATCTGGTACGCGACGGCCTGCTGGTCGGCTACCAGCTCGACCGCACGTTCGCTCTCCGGCTCGGCCTGGCTCGCTCGAACGGCTGCGCGTTCGCCGACTCACCGCACCACGTGCCCATCCAACGGATGGCCAACGTGTCGTTACAGCCAGATCCGCATCGGGATACCACCACCGAGGAACTCATCAGCGGGGTGGACCGGGGGATCTATGTGGTGGGCGACAAGTCCTGGTCGATCGACATGCAGCGGTACAACTTCCAGTTCACCGGCCAGCGGTTCTACCGTATCGAGCACGGTCGACTGGCCGGCCAGCTGCGCGACGTGGCATATCAGGCGACCACTACCGACTTTTGGGGTTCGCTGCGGGCGGTCGGCGGCCCGTCCAGCTGGCGGCTGTGCGGCGCGCTGAACTGTGGCAAAGCCCAGCCCGGCCAGATCGCGGCGGTCAGCCACGGTTGCCCACCTGGGCTGTTCGAGCAGGTCAATGTCCTGAACGCGGTACGAGAAGCGGGCAAGTAGATGGGTATCCTTTCGAGCTCGGAGCTGGTCGAGCGGGCGCTAGAGATCCCTGGCAAGGACACCGTCGGGCGAGTGGTGCTGGCCACCGAATCCAGCGAAGTGGCGCTGCGGTGGGCGAACAGCACGATGACCACCAACGGGCACAGCACCGTAGTGAGTTGGACAGTGATCTCGCTGGTGCGCCTGGGTGATGCTCCCGGCGCGGTAGGCACTGGCGTGGTCAGCTCGTCGGCGCTGGTCACCGATCTGGCTCAGATCCAAGACGCGGTCATCGCCAGCGAGGCGGTTGCCCGGCAAGCCGGGCCGGCCCGAGACGTGATCGGGCTGCCGGAGCCGAGCGACGAAAACGGCGTGGGCTGGGCGGAGCCCGCCGGGCAGACCTCGATCAAGGTGTTCGACCGCCTCGCCGAGCAGCTGGGCGAGGCTTTCGCCAGTGCGCGCGGCGGGCATCTGATGCCCCGCGTGCTCTACGGGTTTGCCAGCCACGAAGTCGCCACTACCTGGCTGGGCACCTCGGCCGGAGTGCGGCGCAGGTGGGTCCAGCCGATCGGGTCGGTGGAGTTGAACGCCAAGTCGGCCGATTTGACCCGGTCGGCATGGGCTGGTCGTTCCGTGGCGACGCCGGAGGATTTCGCTGCCCTCGACGTGATCGGGCTCGACGCCGAGCTGGTCGATCGGCTCGGCTGGGGCCAGCGCCGGGTTGAGCTGCCGGCCGGACGTTACCCGACGATTCTGCCGCCGGCTGCCGTGGCCGATCTGATGATCTACATGTGCTGGGAGATGGCCGGGCGGCCCGCGTGTGAGGGACGCAGCGCCTTCTCCGCGCCGCCGGACTCCGGTCGACCGACTCGGGTCGGTGAGCGGCTCAGCGCACTGCCTCTGAGTTTGACCAGCGATCCCAACGCGGGGAACGGGCTGGCCTGTGCTCCGTTCCTGGTCACAACGCAGTCCAGCGACGAGATCAGCGTCTTCGACAACGGCGCGCGGCTGGGAAAGGTGAACTGGGTCGCCGAGGGAGTGCTGAGCGCGCTGGCGTACCCCAGGGCGGCGGCCGCCGAGCTGGGCACCGAATTCGCCGCGCCGCCTTCGAACTTGATATTGACTGGTGGCTCGGACGCTTCGCTTGCGGACCTGGTGGCCGGTACTGAGCGTGTGCTGCTGCCGACTTGCCTGTGGTACATCCGCTTAGTTGATCCCGCCACCCTGTTGCTTACCGGCCTGACCCGGGACGGCGTCTATCTGGTCGAGCGAGGTGAGGTGGTTGGTGAGGTGAACAATTTTCGGTTCAATGAGTCGCCGCTGGATCTCCTGCGTCGTGTGTCGGCTGTCACAAAGACCGAGCGCGCGCTGCCGAGGGAGTTCAAGGACGAGTTCACCCTGACCGCGATGCCGTCGGTGCTGGTGCCCGACTTCAACATGTCCTCGGTGAGTAAAGCGAACTAGCAGCTATAGCTAATGATTTTACGCTCCGCGTTACTGGAGAACGTCGGCTGAATCGATCCGCTGGATCGCTTCTGTGAGTGATATGACAGTCACTTGGCGCTGTGGCGAGCTAGCTCTACCGCTAGCCTGGGCGACACACATTTTTCGGTAGCGCACCCGGGGCTCCTTGCAGTTGCCGCGGGTGCGTGCAGCCATTCCGCAAGACGGTTTGGCCACCGAGCTAGTGACCTAGGAGAGGCTACGAAATGACCGTCCGCGCTGTGCCCGGGCTCGATGACGAAGCGCCTGTGTCTAATGCGCGTCTTTTGGCGTGGGTTGAGGAAGTTGCTGAACTCACCGCGCCGGATCGCGTCGTCTGGTGTGATGGTTCACCGGCCGAGTGGGAGCGGATGACTGACCAGTTGGTGGGCGCTGGCACGTTCGTTCGGCTCAATAAAGACAAGATGCCCAACTCGTTCTGGTGCGCGTCCGATCCTGAGGACGTGGCCAGAGTCGAGGAGCGCACCTTCATCTGCACCGCCAAGCGGGACGACGCTGGACCGACGAACAACTGGATGGACCCCGTCGAGATGAAGATGACCCTGAAGGGTCTCTTCCGAGGCTGCATGCGTGGCCGGACCATGTACGTGATCCCGTTTTGCATGGGACCGGTGGGTGCGGATGATCCGAAGCTCGGTGTCGAGATCACCGACTCGAAGTACGTCGTCGTGTCTATGCAGATCATGACCCGGATGGGTCCTGATGTGCTGAAGCTGTTCGAGACCGAGGCCGGCGATCGCTTCGTGCCGTGTCTGCACTCGGTCGGTGTTCCGCTGGAGCCGGGCCAGGCAGACGTAGCATGGCCGTGCAACGCGACCAAGTACATCAGCCACTTCCCAGAGACTCGGGAGATCTGGAGTTTCGGTTCAGGTTATGGTGGCAACGCACTGCTGGGCAAGAAGTGTTATGCGTTGCGAGTTGCTTCAAACCTGGCGCATGACGAGGGTTGGCTGGCCGAACATATGCTGGTGCTCAAGCTGATCAGCCCGGAGGATAAGGCGTACTACATCGCGGCCGCTTTCCCATCGGCATGCGGTAAGACCAACCTGGCCATGCTGCAGCCGACCCTCCCGGGCTGGCGGGCGGAGACCGTCGGCGACGACATCGCCTGGATGCGGTTCGGCTCGGATGGCCGGCTCTACGCAACCAACCCCGAGTCCGGGTTCTTCGGGGTCGCGCCGGGTACGAATTGGTCGACCAACCCAAACGCCATGAAGACCATCGAGCGGGGAAATTCGCTGTTCACTAACGTGGCCCTCACCGATGACGGGGACGTGTGGTGGGAAGGACTTGAGGGCGACCCGCAACACCTGACATCGTGGGCCGGCCAAGACTGGACGCCTGAGTCGGGCGCGCCCGCCGCGCATCCGAACTCGCGCTACACGACGCCTATCGCGCAGTGTCCGGTGATCGCTCCAGAATGGGATGACCCTAATGGTGTGCCGATTTCCGCGATTATCTTCGGTGGCCGTCGGGCGGACACCGTGCCGCTGGTGACCGAGTCCCGAGATTGGCGACACGGTACATTCATCGGCGCTACTTTATCCAGCGAGAAGACCGCCGCCGCCGCTGGCAAAGTCGGCGTGGTGCGTCGGGACCCAATGGCCATGCTGCCGTTCTTGGGCTATCACGTCGGGGATTACCTCCAACACTGGATTGGCATCGGCCAGGGCGCCGATGCCAGCAAGCTGCCCCGAATCTTCTATGTCAACTGGTTCCGGCGTGGTGAGAACCGACGTTTCTTGTGGCCGGGCTTCGGTGAGAACAGTCGGGTGCTCAAGTGGATGATCGAACGCATCGAGGGTGTCGCGTCGGCCGTTGAGACGCCGATCGGATACGTGCCGACCGCGGCACATCTCGATTTGTCCGGGTTGGACACGCCGGCCGAGGATGTGGACGCCGCTTTAGCATTCGATGCAGCCGAGTGGAAGGCCGAGCTGCCGCTCATCGAGGAGTGGTTCGCCCAGATCGGCGACCGGCTGCCCAGCTCGATGCGCGATGAGTTGGACGCGCTGCGTCAGCGGCTCGAGGCCTGACTCCCATCGTCCCGTTCCCGAGTAGCCTGCGCCAGGTGTTGCGCTGGCTGCTGGTGACCGTGCTACTCGGCGTCATCGGGATGCTGGCCGGTACCGGTACGGCCTGGGCGCACGCTGGAGGGCTGACCTCGTCCAGCAACGAGCCCGCGGTGCTGGGCCTTCAGCCGCCAGTACCGGGGCTGGACGTGCGGGTGGTCGAGTTCGGTGCCCGGATTCGGTTGACCAACCACACCGGTGCGCGGGTAGCTGTGGTGCCGCCTCCCGGGACTGTGATCAACTTGCTGCCGGTTGTGGCACCCGGCATGGCCGGCCTATGGTCCGATCCCCGAATCGCTGAGGCCGCGGCTCGGCCCCGCCCTCCGGATGACCGATTGGCTTGGCGGATCCCGCTGCTGGTCGGGGACGCTCCGGTCACCGTGCTGGGCGAGCAGCGTTGGCCGCCACCACCGCCCGCTGGGCTGTGGTGGCTGCTCACCGCGTTGGCTGTGGCGGCGCCAGCGGTCCTAGTAGCGCTGGGCAGCCGCGACCAGAGCGAGGAGCAGCGAGCCGGGTGGAGCCTTGGCGCCCGGATCGTGTTGGCCGCCGCCACCCTGATACTGATTAGCGCGCACGTCATACACATCCTCGGTTCGGCTCTGGTGCCAGCCGAGGGTGCGCTGGTCTGGGTGTTCCTGAGCGCCGCCGGGTTCGCCGTCCTCGGGTGGCCGATCGGGCTGGTTGGGGTGTACACCACGCTGCGCGGCCAGCCGGCTGGTCCGCTGCTGTGCCTGGTGACGGGCACCCTGATCGCCGTCATCATCAGCCCGGCTGACATATTCAGCTTCCATGACGCGGTCGTTCCCTTCGCCTGGGGCGCGGACTTCGATCGGGCTCTCATCGTGCTGAATGTGGGCGGGGGGCTCGGTGTGGTTTGCGCGGCCACCATCCTGATGCGCCGTGCCCCGGTCCCGGTCGCCGCGGAGGAACCGTGCGTATGATCTCCTCGTGCCGGTGGCTGGCGCACGGTATCGGTGGGCGAACTGATCTGCCGCTGCCCCCCGAGCTCGTGCTGCAGGCGGGTGGGTTCGTCGTGTTGGTGTCGTTCCTCGCGGTCGGTCTGCTCTGGCGCCAGCCTCGGTTTCAGGCCTACGCGCCCGGGGTGGCGTTGCCGACCGTCATCCAGCGGCTGGCGAACAGCGCGGGCGCCAGGATGGCTGTGCGCGGGCTGGCTCTCGCTTTGTTGACCTACCTGCTTGTGCTGGCGTTCACGGGTCCCGGCGACCCGAACCTCAATCCCGTGCCCCGGGCGCTGTACGTGCTGGCGTGGGTGGGGATGGTACCTGCGTCGCTGCTGCTCGGGCCGGTGTGGCGGATGTTCAACCCACTGCGCGCGCTGCATGCGGGCCTGTGCACCGTGCTGCGGGTGCCCGCCGGCGGCTGGCGGCGCCCACCGGATGTCTGCGGTTACTGGCCGGCCGCGGCGGGGCTCGCGGTGTTCGTGTGGTTGGAGCTCGTGCCAGCCGACCGGGCCGACCCGCCGGTGGATGGTGTGTTCCTGCTCAGCTACGCGGTCGTGGTCACGGCGGCCGCCGTGTGCTTCGGCGCAGCCTGGTTCGATCGAGGTGACCCGTTCGAGGTGTACTCGTCGTTGATCGCGAGCTTGGCGCCGATCGGGCGGCGACCGGACGGCGTTGTGGTGTTGCGCAACCCGCTGCGTGGCCTGGCGGCCGTGCCGGCTGGCCCCGGTTTGGTCGCCGTGCTTGTTGTCTGGTGGGGCTCCACGGTGTTTGACGGGATTTCCGGGACTACTTGGTGGGCCACGGTGACCCAGCGCGTGACCCGCGCGCTGCCGGTGTCGGTGCCGCTGTTGGCGAGCGCGGTGCTGGTGGCGTTGATCGCGTTGGTCGCGGTGAGCTACCGCTTGGCCACCGGCCGGCTGGCCGGGACGCTGGTGAGCAGCCTCGTGCCGATCGCGGTCGGCTACACGCTGGCGCATTACGCGTCATTGCTGATCGTGGAAGGCCCGCGCGGAGTGGCCCAGCTGGTCGACGCCCAGCTAAGCCCGATCAGCCCGGTGCCGCTGGTGGTCGCGATGATCCAGGTGAGCGCGATCCTGGTCGGTCACGTGGTGGCGGTGGTGGCGGCGCACGACCGAGTCGTCGGCCTGGACGGCGGCAACAGCGGCGGCTGCGACGCTAGCGAACGGGTGGCTAGCCGTCGACTAGCCGAGCAGGTGCCGCTCGTTTTACTCATGGTCGTTTACACCATGATCGGTCTTTACCTTCTTGTGATCGCTTGAACGAGCGAAAACGGGCACACTGACCCGGCGTTCTTTGCCGCCAGTCGGTAACACAGCGTAGGAGAACTGAGCACGTGACCTCAACCTCACCGAGATCATCCCCCGCGAACGGCCCCAGGCCGAATGCCTGGAACCTGCTCCTGTTGGTGCCGTTCCTGACTTTGGTGACCCCGTGGTTCAACACCAGTGAGCCCCGGCTGTTCGGGGTGCCGTTCTTCTACTGGGGGCAGCTTGTGTTTGTGCCGGTTGGAGTGCTGTGCATCGCTGTGGTCTATGCCAAGAACCGGACTGAACGGGTGGTCCCGGTGGCCGGGGGCTCGGATCAGGTGGACGATCCTGGCGAAGGTACCACCCGATGATCGAGTGGGTGCAGCTGAGTGTCTTCACCGTGCTGTTCGCTGTGGTCACTGTCTTGGGGTTCGTGGCATCGCGATGGCGGCGGGCCAGGCTGGACCATCTGGACGAGTGGGGCCTCGGCGGACGCGGGTTCGGGTCGTGGGTCACCTGGTTTCTGGTCGGTGGTGATCTGTACACGGCGTACACGTTTGTCGCCGTGCCCACGCTGCTGTTCAGCGCCGGCGCGACCGGATTCTTCGCCCTGCCCAACACCGTGATCTTCTACCCGTTGATCTTTCTACCGGTGCAGCGAATGTGGTCGGTATCGAGAGTGCATGGCTACGTCACCCCTGCCGATTTCGTGCGCGGCCGATACGACAGCCCGTTGCTGGCCCTCTTGGTCGCGCTGACCGGCGTCGTCGCGACCATGCCGTACATCGCGCTGCAACTTGTCGGGCTGGAAGCGGTGCTGCGCACCATGGGCCTCAACGGGACAGGCTTGCTCGGGCACCTGCCGCTGTTGATCGCGTTTGTGATTCTCGCGCTTTATACTTACCAGTCCGGCTTGCGCGCGCCAGCGTTGATCGCCTTCGTCAAGGACATACTGATCTATCTGGTCATCCTGGTCGCGGTGGTGTACTTGCCGGCAAAGCTCGGTGGCTGGGAAGTGATCTTCGGCGCGGCCGGGAAGAAGCTAGCCACCCCGAACCCAGCGACCGGTCAACCCACCGGTTCGGTGCTGTTGACCTCGACCAACCAGCTGCAGTACGTCACGCTGGCGCTCGGTTCGGCACTCGCGTTATTCCTCTACCCGCACACAGTGACCGGAGTGTTGGCTTCCCGGAGCCGAGACGTGCTCAAGCGGAACATGATTGCGTTGCCGGCCTACTCGCTGTTGCTTGGTCTGCTCGCGCTACTCGGTTACGTGGCGATCGCCGCCGGGGTCAAGCCGATCACGAACGGCGCCACCGGCCGAGCGGACGCCAACACCGTGATACCGGTGCTGTTCGACAACCAGTTTGGTCCGATATTTGCCGGGGTCGCGTTCGCCGCGATCGGAATCGGTGCTCTGGTCCCGGCCGCGATCATGTCGATCGCGGCGGCGAACCTGTGGACTCGCAACATCTACAAAGAGTTCCTGCATCGCGACGCCACCCCGGCGCAGCAGGCCAAGCAGGCCAAAGTGGCCTCGCTGGTGGTGAAGTTCGGCGCGGTCGCGTTCCTCGTGTTCGTCGACCCGCAGTTTTCGATCGACCTGCAGCTGATCGGCGGCGTGATCATTCTCCAGACGC
Source organism: Pseudonocardia sp. (assembly GCA_019244295.1). GTDB lineage: Bacteria > Actinomycetota > Actinomycetes > Mycobacteriales > Pseudonocardiaceae > Pseudonocardia. Next base: position 47,033 of record JAFASX010000009.1, read on the forward strand.
TGCCCGCTGTTGCCGTGGCTTTATATACCCGCTGGCTGCATCGCTGGGCATTGGTGGTCGGGTGGGTAGCCGGTATGGCATATGGGTTATTCCTGCTATACCAGATCCCGAATGTCGTGGCCAAGCGTGCGCACTTCGGCGGCTCAGCGCTGACCATGGACAAGTTGACGTTGCTTGGCTGGCATCCGTTCGCCGGTTCCAAGGTGCAGATCTACGTCGGGTTCGTCGCTCTGCTGGTAAACGTGGTGGCTGCGGTGTTGGTGACACCGATGTTACGGCGTACCGGGGCGTCCGCTGGGGTGGATGCCACGGCCGGGACGGACTATTACGCCGACGAGGCAAGCGGGCAGCTCGAGCCGGCCGCAACGGCCGCTCGCGGACACTGAAGCAAACAAAATTCCGCCGAAGCGGGCACAATGCTCCTTTTGGCGGAACGTTTGCCGCTCTTCTGGGATACACGATGTAGCCAGTGACCAGCGAACCCAAGGTCATCGTCAGCGGGAGGTGACAGGAGTGCTGCATCTCGGAGCATCGGAGCGATCTGGGCGTGCCGACGACCTTGTCGACGGGTTGTCCGTCAGGGCCGCCGAACTGGGTGAACCGACGTTGGTCGCCGCCGTCGCGGAGATTCGGCGCCGCGGGGAGGCCACCGTGCTGCCGGTTGGCATACATCGGCTCGCCGATGTGATCAGTTCCGGGCCGGAGTCGGTCCCACCGGAGGCCAGGCAACCGATCAACAATCTTGTAGCCGCCGTGCAGTGCGTGCGTCGGTATCCGTGTGTGCTGCTGGACGCGGCCGACCCGGCCGCGGTTGCCAGAATGCTGGCCGCTCTGGTGGCGGACGGCCACCGGATGCTGGTCGCCGGTACCGATGCCGAGGAGCTGGCCACTGTGCGAGCCGCGCTCCCGGCCGAGGCCGGGAGCTTGTGTCTGGATGGCGAGTCGCCGTTGACCGCGACCGAGCAGCGCGAGCTGCGCGCTCTGCTGGTTACCTCGACACCGGACCGACGGGCCAGGCTGGGTCAGTTCCTGCCGGAGCCAGACCAAGTTCCGGATGCTGAGCTGGTGGCGCGGTTGTGTGAGGCTGCGGGTCACTCGCGGTACGCACCTAAGGATGGCGCTGAGCTGATCCCGGAATTGCTCGGCGAGCTGTCACCGGACCGATTGGCGGCGCTCGTCGAGACGGCCCAGCAGTGCGATGCGGCGGTCTCCGCGCTCAACCAGGACGGCCAGCAGCTCTGGGTTTGGGAACTGCTGGGGGGTCTGCTATTCGGGCGTTCCTGGCATATCTTCCAGCGTGTCCTCTCAGCGTGCACCGATGCCGTCGCGGCGGCCGAGACGCTGCGCGATGCCGGCGACCAGATAGCGATTGTGGGCGCGGTGTCACCCGAAGAGATCGATCATCTGCGGCGCTACGCGGACTTCCTGGATGCCGGCGGCCGATCTCGTTCGTACTTCCGATCCGCGCCACAGCGCGCGGTGGAGCCGGCCCTGCGTCACTTGCGGCTGGGCGACGCGTCGCTGAAGGACTCCACGGCACTGCGGCAGGCGCTGGCCTTGATCGAGCTGAACGAAGCTATCGAACGAATTGGGGCCGACTGTCGACAGCTCGGCATACCCGCGCCACCGGACATTCCGGCGGTGAAGGCATTGAAGGGCCGGCTCGATCTTGTCCGGGCCGCGGTGTGCGCGGTCGAGGCGTTACGGCGCGAGGTGCTGTTCATCCACCCAAGCAGCCCGGTGTCGATGCCGGACATGCAGACCACCGAGGCGGTTGTCCGGGCGATCCTGTCCAGTCGTAACGCCAGCGAGATGACCGCCGCCCGCCGGCAGCTGGTCGAGCTGGCCGAGAAGCTGGCTTCGGCGCTGCCTGAGCCGCGGAATACTGACTGGCAGGTCACTGAAAGCGCGGACGGTGTCCCGCCCCCAATCGTCGCTCCAGAATGCCACCATGTGCTGCGCGCCCTGCGGGACATCGAACTGGCCGACTACCTCTACGGGCTGTACGCGTTGGCCGGAGCCCGGCGTGAGCTGGCTGACGAGCAGCGGATGGCCCAGTTGCTGGAGCGGCTCCGATCGGCCGCTCCAGGTGTCGCCGAGGCCTGGCGGCGCACCGAAGGACTGACGTTCGCCCCTGGGACTATCCGGTTCCAACCGGTACACGAGCTGCTCGCCGCGCTGCCGGCGGCGGATGTCGCCGACGTGGTGCTCCTGCTTGGCGCCGATCGGCTGGACCCCGCGTACCTGGTCGTGACCGCCGCGGCACCGAGGGTGGTCGTGGCCGGCGCCGGCAGCTCCGCCGTCGCGGGCGAGTGGGTAGCGCCGTCCAGCCCATCCGGATCGAATCCCCAGCTCGGTGGCAAGGACGACACCGTGGTTACGGTGCTGCGCCGGGCGGCGGTTCCGGTCGTGCTGACCAAGGCGGCTGAGACAACCACGGAAACCAACACCTCCCCCGAGGTGGACAGCGCGCCGCTACCGGCGTCGGTTCACGAGCCCGTTGTTGATTTCAGCTCGGCGCACCAGAGCGAGTACCGGGACAAGCCGGTTATTCCCACCCAGGCCGGCCCGCCCGTCATCCCCACCAAGGAAAAGGAGCCCGCCGCCTGACAGAGGTCGCTGACCGGATCAAGATGCCTGTTCGCCGGATGTTCGCAAAGCTTGTCCTCCAATAAGCGTCTCGGCGTAGGAGAAGACGTAGCCTTCGCCCACTTCGATTGGCGCGAGGCTACCGAAGTCGTCATCGAGCGCATCGAACAACCGCAGCTCCGCATCACCCGACCAGACTTGTGAGTACGAGATGTCGGTGACCTGGGCGACGGCCAGCCGTGCTGTTGGGTGCGCTCCAGGAAGCCACGCCGGCGAGTGCAGCGTGTGCACGAGGGGTAACGTGTGCAAAGCTGGTGGTGCGTGAGCCGCGCGGCGGGCGATTACGGCGGCCTCCGCAACCCGGCGTCCGTGCATTGAAAGGGAACCGACGAACCGGCCGCCCGGACCGAGCATTGGGCCGCCGAGACCAATCTCAGCCCGTCGCGACTGGTGGATTTGGCCGAACTGCTTGGGCATGCCCTGTACCCAGCCGCGCATCAGGGGAATCGGCTGGTCTACCCATGCGTAGGGGCAGCGTGCGAATGAAAGCTCACCCGCCTGGCAAGAAAGCAGCAGCAGGAATTCGCTGAACTGGTTGCGCGCCGGGTTGTCTAGCTCTGCTCGGTCGGCTGAACACCACTGCCATTGCACGAATACGGCGGCAGCCGCACCCGGATCGGTACCAAGCGTCAGCTCCGGAGGCAGGAACCGCTCGGCGGACACCGGGTCGACACGGTAGTTGACCATCACCACGTCACCGGAGAAGTGCCAGGGCGGCGCCGTCAGCATGGCCGAAGTGCCCGATGGCGACAGGGGTAGGCTGTATCCGTGCGGGCCTGTCCGCCCCTGGGTATCCGGGATCGACATCGTCAACTCCTATTCCTGGGTGTGGTGTCTGACGCTGTACTCAGTACTGGGTCGATGCTCCTTCGGCGAGAGTGAGCATCAGCAGTTCGCCAATACATCACGCAGTGCGCGCACTGAACGCCCCAGCGGTTCGATAGATCGGGCGAGTGCAATCCGCAGCATGTGCTCGCCTTCCTGAGGGTTGTGCCAGTGAAACGCACGGCAGGGCAGGGCGTACACGTTGTGACGGCGACTGAGCTCGGCCCAAGTGCCCAGACCGGAGCGGCGGCCGAGGTGCACACGCTCGACACTGCAGCGGTTGTCCAAATCCGGAAAAGACACCTCGGGAACGCCCGCGAGCTCGGTGCGAACGAGTTTTCGGTTGCTCGCGATGAACTCATGCAGCTCGACAAGGCCACCGTCGGCTGCGTCACGAGCGAACTCGCGGATTAGCGCAAGGATGAGTGGAGAGACCCCGAGCAGAATGTCACTGTAGATCTCGTACAGTGGCAGCTTCAGGTGTTCTGACCACACCAGGAGACCCGCCTTCAGATCTAATGTTGGCCATAGCTTCCCGGTGTCCTCGATCACCAACCAGCGACAGCCGCTGGACTGTAATACAGCGTAATGATCGTACTGGGCCTGACGGTCGAAGCCGCGAAAAGATGTGTCGAGCGCGAGCACCACGCCATGTCGCGCGCACTGCGCTGCCAACCGATGCAGGCGCTCCCGCCCGAGTACTCGGCCAGAGGGGTTGTTCGGTGTGGTGACGAACACGCACCCGACCTGCTCTAGCAGTCGTGGGTCGAGGTCCTTGTTCTGTAGGGGATCCTCCTCTAAGGGCACGAGGTGTAGACCGTTGCCTCGGAGCAGATCGGCGATGTTGTCAAAGGTTGGGTGCAGCAGCGCAACCGAGTCGGTGGAGGTGGCCAGCGACCGCGAGACGATCTCCATAGAGACCGACGACGAGTAGCAGCTGAGCACCCGTCCGGGATCGGCGGGATAGGAGCGTTGGCCAACTAGCTCGAAATAGGCTTGGTGCGCCTCCCACTCGATCTCTTCGGCTGGACGTTGCTCTCCTTCGACGAATAGCTGTGGCAGCTGTTCGACAATCTTGCTTTGGCTGGCGCTGAGCGTTTGTCGCGCATGCCCATCGGCTACATTGAGCTCACAGTTGATGGCCAGGAACTCCCACTGTGTCAGGTTTTTCTCTTCCGCCCTGTGAAGGGCGGTCTCGATGGTGTTTTTCGATCCGATCATGGCGACATTGCCTCACGATGAGCGATGAGTTGTCGGTGACTTTCCGAGGTGGCTGCAACCGAACCAAGGTAACACCTAAAAGAATGCATAATCCACCCAATAACTGCCGGTTTGTGGGCACTTCGGCCAGCAGTAGCCATGAAGCGAGAACGGCAAACAGTACCTCGCTCAGGGCAACGAAGGAGCCAAAGGTTGCGCCGAGTCGACTTAATGCAATTATCCCGCTGAGATACGCCACGACCGTAGACAGCAGTATCAAAATGGTGAGCGGCACTAAGATGTTGACTCGATATCCGGCGATGTTGAGATCGTTGGTGGTGATTGTGATCGGCATGATGCCAAGCAATCCGCAAGTGGTCACGGTGATTGCGCCCACGATTATGCCACCCGCCGTAAGAGTCAAGGGTGGCACTTCTGAGTCAGTATTTTCTGAAATAAGAAAATAGCAGGCCAGGCATGTCGCCGCGAGCAGTGCCCAGGCTAACCCTTCTGTAGAGAAATGAGCAGCGTCACTGATATCAATGACCAAAACCAACCCAGCGATAGCGATCATAGCGCCTACTAGGGTTGTCAGGGCTGGTCTGCTGCGAGTCGACACCCATACCCATCCGACGACGGCGACTGGGGCGAGGTACTCCACCAAGAGCGCTACGCCAACCGACATGTGACGGACTGCGTTGAAGTAGCACAATTGGACGCCCGCAACGGCAATGACACCATAGATTACAACAAACATCCTTCGCTGTCGCGGAATATGAAACCTATGACGCATTGGTCCCACGTACAATGTTGCCATGATGATCGCGGCGCCTCCGATGCGCGCGATTACAGCCGCGCCGGCTGACCACCCGTTGTCCATCATTGCCTTGGCTAGAGGGCCTGATAAACCGAATAAGGAGGCGGAAACTAGTCCGATACCCAGACTGAGGGGGAAGAACTTGGTAGCCGGACTCATGTAACGCACCGAGCCTTCACGTAATCGTCTCCATTTGTTGGAAGTTTGAGGCGCGTCGTTAACGTCTCCACTTCAGGGAATAAAAGTGAGATGCGACTCGGGCCATTCGGTAGTCATTCGGTGCTCATTCGGATGTGACGAGCATATGGTGCTTGAGCGTTGTGTATCAATGGGTTTCCCGTCGCCTACCTGTCGCCTTGGCCATTGGGCGACGGGAGACCGGGCGAGAGCGGGTTGGCTTGGGGCGGCGACCGGGTGCTTCGGCCTGAAGCGGGTCGTGCGGGCGTGAGGGGTCCGCCGGGCTCAGGGTTTGGTATCGGGAGGGCTCGGAGTAAATAAGAATTCGCGGCGGTTGGCTGCCGGTTTGTAGGCTAGGGGTCGGCTAGAGGTTGGGTGAGCTCGTGGCCCGAGTGATGGGGCCTGTCGTCCGCTGAAGCGGTGTGTCGAGGAGGGCTGAGCGGCATCATCATGGATAGTCGACCGGGCCCGCTCGGGGAGGATGTTTGGCGCAAGATTGGCAGTGAGCTGCGGCGGTTGCGCATCGAGCGTGGTCTGTCGTTAGCTGAGCTATGTAGGAAAATGCATTACAGCAAGGGCTATCTGAGCAAGATTGAGCTCGGGGATAAGCGTATGACCCCGGAGGTCGCCCGCCGCGCCGATGAAGCATTGGGTACCGACGGAGCCTTGGCTGCGTTACTGCCCAACTCGGCACTGCCCGCGGAACGGGCTGGGGTGACGATCACTCAGGAGTGTCCGTATCTGGGGTTGGCGTCTTTCGGGCCGGATGAGGCGCACTGGTTTTTCGGTCGTGAGCAGGCTACGGCCGAGCTGGTCGCGCAACTTGATCAGCGTCTGGTCAGCGGTGGGGGGCCGCTGGCGGTGGTGGCGCCATCGGGAGCAGGTAAGTCGTCCTTGCTAGCTGCTGGGCTGGTTCCGGAGTTAGCGCGAGGGGTGTTGCCCGGTTCGCAGACCTGGACGGTGTTGCGCGTTACCCCGGGCGGGCGTCCGTTGTCGGGGTTGGCCGCGCGGGTTGCCGCCCTCGCTGGGGTGGATATGGCGGGCGCGGGGGAGGAGCCGGAACGGTTTGCGGGGTTGTGCGCCGCGGTCGTAGCTGGGAGACCGGGGGAAACACCCAGCATGAGCCGGTTGCTGCTAATTGTGGATCAATTCGAGGAAACCTTTACGCAGTGTCGTAGCGAGCCTGAGCGCCAGGCGTTCATTACCGCGCTGTGCACGGTCGCTCAAACATCAGCCGTGCTGGTAGTTCTCGGGCTCCGCGCGGACTTTTACGCACGTTGCCTGGCCTATCCACCGTTGTTGGCCGCGTTGAACCGCGGGCATCTGGCGCTCGGGCCGATGAACATCGAGCAGCTGCGTGCGGTGATCACTCGCCCGGCGCGGGTGGAGGGCCTGGAGTTGGAGCCGGGTTTAGTGGAGCTATTAGTGCGGGATTCGGGCACGGTGGAAGATCCCGATACCGACGATGGCGCCTACGACGTGGGCGCGTTGCCGTTGCTGGCGCACGCGCTGCGGGCGACTTGGCAACAGCGTGACGGCACCATGTTGACGGTGGCCGGCTACCGGCGTACCGGCGGGATTCGCCAAGCGTTGGCCACGACCGCCGAGCGCGCCTACGGCGGGCTGGACCCGGACGAGCAGCGGATCGCGCGGCAGGTGTTGCTGCGGTTGGTCAACGTGAGCGAGCAGGGGGCGGGCGGGGACACTCGTCGGCGGGTGCTTCGCTCCCGGCTAGTCGAGGCGCGGGAGGAGTCGGTCGACGCGGTATTGGAAGTCTTCGCCCGATCGAGGTTGCTGACCTTCGACAGCGCGGGTGTGGAGATCACTCATGAGGCTCTGTTGCGGGCCTGGCCTCGGCTGCGTGGATGGATCGACACCGACCGGGCCGGCAGCCTGGTCCGGCAAGACCTCGAAGACGCCGCCGCGGTGTGGGACCGAGACCGAAGCGACACCGCCCTGCTGTACCGGGGAGCCCGCCTGGAAACGGCCCGCGAGTGGGCTTCCTCAATATCTCACGCGGCCGATCTCAGCCCGCTGGCGGCGGATTTTCTCGCCGCGTCCAATCAGCGAGGACACCGCGTTACCCGGCTGCGCCGCGCCGCGCTCGCCCTGCTGTGCATCCTGGCCTTGGTCGCGGTGGGAGCGGCGGTCATCGCGCGCGCCGATGCCAAGCGCGAACACAACAACGCGATCTTTAACCAGCTCATCGCGAATGCTGAACGAGAGCGTGGCACGGACGTGTCCCTCGCCGCGCAACTCGACCTCACCGCCTACCGCATGCGCCCAAGTCCGGAACTCTCCACAGCGTTGCTATCCGCCGGGAGTAACGTTCTGTCCACCCCGCTGACCGGCCACACCGGAACCGTCAACTCGGTTGTGTTCAGTCCTGACGGGCGTACGTTGGCGACTGGTGGCGGCGATCAGTCGGTGCGGTTGTGGAACATCACCGATCCAGTACGCCCCAACCCATTGGGCGCGCCCCTCACCGGCCAGACTGACATTGTTCACTCGCTGGCGTTCAGCCCCAATGGGCGCATCTTGGCCGTCGGCGACCGGACTGTGCGACTGTGGAACGTCACTCATCCCATACGCCCCACGCCTCTGGGCGTACCTCTGAGCGACTGCAACACGATTGCCGAGACAGTGGTGTTTAGTCCGGATGGGCGTACGTTGGCCGTTGGCGGCGACGATCATACGGTGCGGTTGTGGAATGTCACCGATCCCACACATCCCATTGCGTTGGGTGCGCCCTTAACTGGACACACCGCCATCGTGTACGGGGTGGCGTTTAGCCCGGACGGGCGTACGCTGGCTAGTGGCAGTCGCGATCATACGGTGCGGTTGTGGAATGTCACCGACCCAACACATCCCACTGCGCTGGGCGCACCTTTGACTGGACACACCAGCACCGTCAACTCAGTGGCGTTTAGCCCGGACGGACGCACTCTCGCCAGCGGCGGCGACGATCAGACCGTGCGGTTATGGAACATCACAAACCCTGCGGCACCCACGTCGCCCAATCCACCTCTGACCGGACATGCCGGCAGCGTCAATTCGGTGGCGTTCAGCCCGGATGGGCGTACGCTGGCCAGCGGCAGCACCGGCGACATCGCCCAGCTGTGGAATGTCACAGACCCCAGCCACCCCGCCCAGCTGGGACCGTCCCTGACCGGGCACACCAGCGCCGTTGTTTCGGTGACGTTCAGCCCGGATGGACATAGCCTGGCTACCGGCGGCGCTGATCTTACTGCCCGGCTGTGGGACGTCCCCACTGTGATCCTGACCGGCCACACCAACAATGTGTTGGCTGTGGCGTTTAGTCCGGACGGGCGTACGCTGGCCAGCGGCGGCGACGATCAGACCGTGCGGTTGTGGGATGTCGCTGATCCCGCGCATCCCGCTGCGTTGGGCCCGCCCCTGACCGGCCACAACGACTACGTCGTTTGGGTGGCGTTTAGTCCGGACGGGCGTACGCTGGCTAGCGGCAGTCGTGATCAGACGGTGCGGTTGTGGGATGTCGCTGATCCCGCGCACCCCGCTGCGTTGGGCCCGCCCCTGACCGGCCACATCGGTGCTGTCGTTTGGGTGGCGTTTAGTCCGGACGGGCGTACATTGGCCAGTGGCGGCGACGATCAGACCGTGCGGTTGTGGAATGTCGCTGATCCAAATCACCCCACCGCGTTGGGCCCGCCCCTGACTGGCCACACCACGACTGTCGAGACAGTGATGTTCAGCCCGGATGGACGCACATTAGCCAGCGGCAGTCGTGATCAGTCGGTGCGATTGTGGAACGTTGCTGATCCCGCGCACCCCGCCGCGTTGGGCCCGCCGCTGACCGGCCACACCGGCATCATCTACTGCGTGGCGTTCAGCCCGGATGGACGCACATTAGCCAGCGGCAGTCGTGACCAGACGGTGCGATTGTGGAACGTTGCTGATCCCGCGCACCCCGCCGCGTTGGGTGCGCCCCTGACCGGCCACACCGGCACCATCTACTCGGTGGCGTTCAGCCCGGACGGGCGTACGCTGGCCAGCGGCGGCGACGATCAGATCGTGCGACTGTGGAACGTTGCTGATCCTGTACATCCCATGCCGCTTGGCCCGCCTTTGACCGGCCACACAGATGGTGTTGAGGCGGTGGGGTTCAGCCCAGACGGACACGTCTTGGCCACCGCGAGCGACGACCGCACCATTCGTCTATGGGAATTGAATATCGATCAGGCGATTCAGCGAATCTGCGCTACCACCGCAAATACGCTCACCCCCGCCAAGTGGGAACAGTACGTTTCAGAAGACCTGCCCTACCAACCACCTTGCCGATGAATTACTAGTCACCAAAGGATTGGAATAAAATAGAGCCTTGGCGCTGGTGTCTCCGATTGGGTCTCGATGCCGCTTCTGTGCCGCCGTGGTCGCCTCAGCCGGGTAGCTCAGCCGCCGGACTGCGCTACCTCGGCCCCTCACCTGCCGGCTCACGACCGGCGCTCATCCAGGCGACAAACGCTGTGATGAAGCCGGTTGGAGCCCCATTCATCTACACGGGCGTCGGCCGCAACCGGTTGATCATGTTGTTTATGTCGGCGGTGAACTGAGTGATGAGCCGGAGCTGTTCGGTAGTGTAGTCGGCGGTCAGAGCGGCAAGGGCGGTGGTGACTGGTTCGAAGTGGGTCATCAACCGCCGCAATGGTTCGCCGGGGGTGATGTTTACCAGCACTTGGCGTCGGTCGCTGAGGTCTCGGGTACGCTCCAGGTAGCCGGCATTCTCCAGCCGCTGGATCATAGCGGTAATCGCGCCGCCTTTTGTCAGGCACATTGCTTCGGCCAACCGGCTGGGTGTCATTGGCCCATTCAGGGCAAGCAAATTCAAACATTGAAGGTCGATCGGGTTGATCCTGGCCTGGGAAGCAATGGCTTGGATCAACAACACCGTGCGCATCGTGTGAATCCGCAACGCTTGCTGCAGTGCCTGCTCTGCTTCGGCGCGTTGTCCGGGTGTCACCTTCGGAGACTCTCTCTGATCTAGAGAAACGGTATTGTAGTGTCTAGTGCGTTGGCTGAGGATTGTTGAGGAACCGGGGGCTGCCAGGGTGACGACCGCACCGTTGCCAATTCTGATCATCGGTACGACAGCTGAGGCTGACCGGTGGGTGCGAAGCTTCGCGCTCTCTCGCCTTGATCGTTGTCGCCCATGAGATGTGGCTCCACTCGGTCCGCGCGGTCCTGATCTGTTGTACGAGCCCAAGGAGAACATGTTATGTCCGTGATATTGACCCCTGAGCAGCGCGTGACCATGAAAAGGGCCGCTTACGGAGCGATCACGCTGTTAACGATGGCCAACCCGGGCGGGTGGTCCACCACCAAGTAAAGTATGGCCGGCTCCAGGGTACTCTCTGGGGCGACGGGCGTGGTCGGTGAGGTGCTCTCGGGCAAGGACAAGTTCAAGATCACGGGCCGTACCGCCGCGGCGGTCGCTGACGAGGTGTTGCCGGCGCTGAGCTCCACCGTCGCGCTGCTGAATGCCCAGGACCCGAGTGAGGCTAGGAACTTTCGCACAATGGTCACAGTCGCGTTGCGTGAAGCCGCTGCCACCACCGATGGTCCCAGCCCCGCCCAAACCGTCATGATTGACAAAATTCGTGCCGCTCTAGGCGAGGAGGACTGAGCTATCCCTGTGCGGTACATTGCCCAGGGTCAAACGTGGGCGTCGTCCGCGCTGTTTGTCCGCTAACAAGCCAGCCAACGACGGCATGGTGTAAACGCACTTCAGGACACTCCACTGCTTCATCAACACAGGGAGAACCGCAAAAATGTTGAGTTTCGAGCACACAGAGCAGTTTGACTATCCCGCGACCGCTGTCTTCGCGCTCCTGGCGGACCTGGATGCGCGTCCGTCTTGGATGGACGGCATCGTCGAGCAGCGAGTCACTCCTGAGGGCCCGGCTCGCTTGGGTACTACCTACTTCGAATCCGGTAAGTACGGCGGATATAAAGGCGAGAAGACCTCGACCGTGACCGAGTTCGAACAGGACCGTCTGCTGACCCTGAAGACGCTCCCGGATTCTCCTCAGGAGTACCGCGAGAGCTTCCGCGTTCAGCCGATCTCGGAAAATAGCTGTAATGTCCAGTTCATCACCCAGATTGGTGGTGTGCCCAAGGTGGCGGAAATCTTCATGCGCCAAACGATGAAGAAAGGTCAACCGCAAAGCGCCCAGCGTCTGAAGTCCGTGCTCGCCAACCGAGCGTAGCCGCCGAGCTGAGAAGCTGTCCGCCCGCTGGTAGCCTGTGCATCAGCCCCACGAGCGAACGGCACTTTCGCGCGCTCTATGTGAGTGAAAGTGCCGTTCCCTCGCAAGGGAGCTACCCGAGGGTACAGGCACTCGCTGAACTGGTTGGAGACTTGGTCATCTGGCTGCTGCCCGGGCAGTACCCACTCACCTGGAGCGTCCGTCTTGACCCAGCCCACTCTCGACCGATCGCTGCGGTTGAATTCGATCGTCCTGTTCGGCCTGGCCTATATGGCCCCGATGATCGTGCTCGGCACGTTCGGTGCGATCGCTGAGCAAACCAAAGGCGCTGTGCCCAGCGCGTATCTGGTGGCACTGGCGGCCATGCTTTTCACTGCCCACAGCTACGGGCGGATGTCCGCGGCGTACCCGGTGGCCGGCTCGGCGTACACCTACGTTCGGCGAGCCATCGACTCGCGGATGGGTTTTCTGGTCGGCTGGGCGACGTTGCTCGACTACTTCTTCCTACCAATGGTCATCTGGCTGATCGGCGCTACTTACTTGCAGCAAGGCTTCCCCGGGACACCGCTGTGGCTGTGGGCGGTCGGATTCATCGTGTTGTCCACGATCCTCAACGTCGTGGGTATCAAGATGGCCGATAGAGTCAACTTCGTCCTGATGACGGTCCAGATCTTGGTGATCATCGCGTTCGTGGTGCTCTCGCTGCGGGAAGTATATGTTGCCAGAGGTGCCTCGGCGTGGTTCAGCACGGTGCCGTTCGCCAACAAGGACACCACCCTCGGTGCCATTGCTGGCGGGGCGGGAATCGCCGCCTACTCATTCCTCGGCTTTGACGCGGTGACCACGCTGACCGAGGAAACCATCGAGCCGCGTCGCACCATGCCGAAAGCAATCATGCTTATCGCCTTATTCGGCGGGATGATTTTCGTGGTGGTCACTTACGCCACTCAGCTAGTGCATCCAGGTGGCCAGTTCGCCAACCCCGACTCTGCCGCCTTTGAGATCGCCAAGACCATTGGTGCCAATCTGTTTGCCGCGATCTTCCTGGCCGGCTTCGTGGTGACCCAGTTCGCCGCCGGGATCGCCGCGCAGGCCAGCGTATCCCGGCTGCTCTACGCGATGGGTCGAGACGGAGTATTGCCGCGGAAAGTCTTCGCCTACTTGCAACCGAAGTTTCACACGCCGGCAATGGGCATTCTCATCTGCGGCATTGCTGGGCTGATTGGGCTGACGCTGAACGTGGGCACGGCCGTCTCCCTGATTAACTTTGGCGCTTTCCTGGCTTTTACGTCGGTCAACGCCTGTGTGATTGCATTGTTTATCCGGCGGCGCCACTCGGGCTCGCCGCTCGGCGTTCTGGGATACGCGGTGCTGCCGGCGATCGGTGTCATCATCGACCTGTACTTGCTGTACAGCCTGGGGGGTCTGGCCAAGTTGCTGGGCCTTGGCTGGTTGGCCATTGGGTTCGCCTACCTGGTGGTGCTCACCCGAGGCTTTCAGCGGCCGCCGCCGGAGATCGATACTTTGGCCGCCGAGTCGGATGTGGAGGAGCGCGCGCCAGCCTGAAGCCCCGCGCCGACACAGCACGTGTGTGGCTGGCGCAGCTGCCACAGGTGCCGCGCCAGCTGACTAATGAATGTCCGTCCGGATGTGTTCGAAGATCAAGTTCGTCTCGGTGTACGCAACATCAGGGTTGCGGTTGAGCTGGTCTGCCACGAACCGGCGCAGGTCCTCGGTGCTGGCGACGGCCACATGCACAAGGTAGTCGTTGGCACCGGCCAGGAAGAACACGTTGAGGACCTCTGGCTGGCCACTCAGCGTGGCGACGAACTCCCGCATGTGACCACGGGCCATGGCGTTCAGCCGGACCGCGATCATCGCTTGCAGGTCCTGCCCGAGCGTTTTGGGGTCAATGTCGGCGTGGTATCCGCGAATCACCCCTCGCTCGCGCAACATCCGTACTCGGGCTAGGCAGGTCGACTGGGCGATCCCGACGCGTTCAGCCAGCGCCTTGTTGGAGATCCGGGCGTTGGTGCGCAGCGCCGCGAGAATTGCCCGGTCGGTGTCGTCCAACGGCGCCGGGCTCGGCCGCGGGATGTTCGGCCGAGCTGGCCGGGGACCGACATGTTTCGCAGAAATTACGTTCACGATACCACGATACAGAATAGATTGCGGAATAATTGTATTTAAACAGCGGTAAGTTCACTATGGGGGTCATGAGAATCGGCGTGCCGCGCGAGCTGAAGGACCATGAGTACCGGGTCGCGATCACCCCGGCCGGCGTGCATGAGCTGACCCGTCTGGGCCATCGTGTGCTGATCGAGCGCGGAGCCGGAGCCGGCAGCGCCCTATCCGACGCGGAGTTCACGACAGCGGGCGCTACCGTGGTGCCAGAGGTGGACGACGTGTGGGCGGCTTCCGATCTGGTACTTAAAGTCAAGGAGCCGGTGCCGGAGGAATACCACCGGCTGCGCCGCGATCAGGTGCTTTTCACCTACCTGCACCTGGCGGCTTCGCGTCCGTGCGCCGAGGCACTGCTCGCCGCCGGGACCACCGCTATCGCTTATGAGACGGTACGCGGGGCTGACGGCTCGTTGCCGCTGTTGGCTCCGATGAGCGAAGTGGCCGGTCGGCTCGCCCCGCAGGCCGGCGCCCACCTGCTGGCCACGGCCGGAGGCCGAGGTGTGCTGATGGGCGGGGTGCCTGGTGTTCGACCGGCCGACGTCGTGGTCGTTGGCGCCGGAGTGGCCGGTGGCAACGCGGTGGCGATCTCGGTCGGCATGGGTGCGAGCGTGACCGTGCTCGACCTGGATGTGGCGAAGCTGCGCCGTCTCGATGAGCGTTATAGGGGCCGGGTGCGCACGCTCTATTCCAGCGCGCTTGAAGTGGAGAAAGCGGTCACCTCGGCCGACCTGGTGATCGGGGCGGTACTGGTACCTGGTGCGCGGGCGCCTCAGGTGGTAAGCCACAACATGGTGTGCCGGATGCGGCCAGGTTCGGTGCTGGTGGATGTGGCCATCGACCAGGGTGGTTGCTTTGCCGATTCGCGGCCGACCACCCACACCGCGCCGACGTTCCGGGTGGCCGACTCGGTGTTCTACTGCGTGACTAACATGCCCGGCGCGGTGCCCCGTACCTCGACCTTTGCCTTGACCAACGCCACGATGCCCTACGTGGTGGCGCTGGCGCAGCGTGGATGGCGGGCGGCGCTGGCCGCCGACGCTGGCCTGGCCGCCGGATTGAGCACTCACCGAGGGGAGCTGACCAACTCAGCGTTGGCTGGCGACCTCGGGCTGCCGTGCGCGGGTGTGTTGCTGGCCGCGGCCTGAGCTCACCCTCTCTCGGTGACCAGCACACGGTGGTGGATTCCCGAAAAACCGCGTCCTAGTCCCGAGGCGCGGGTTAGAGTCGCAGAGTGAGCAGCCGCGCGTTTCGGATAATCTGCGAGATCGAGCCGCCGACAAAACCGGATCTGCGGCATGCCCGACATCAGATCGGAGTGCTCACCCCAATCGCGGACACTTTCCTGATTCCGGACAACCACATTGGCCGAGCTACTGTGTCCAGCATCGCGGTGGCACACGAGGTGCAGACCATGGGCGGGCGCAGCATCGCCTGCGTCAACTCCCGCGATCGCAACCTGCTCGGCTTCCGGCGAGACCTGCTCACCGCCGCGGCCTATGGCGTTGATCAGTTCTTGTTCGTGCACGGTGACAAGCCCGGCGTCGGCGATCGAGCCGGCGGGCTCACCGTTCGCGCCATGATCTCCGAGGCGCGGGCCGCATCCGGCGACCCGGTATTTGCCGGGGCGGCGCCGTTCCACATCGGTGTGGCGGCCAACCTCAGTTCTCGGCTGCCGAGCTGGAAACGGTCAGCCGATTTTCTGTTCGCCCAAGTCAGCTACTCGATCGAGACAGCGCTGAGGTGGCGGGAGGCCAATCCGGTGCAGGTTCCGGTCTATGTCGGGGTGATGGTGCTGGCCAGCGTGGGGATGGCTCGCCGGCTGGCCGCGAGCATTCCGGATATCCAGATCCCGGATGAGTTGGTGCGTCAGGTCGAGGCGGACCCGGCGGCCGGGGTAGATGCGGCATGCGAGCAGGTTCTTGCGCTGCGTGACACCGGTGCGTTCGCCGGGGTGCATTTGGTGCCGGTGAGCAGATTCCGGCAGGTCGCCGCCCGATTGGAACCGGAAATGTGGCGCGGTGCGCACGCACCGAAAGCCCGTGAGCCTCTACCGTAGAGTGATGATCGAGCCTCTCCACCCGCTACCGCCCGGGCTGGCACTGGACGAACAGCTCTGCTTCGCCCTTTACGCCGCTTCCCGTGCAATGACCGGCTGCTACCGCCCCCAGCTCGACGGTCTCGGCCTGACCTACCCCCAGTACTTGGTGATGTTGGTGCTCTGGGAGCAACACACAGTGTCGGTCAGCCGGCTGTCCGAACGGTTACAGCTGTCAACGGGAACGCTCTCCCCGCTGCTCAAGAGGTTGGAGACAGCCGGCCTGCTGACCAGGAGGCGTCGCGCTGATGACGAGCGCCTGGTCCAGCTGACTGTCACTCAGCGCGGGCTCGATCTGATGTATCATGCCGCCGCCGCCAGGGCTGGAGTGGAACGAACGATGGGGCTCTCGCCAACAGCGATCGCCGAGCTGCGCGACCAGCTGCACGAACTCACCAGCCGGCTGCGAGCGGCAGTGGAGCCACATGGCCAGACCGCGTGATACCGGCGCTATGCGGCCGACCGCGATGGGCGCGGATCACCGCCGAATTCGCGTTGGCGGACAGCTAGAGGCACATACGACGCGTCCCGAACTGCTGGTCTCCATTGACCAGGCGGGTTCGGGACGCATCGTATGGGGAGCGTCGCGAAACGAAGCTCCTCAGAGCGGGATGATTACCTTGTGCCCGCTGAGACCGTGGCCCTCGTCCTTGTCCATCGAGTAGGGGTCGTCCGGCTCGTTCCGGTTGCGGTAGGCGTGAGTGTGCTCGTTGTGCTTGTAGAGCGACATGCCGTCGCGGTTGAGCAACCCCGAATCAGACGAGCTGGTGCGCATGCTGGCGTCCCGGTCCATGCCGCCACGGTCCATGCCGCCACGGTCCACGAAGTGGTCCATGTAGTCATCGTGATCGTAGTGGTGACGACCGTCGTGTTCGTGGGTCTTGCGGTCGTAGCCGAGCAGTTGGAGGTCGCCCTCGCCGACGTGGTCGCCCTTGTCCTGCACGGGGTCCTGGAGCTTGCCGTGCTTGTTGCCGTAGGTGTGCTCGTCGCCCTTGGACTCGTCGCCCTTGGACTCGTCGCCCTCGTCATAGGGCAT
Source organism: Pseudonocardia sp. (assembly GCA_019244295.1). Lineage (GTDB taxonomy): Bacteria > Actinomycetota > Actinomycetes > Mycobacteriales > Pseudonocardiaceae > Pseudonocardia. Next base: position 64,261 of record JAFASX010000009.1, read on the forward strand.
GTCGGTGTTGGTCTTCAAGCTTGGCATCTCGAAGTTGACCAAGCCGGGCTCGGTGAAGTGCGGTGACCGGTGGGAGTCGCTGAGGCCGTCCTTGCCGAAGCCCGGAGATTCCGAGCCGGCACCGCCCGGCATGTACGTCGTGCCCGCGTCAGAGGGTGCCGCAGCCGCAGTGCCGGCGAACGACACACCGAGGGCGGCCATGCCCGCGACGGTTGCCGTGGCCCGGAGGGCTCGACTGGTGCTGTTGCGCATGGTTGCTGGGTTTCCCTTCCCCGTATCTGGGTTCGGTCGCGATCGCTGCTGCGAGCGCTTTGACGGTCCAACGACCTGTTTGGTCTAGCGATGTGCTGTCCGATCTCGTGCGCTCCTGAGTTCACCCGTATCGGTGGCATAACGGTCTGGTAGCGGCTCTGAGATCCTGAGGCGATGCGAGGTTCGTTGCCACCATGTGCCCTGTGGCGAACCCTTTCGGTCGTTTCAGCATCGTTTCTGTGGCTGGCGCTGCCGCTGGTGTCTGTAGCCGCTGGCTTTGGCTGGTACTTCTCCTCGGTCTTGTTGCGGCCGGATCGGTCGGTTCGGTACCCGGACCGGGTCCGCGCGGTGTTGGACCGGCGGGTGTGGCTAGCCCGTAGCCGATGGGCCGAGCAACCCGGTAGGTGGGGACTGCGGTGGGCCGATGGCCTGGCCGTGGTTGGCCCGGTATCGACTGGTGGCGCGGACGGGCAACGATCGGACGCGGTGTGCCGACCGTTGATCGGTGGGCAGCCGCCGCCTCCTGGGGCGCAGGTGGTGTTCGAGGCCGGTGTGTACGACCCCGACCCGAGCGTTCATGGGCTCGACTTTGTTGTCGCGCCGGTGCCGACTTCGCTGGGAACCTGCCCGGCGTGGTTCGTGCCGCCAGCCGACCGTGACGCGGCGAGCGATACCTGGGCCATCACCGTGCACGGGCGAGGGGCAGACCGTCGGGAGTGCCTGCGGGTGCTGCCTTGCCTTCACCAGCTTGGGTATCCGGTGCTGGCGATCAGCTACCGCAATGACGTCGGTGCCCCGGCTAGCCCGGACGGCTACTACCACCTTGGCGATACCGAGTGGCACGACCTGGCCAGCGCGGCGGACTACGTGCTCGGCACTGGTGCTCGGCGCCTGGTGCTGTTCGGCTGGTCGATGGGCGCGGCGATCGTCGGGGCTTATCTGGACCGGGCGCCCACCGCGAGCTCGGTAGCCGCTGTGGTGTGGGATTCCCCGGTACTGGACTGGCGGGCCACCCTGCGCCGACAGGCCGCCGTGCGCAAACTGCCGGCCACGATGGCGGCGTTGGCCGCCATGGTGACACGAGCGCGCATCGGCATCGACTTCGACCGGTTCGACCTCGCGCGTCGCCCACCGTCGGTCCGCCCACCGACCCTGCTCTTCCACGGCACACACGACACCGCGGTTCCCATCGAGCCAGCGCGGGCGCTGGCCGCGGTGGCCACAGAGCTTTCCTGGCCGCTGCGCTACATCCAGGTTCCGGAGGCGGAACATACCGCTAGCTGGAACGTGGACCCGGACAACTACCAGCGGATGATCGCCGAGTTCCTCATGGCGAACGCCGCGCCAACGCCACAACCTGCTCGGTGGCACGATGGACGTCGTGAATGAACCGAGCAAGGATTCCAAGACCGCCGTCCTGCGCACCTCGGCGGGCGTCATCCGGTTGAACCTCTTCGGTGACTATGCGCCTAAGACGGTGGAAAATTTCGCCCAGCTCGCGGCCGGCACTCGGGAGTACACCGAACTCAACGCCAGCGGTACTGACTCTGGCCCGTTCTACGACAACTCGATCTTCCATCGGGTAATCAAAGGCTTCATGATCCAGGGTGGCGACCCGACCGGTACTGGTCGAGGCGGCCCCGGTTACCGGTTCAAGGACGAGTTCCATCCACAACTCAAGTTCGACCGGCCATACCGGCTGGCGATGGCCAACTCTGGTCCGGCTACCAACGGCTCGCAGTTCTTCATCACGGTTAGCCCGACCCCGCACCTGAACCGCAAGCACACGATCTTCGGTGAGGTCGCGGACGCCCAGTCACGTGCGGTAGTGGACGCGATAGCGAAAACGCCTACCGGGCCGGGTGACCGTCCGTTAACCGACGTGGTGATTCAGAAGATCGAGATTTCCTGATCCGTGGTTGATCCCGCTGGGCCGTTCGGGTATTCGCCCTACCCGGGTGGCGATCCAGCCACGATGCCAGGGTGCGTGCGGCATCCCGACCGGAAGACCGGGATACGCTGTATTCGCTGTGACCGCCCTAGCTGTCCGGAATGCCTGCGTGAGGCATCGGTCGGCTACCAGTGTGTGGATTGCGTGCGGGCCGGCAGCCGGGAGGTGCCGCGTTGGCGGACTGTGGCGGGCGCCGCCCCGGGAACCAGAGCGGTGGTAGTACTGGGCCTGATCGCGGTGAATGTAGCGGTTTACGCGCTGACCGCGATCCAAGCGGGTAGCTTGATCAACAATGATGCCGCCCCGTTGTTCCGTAGCTGGGCGCTGCAGACTCCTCAGGTAGCCGCCGGTGAGTGGTGGCGATTGGGGACGGCGGGCTTCCTACATTTCGGGCCGATCCACCTGCTGTTCAACATGCTGGCGCTGTACGTGATCGGTCGGGATCTGGAGCTGATACTCGGCCGGGGTCGGTTTCTCTCGGTGTATCTGGCTGGGCTGCTCGGCGGCTCGGCGGCGGTGTTCGTGTTCGGGTCCAGCGGCGTTCAGGTGGCGGGTGCTTCCGGTGCGGTGTTCGGGTTGATGGGTGGGTTGGCGGTAGTTCTGCGGCGGTTGCGTCACTCGCTGCGACCGGCGGTGACGTTGATCGTGGTCAACATTCTGATCAGCGTGTCGATACCAGGGATTTCGCTGCTGGGCCATCTCGGTGGCCTGGTGGTCGGTACGGCGGCTACCGCTGTATTGGTGTATGCCCCGCGGAGGCGGCAGACCTTCTGGCAAGCCGTCGGTATCGGAGCGCTGATCGCGGCGGTGGTGCTGGTCATGGCGCTGCACGCGATCACGTTGGGCACGGCGGCATAGGCGAGGTTAGCTTTGGGTTGGGCACACCAGCCGCTGTGGAACGAGCGGAGTTACCCACAGGAACTGTCCACAATGGGGATGGGGTTACAGCCATGTAGTTCGAATCCGTCATCGCCACCGCATGGTCATCAACAACCCTGAGATGATCAGGACAAACCCGACCACGAAGTTGTAGTTGAAACTGTGGCCGTCGCCGCCCAGAGCCACCATGAGCGGGATCTTTTCGCCCGCCAGGTAGTTGGCCACCAGCCAGACCAGCCCAAGCAACATCAGGCCGAACATCACCGCGATATAGGCTGGATGGGATGGCCCGGCGGCGCGTACTTGGGCCGGCGTCGGCTTCTGTTTGGGCGGCGTGTAGACCGACTTCTTGCGAACTTTGGACTTGGGCATCTTGTCCTCGTTTGACGTGCGGTACCAATTGGTACGTTAGCTGGCGACGAGAGCGGCAACCTCAGCGGTCAGTGTTGCCACCGTCGGTTCAGGTACTAGGTGGCCGCAGCCAGCCATCCAGTTCGCTAACATCCGGTGCCCGCTTTCGGTCAGCACTGACTCGGGGTGGAACTGCACACCCTGCACTGGCAGCTCTCGATGCCGGATCGCCATGATCACACCGCTTTCGGTGCGTCCGGTGACTTCCAGCTCGTGAGGCACTGAGTCCGGTCGAATGCTCAGCGAGTGATAGCGGGTGCCGATGAACGGACTGGACAGTCCGGCCAGCACACCGACGCCCTGGTGGTAGATCAGAGAAGTTTTCCCGTGCAGCAGCTCCGGAGCCCGCTCAATCACGCCGCCCCAGACCGCGCCGATCGCCTGGTGGCCGAGGCACACGCCGAGCACCGCGATCCCACGCTCGGCTGCTCTCTCGATCACGTGCATCGACCGGCCGGCTCGCTCCGGGGTACCTGGTCCGGGACTGACCAGTACACCGTGCGCATCATCAACTTCGTCCAGCTCCACCGCATCGTTGCGCCGGACGGTGACTTGGGCCCCTAACTGAGCGAGATAGTGTACCAGGTTGTAGACGAAGCTGTCGTAATTGTCGACTACCAGCACTCGCATGGCCTTAGCATCCCGCATCGAAGCTGTCCTTGGCACGTCAGTTGTTGCTGCTGCCGCGGTAGTCGCCGACAAGCAGGGTGACTGTGCCGTCCTGGTCCACACCCTGCCCAGGTGGGATTGACTGAGCGATCACCCGACCGCTTTGCGTTGGATCGTTGACGCTGCGCTTCTGCGTCAGGATGTCGCCCTTGAACCTAGCGCTCTTGAGCGTTCGCTTGGCGTCATCGGTCGTGAGATTGGTCAGGTCAGGCATGGTCAGCTGGTTGCCACGGGAAACCACCAGGTTCACGGTGCCCTGTACCGGGACGTCCTTGCCGGGCGCTGGACTGCTCTGCAGCACGGTGCCCCGATCGCCGGGCCCGTCCACGTCGTTGGTCTGCACGGTCAGGCCGAGTGACTCCAGCTGGGCGCGCGCGTCGTCCGCGCGTAGCCCGGCCACGTTTGGCATCTTGAGGGTCTGTTGCTTGGTGCCGGTAGTGATCGCGACCGCTGAGCCCCCGGCAACCGTCGTGCCGGGCTTGGGATCCTGGTCGACCACTTTGTTTATCAGGTTGGGATCGCTGGTAGCCGATGTCGTCAGATTCGGGGCGAGCACCAGACCGAAGCCTTGCAGCACCTGGCTTGCCTCGGCCGCGGTTTTTCCGGTCAGGTTGGGCACCGCGGCCTGCGCGGGGCCCTTGCCGATGTACACCGTAATCGTGCTGTCCTTGGCCAGCTTGGTATTAGCCGGTGGATCGGTTCTGGTGGCCAGGCCGACCTTGGCGACGTCGGAGGGTTCCTGCTTGATCGTCGGCTTAAGGCCTTGATTGATCAACGACTCGCGGGCGGCTTCCTGCACCTGTCCGGTCACGTCCCGCACGGTGATCTGCTCTGGGGCACCCGGCCCGCCATACAGCCGGGTAGCCACGAACACGATCAGCCCGAGCAGCGCGGCCACCACAATGCCGACGCCGATCGCTTTGCCGCTACCGCGCCGCGCCGGCTGGCTGTTGTTCCATGAGCCGTCGCCGCCGGCGTACCGAGCAGGCGCTGGGCTGAGCCGTCGGGTGGAGCCGGCTGCTGACCCGGCACCGGCAGCCAGCAAAGCGGTGCGCTCGTCCTCGCTCATCACCAGCGGCGCCAGTGGACGTTGCCCGCGTAGCACCCTGACCAGATCCGAACGCATCTCAGCGGCGGACTGGTAACGGTTGGCCGGGTTCTTGCTCATCGCCTTGAGCACTACGGCATCCAGTTCGGGGCTAACCTCGGGATTGACCTCGGAAGGACACCGCACGTCCTCCCTGACGTGCTGGTAGGCCACCGCGACCGGGGAGTCACCGGAGAACGGAGGTTCTCCGGTGAGCAGCTCGAACAGCACGCAGCCAGCCGCATAGACATCGCTGCGGGCGTCAACCGCCTCGCCTCTGGCCTGTTCGGGGGAAAGATACTGTGCGGTGCCGATCACCGCGGCGGTCTGGGTCATGTTCTGGTTGTCAGACAGCGCGCGGGCGATCCCGAAGTCCATCACTTTGACGGCACCGCCGCGCGTGATCATCACGTTGGCTGGCTTCACGTCTCGGTGGATGATTCCGTGACGGTGGCTGAAGTCCAGCGCCGCGCAGACGTCGGCCATCACCTCGAGCACCCGTTGTTGGGTGAGTGGGCCCTCGGTCTTGACGATCTCCCTGAGCGTCCGCCCGTCAACGAACTCCATCACGATGTACGGCAGCGCACCGAACTCGGTTTCGGTCTCCCCGGTGTCGTATACCGCCACGATCGCCGGGTGGTTCAGCGCGGCGGCGTTTTGTGCCTCGCGCCGGAAACGCAACTGGAACTGAGGGTCTCTGGCCAGATCGGCGCGCAACACCTTGACCGCGACCTCTCGGCCTAGCCGGACATCGCGACCCCGATGCACCTCGGACATGCCGCCGTAGCCGAGCGTGTCGCCCAGCTCGTAGCGGTCGGAGAGCAGACGCGGGGTGGTCATTAGTAGCTGTTCCCAGTGGTGTTGAGGGTGGCTTCATCATGCCTGGTCGCTAACCACGCGACGATACTGCGAAGGCCGCCGGCGCTCGGTGGGCGCCCACCTGCCGCTGATTTGCGCTGGGTCGCGGATCTGTACCGCTGGGATCCAGCCGCTCGCCGCCCGGCGAATCGTGTGGTCATCAGCGTTGCTCGCATGTAACTATTACCGTCGATCCCTTGGGTAGTTCACCGGTTGGCGTGACATCAGTCACGATGCAGGTGGCCGCGTTTTTCGGAGGCGATCCCTGGACGGTACGCATCCACGCCGTCAACCCCAAACTGTCCAGCGAGTGTGCCGTGGCAGCGGCGCTACGTCCGACTTGATCGGCGCGAGACACCGCTGTCGGGCTTCGGGAAGCCGGCGTGCTTTGCGAGACCGGCGTGCTCTGGGAAGACAGTGGTGCAGGCAGAGGCGTGGACACTGGTGCGTTTGCGGGCGCCGCCCTCGAAGTCGCGGCCTGGTGCACCACGAGCACTCCGATCACCACTGCCGCCGCGGCGAGCAGTAGAAAGGTCACCGTGAGCGTCCCAGCGGGCAAGGACCGGCCCCGCCGGGCTGGTACTGGTATTGGGCGCGAGCGGGTCCCGGAGTCCATCCCAGGAAGCGCGGGCAGACCGGCGCCGGGCGGTCCGACCGCCGCAAGGCCGTCGCTGCTCGGGTCGGAGTCCGCGGACCTGGCCACCCCGCCCTGGCTCATTCCCGTGCGCGGCGAGCCGGGGCGGGGAGGCGGCTGTCCGCGGCGGACCGTGCTGACCGCCGCAACCAGCTCCGCTCCACTGGCATACCGCGAGTTCGGATCTTTGATCAGCATGGACTCAATCAGCGCGCGCACATTTGCGGGCACGTCGACCGGTAGCGGAGGCAGCGGCTCATTGATGTGCATTGTCGCTATCGCGACGGTGCTGGACGCCCGGAAAGGACGGTAGCCGGCCAGGCATTCGTAACCAACCACGCCGAGTGCGTACACGTCGCTAGCCGGTCCTGTCTCTTCGCCTTTTGCTTGTTCGGGAGCGATGTAATGGGCTGTACCCATCACCATTCCGGTACGGGTAACCGCGGCCGAATTGGCCGCCTTGGCGATACCAAAGTCGGTGAGCTTCACCGTGCCGTCATCGGCGAGCAGGATGTTGCCCGGCTTCACGTCGCGATGTATGAATCCACAGTCGTGCGCCGCCTGAAGCGCGTGACCAGCTTGCTCGAGTACGTCGAGAGTGAATATGGGTCCTAGCCGTCCCCGAGCCGCCAGCCGAGCCGACAACGGCTCGCCATGGACCAGCTCCATCACCAGATACGCGGTGGACGTGCCCGACGGGCCAGGGTCCTCGCCGTAGTCGTGCACTGCGGCGATGTTGTGGTGGTTGATCAAGGCGGTGGTTTGGGCCTCGACCCGGAAACGCTCGAGGAACTCGGGGTTAGCGCTCAGGTCCGACCGAAGTACTTTGACCGCGACGGCTCGGCCCAGCCGCATATCGGTGGCTTGCCAAACCTCGCCCATACCACCGACCGCGATTCGCTGGGTCAAACGGTACCGGTCTCCGATCAGTTGCCGTGCGGCCAGCTCCATCAGCCGCCACCGCCCAGGGCGGCCGCGATGACGGCGCGCCCAACCGGCGCGGCGACCGATCCGCCAGTCGCCTCCAACGCACGGTCACCGCCGTTCTCGACCAGTACCGCAACGGCCACCTTCGGGTCTTGCGCCGGGGCGAACGCCACGTACCAAGCATGTGGCGGGGTTGTCTTAGGGCTGGTGCCGTGCTCGGCGGTCCCGGTTTTGGACGCGATCTGCACTCCAGTGATCTTTCCACCGCCCTGCGTGCGATTCTCCGCGCCGATCATCAAGTCAGTGATGGTGGCGGCCACATCACCAGGGATTGCTCGACCGATGCGGTCCGGGCTGGTGGTGTCCACCGTGGACAGGTCGGGACCCTGGATCTCCTTGACCAGGTGCGGGGCCATTCGAACGCCGCCGTTGGCGATGGTGGCCACAATCTCGGCGTTCTGCAGTGGGGTCAACCGCACGTCACGCTGACCGATGGCGGACTGCTCCAGGGAAGGGACATCGTTAATGCTGCCGATCGACGACGGGGTCACCGGCATCGGCACCGTGCGATCGGCTTCCCCGATCCCAAATGCCTCGGCTTGGCTACGCAGTTTCTGTACTCCGACCTGAGCGGTGAGTTCAGCGAACGCCGTGTTACACGAGCGGGCAAGCGCGTCGCGCAGAGTCACGGTTGATCCGGCTCCACACGGCGTGCCAGCGAAGTTCTCCAACGTGGTACGAGTGCCCTGCAGGGTGATCTGGGACGCCGCCGTGAGCTGACTGTCCGGGGTGAACCCGTCTTGCAGCGCGGCGGCGGTGTCGACCAGCTTGAATGTGGAGCCCGGCGGGTAGGTGGCGGAGATGGCCCGGTTGAGCAACGGCTGATCGGCGTCGTTCTTGGACAGCTGGCTCCACGCCTGTTCCTGTACCTCGGTGTTGTGGCTGGCCAGTGGGTTCGGATCGAAGGAAGGAGTAGATACCATGGCCAAGATCTCCCCAGTGGAGGGTCGCAACGCCACCACTGCGCCCACGTAGTGCCGTGAGTTCATGGCATCGAAAGCGGCCTTCTGAACCTGCGGATCGAGGGTCAGCACGACATTGCCGCCGCTCGGGTCCCGACCGGTAATCAGGTCAGATAGCCGGCGCACGAACAACCTGTCGTCCGAGCCGTTGAGGACATCGTCCTCGGCTTTCTCAATGCCGCTCGAGCTGTAGAGGACTGAGTAGTAACCGGTGACTGGGCCGTAAAGCGGGCCGCTTGCGTACTGCCGCTGGTAGCGCAGCCGGTCAATGGTTGCGACGCTGCTGGCAAGTACCTGTCCTCCCGCGCTGATCTGGCCCCGCTTGCGGGCGTACTCAGCAAACAACACCCGCCGGTTGTGCGGATCGTTGCGGTAGTCGGTGGCCTTCACCACTTGCACGTAGGTCAGGTTGGCCAACAGCAGCAGGACCATGACCATCACCGCCGCGGCGATCCGCCGTATCGGCGTGTTCACCGTGCTACCTGCGTGGTCTTAGCGTTGCGCAGCGGCGCCACCTGCCCTAGCCGCAGCGGAGTGAGAGATCGGGGGTGTGGCAGCTTCATGCCAAGCAGCCTCCATCCGCCGGTGGTGAGCAGCTCTCGCTTGGAGATCAACAGAGCCGAGCAGGACACGGTTACCAACACCTTGCCGAACTCGCCAGGCTGAATCGAGAAAATACTCAGTCGCAGCCAGATCTTCGAGCCGTTCACTTCGGAGATGCTGGCCGGTGCCAGCCAGGGGACCGCCAGCGGCACCAGTCCGGCAACGCCGGCGATACAGCGATGGCGAGCCAACACCCGATGATCACGGATATACCAGAGCGCCGCGCCGAACAGGACCAGCGCGATCGTGAGCCAGCTTATTTGCCGGTCCGCGAACAAGCGCGGCGGGGCGTTGGCAAGCGCCGCGGCGCGTCCGGGATGGGCGCTGGGAGCGGCGGCAGTGACCAGGGTGGATCGGTTTGCCTCGGGCGGGGGGCTCGGGCAGGACACGGCCTAACCCGCCGGATGAGCCGGATGACAGGTCTTGCCCGGCTCGAGTTGCGCCGGTGGGAGCGGCACGCTTTCCGGCTGAGCGTTCGGTTCAGCCGGATTCGGTGCCGGCGGACGAGGCTGGGGCTGGGGCTGCGGAGGCGATGCGTCTGGGCACTGCGGAAGGAGCTCCGCCGTGCGCAGCCGACCCATGATGTCACGGGCGCCCTCGAGCCCCTTGGTGGAGAAGATGCCGTCGTATACCTGGTTTCGGGCGGTTTCCTTCAGGTCGGTCACCAGGGTCTCGGTACAACTCGGCAGTTGGCCGCCGCAGGAGCCTTCTATCCGCCGCTGCAGGGGAATGCCGAGCACACTGCCCCGGACGCCTTGAAAAATCGCCAGCCGGTCTCCTTCAGCGCCAACGTAGTATTCCGACATCCACAGCTGAGCCATCATGCCAAGAAATACCAGCACGGCCGCTCCGGCGGCTACGGCCAGTACGATCCGGCCGCGTCGTCGGGGAGGTGGAGCGGCGACCTCGGCCATGGGCTCGATAGGCCGAGGAAGGACCCTTGGCAGGGTGGTGACCGCGGCTCTGGCGGCCGCTGAGTCGGGTGGAGGAGGGTCGGTACCGTCCCCGGCCGCGCCGCCCACGATCGGCGCGTCCTCGCCAAAGTCGATGTCCACCACATCGGCGACGATGCATGTGATGTTGTCCGGGCCACCGCCTCGCAATGCCAACTCGATCAGGTGGTTTGCGCATTCTCGCGGGTCGGTCATACGCAGGGTCTCGGCGAGCGTTTCAGCGCTTACCACCGCGGACAACCCGTCGGAGCAGAGCAGGTAACGATCTCCAGCGCGTGCCTCCCGCACGGTGAGGGATGGCTCCAGCTCGTGGCCAGTCAGCGCGCGCAGCAGTAGCGAGCGTTGCGGGTGGGTGTGCGCGTCATCTGGGCTGATTCGACCCTCGTCGATCAATGACTGGACAAAGGTGTCGTCCTTGGTGATCTGGCTGAACTGGCCGTCCCTGAGTAAGTACGCTCGCGAGTCCCCGACATGCACCATGCCGAGCCGGTTACCGGCGAACAGGATCGCGGTGAGCGTGGTACCCATGCCCTCCAGATCAGGTTGCTTGGCCACCAGATCGGTGATTGCGGCGTTGCCCGCTTCCGTGGCGGCCCGCAACTCGTCCAGCAGGTCATCACCAGGCTCGTCGTCGTCCAACGGCACGAGAGCGGAGATGACCAGCTTGGAAGCGACTTCTCCGGCCGCGTGCCCGCCCATACCGTCCGCAAGCGCCAACAACCGAGGACCCGCGTATACCGAGTCCTGGTTGTTCTGCCGAACCAGGCCCCGATCACTGCGGGCTGAGTAGCGAAGCACGAGGGTCATGAACGCAGCTCGATCACGGTCTTGCCGATACGGATCGGGACACCGAGCGGTACCCGAGTTGGTCCGTTGACCTTAGCCCGGTCTAAATACGTTCCGTTGGTCGACCCGAGGTCTTCCACATACCACTCCTCGCCCTGCAACGACAGCCTCGCGTGTCTCGTCGAGGCGTAGTCGTCATCAAGTACCAGCGTCGAGTCGTCCGCCCTCCCTAACATGATCGGCCGTGAGTCCAGTGTGACCCGAGTACCGGCCAACGCGCCCTGGGTGACGATCAATTGGCGCGCGGACTTGGCACGCCCGATGAGCGTCGCGGAGCGGCGCCCCGGCACCGCGGCACGCAACCCAGAGGCCGCATACAAATCCGAACGCACCACCCGCAGGGCGGCCAACACAAACAACCACAGCAAAGCTAAGAACCCTGCCCTGGTCAGCTGCAGCACCAGCTCCGGCACTCGCGGCGCACCCCGTTCCTGCTGAACACCCCCGACCCGCTGCCCGATTAGCGGGACGTTGGCACCCAGGCTATCCCGCGGCTCGGTAGATAAGCGTCGAGTGCCCGATCCGGATTACATCGCCATCGGTGAGCTGCCACGTCTGCACCGGGCTGCCGTTAACCGTGGTGCCGTTCGTGGAACCGAGATCGGACAACGTCGCTTGATGACCATCCCAGCTGATCTCCAGGTGCCGTCGGGACACACCGGTGTCGGGAAGGCGGAAGTCGGAGTCCTGACCTCGGCCGACAATCGTGGTCCCGTTGTGCAGCTCGAAGCTGCGGTTAGAACCATCGTCAATAGTCAGGGTCGCGCCGGACCCCTGCTGGTAACCCTGGTCATAGCCTTGCTGGCCATATCCCTGCTCATAGTTCTGGTCGTAGTACGCCTGCTCGTAGTTCTGGTCGTAGTACGCCTGCTGCTGGCCGTAGCCTTGTTGGGCATAGCCGTCCTGCTGGACGTAATTTTGCTGCTGGTCGTAACCAGGCTGGGCGCCTGGTTGGGCGTAGCCCTGCGGCTGGCCGTAGCTCTGTTGGGCATAGCCTTGGTCGTAACCCTGCGGCTGGCCGTAACCTTGCGCGGCATGTCCATGCTGGGGGTAGCTCTGTTGGGCATAGCCTTGGTCATAACCCTGCGGCTGGCCGTAGCCCTGTTGGGCATAGCCGTCCTGCTGGCCGTAGCCTTGGTCATAACCCGGTTGGGCACCCGGTTGGGCATAGCCCTGCTGCTGCGCATGGCCCTGTTGGCTATAACTGGGGTCATACTCCTGGGCGTAACCCTGGTGGTACCCGCCTTGGTGGCTGCGGTTCGGGTCGTTGCCGTGGCTGCGGTTCGGGTCGTTGCCGGCCGGCTCGGCGTAGGTTTGCTGTTGGCCGTAGCCGCGCGGCGCGCGGTCGTAGCCGTACTGACCGTTCTCTTCGGGGTGACCCGGTGGCTGGCTCATCGGTGGTTCCTTTGCGTTGCGGGGACTCGACATGGCCCGAGATGCATTGGGGTCCACGGTCGAGTTGATGCGGAACTGACCCGTGTGCAGCGCCTCGGAGCGCTCCAATGAGACTACGACGTTGCCGTACGTATCCCATCCCCGGTCGGTGACTAGCTCTAACACACGTGCTGCCAGTAGTTGTGTCACGCGCCGCGCATCTTTTGTCATGCGGTTGTGGTCGGACGGACTCAACAGCACCGCGTAGCGGTTCGAGGTGAGCTGCCGGCCGCCGGCCAGCGGGCGAACGGAGACTTCGGCTTCGCGGACAAGCGCCTGGGCTACCTCCTCGGTCACGACGTTGCCGCCGAAGACGCGAGCGAAAGTGTCACCCACGAAACCCTCCAACCGGCGCTCGAGGCGCTCAGCGCGGCCCACCCAGTATTCCCCTTCCTTCGATCGGCGCGTCACCTACCCCAACGATCGTATCTGTGATAGGGACGCGGGGCGGGTAATCTGCTCTCCCTGCTGAGGATGAATTGTGGCCCGCCGGCGGGCGTCCGAACAGTGCGTGCTAGCCTCGGCTGCATACCAGGGCGAGTGGCGGAATGGCAGACGCGCACGGTTCAGGTCCGTGTGTCCGGAAGGACGTGAGGGTTCAACTCCCTCCTCGCCCACCGTTAGCGGTCATCCACCAGTGCCAAACGTACGGGGTCGTCCGCAAGCACTAGCACGTCGGCGTTCGCTGGGTTGCTCTCTCGGTTGTAGCGCTCGTAGGCCGGCAGCGTCCATCGCAGCTCGGGCTCCGTTCGGCGGGCCAACGCCGCGTCGGAGAGTCGAATGTGGACGGTTAGCTCGGCCGGCAGCCCCCGGCCAAGCAGCAGTGATCCATCGAGTATCAGCACACCGTTGGACGCTAGCTCTACCCTATTCGTTCGAAATGCGCGCTCCACTGTCGTGTCCCACAATCTGGGCAACACAGATCTTGACCCGTGTGGACCGGCCGGCTTAAGTACTTCTCGGCGCAGCCCGGATTCGTCGAGCCAGCTCGACAGCAGCGCGTCGGCGTCGGTGTGACCATGTTCTAGCCGTATCGAGGCCGGACGGAGGAAATCCCTCGCCGAGACCCGCAGCGTCGGTCGGCCCTCCACCCGCAGCCTGGTCGCGAGGCTGTCGGCTAGCGCATCTGGCCGGGCTGGCGGCGCGCCATCGATGATCAGCCGAGCCCTACCCGGATAATCCCGGATGACTCGCCGGGCCAGCTCCTCGCACAGCGCCGGTTCTCGGATCGGCCGAGCCCGCATCAGCCGCTACCTCCCAGCGGTCGAGCGTCGCGACCCACGCTGGCGGGACCGCTGGCGTCAGCAGGGATGGGTGCCGGGAAGCCGCCGGGATGGGTGCCGGGGTAGGTGTTCAACCCAGGGTGAAGGGGTCGCGGGTGCCGCCGGTGAGCTCCACCCACACCGACTTGGTCTCGGTGTACTCGTTGACGGCTTCCACGCCGTTCTCCCGGCCGAGTCCGGAGTCGCCGTAGCCGCCGAAGGGCACCGACGGCGCCGCAACTCGGTAGGCGTTGATCCACACCGTGCCGGCGCGGATCTTGGCCGCGACCCGGTGGGCTCGGTGCACGTCCCTTGTCCACACCGCGCCGGCTAGCCCGTACGGGCTGTCGTTAGCCAGTTTGAGCGCTTCTTCCTCGCTGGAGAACGTATACGCCGAGAGCACGGGTCCGAATACTTCCTCGCGGACCACCGTGGAGCCGGGGCCGACGCCGGTGAGTACGGTCGGCTTGACGAAATAGCCGCCGAGACTGTCGTCCGCCGCTCCGCCGTAAGCAACCCGGGCGCCCTCAGACTCGGCGGTCTTCAGGTAGCCGAGCACCTTCTCATACTGCGGCCGGTTGGCCACCGGGCCCATTTCGGTTGCCGGATCGTTCGGGTCACCGAGCTTGATCCGGGCGGCCCTATCGGACACCAGCCCGATCAATTCATCGTGGACCGATTCGTGGACGATCAACCGCGAGCCGGCCATACAGGTCTGTCCAGTGGCCGCGAACACTCCGGCGACCAACCCATTGGAGGCGGCCTGCAGGTCGGCGTCCGGGAACACGATCTGTGGTGACTTACCGCCCAGCTCCAGCGTTACCTTGTTCAGGTTCTCCGCCGCCGCGTGCGCTACCGCCCGCCCGGTGGCGCTCGACCCGGTGAAAGCGACCTTGTCCACCCCGGGATGGCCAGCCAACGCGGCGCCGGTCCGTCTGGACTGCGAAGACACCACATTCACCACGCCGGGCGGGAACCCCGCCTCAGCGATCAGCTCGGCGAAACCCAGCGTGGACGCTGGCGCGTGCTCCGAAGGCTTGATCACGAATGTGCAGCCGGCGGCCAGCCCTGGCGCCAACTTCCACGTCAGCAACAGCAGCGGGGAGTTCCACGGTGTGATCGCGGCGACCACGCCGACCGGCTCGCGGCGGGTGTAGACCAGATAGTTCGGGTTGGGCACCGGAATCTGGCGGCCCTCCAACTTGTCAGCTAGCCCGGCATAGTAGTGGTACCAGGTACCGAGGCTGTTGAGCTGGCCGATCATTTCCCGGTACAGCTTGCCGGAGTCGTTGACCTCCAACCGGGCCAGCCGCTGCGCGTTCTGCCCGATGAGGTCACCAAGCCGGTGCATCAAACCCGCCCTGGCGAACCCGGTGAGCTGACCCCACTCGCCCTCCAGCGCCGATCGGGCGGCCGCGACAGCCGCGTCAACATCTTCTGGGCCACCGTCTGGGATCACCGCCCACGGCTGGCCGGTATAAGGGTTCTGCGACTCGAACACAGCGCCCGACGCGGCCTCCATCGCCTTGCCGCCGATCAGCATGTGGAACCGCTGGAGCTCCGTCATCTCGCCTGCGCCTCCTCGTTCGTCGCGGACCTTCGTGGGCAACGCTAGGCGCGTGGGCGAAGGCAGTCCAGGCGAGATCGAGCCTCTCAGATCGTGCCGAACTTCGCTCACAGGTCTCTCACAGGTCTAGTGTCAACCGATCACCGCGCGCCCGGGAGACGCACAACAGCATCGTGCCGGCCTCGCGTTCCCGATCGGTGAGCAGGTTGTCCCGGTGCTGCGGCGCCCCTTCAAGGACGGTGGCTCGGCAGCGTCCACAGATTCCTTGCTCGCACCCGCCGGCCAACTGAGGGACGAGATGCGCTACCGCCCGCAACAGGGTCTCGTGTTGGGACACCTGCACGGTCACTCCGGTTCGCCGCAGGTCCAAAGTGACCGGGGCGCCGTCCTGGGGCGCAACCGGGGCGAATTGCTCGGTGTGCAGGGTGAGGTCGAGGCGGGCCTCGACCAGCTCGCTCGCCATCTGGATCATCGAAGGTGGTCCGCAGCAATACACCGCTGTGCCCGGCGGCTGAGCAGCGATCAAGGAGGCCAGGTCAGGGCGTCCCATCTCGTCGGTCGGCATGATCCGCACTCGGCTGGGGTCCAGTGCTATGGCTCGCTCGACGAAGGCCATCTGCGACCTCGACTGCCCGGTGTAGACCAGCCGCCACGGCACGTCATTGCGCGTGAGCACTCGGGTCATCGGCAGTAGGCAGGTGATGCCGATCCCGCCGGCCAGCAGCAGATAGGACGGCGCCGCGACCAGCGGGAAGTGGTTGCGCGGCGGGCTAACCGGCAGCAGGGTGCCGATCCGCAGCTGGTCGTGCATCTCCCGCGAGCCGCCCTGTCCGGCGTCCTGGCGCAGGACCGCGATGTGGTAGTGGTAGGGGTCAGCGGGGGAGCCGTAGAGCGAGTAGGGGCGGACCCGTCCGGACGGCAGCGCTACGTCGATGTGAGCGCCCGGGGTCCACGAGGGCAGCGGTGATCCATCGGTTGAGGAAAGCCGCAACGACATGATCCCGTCCGCCTCCCAGGTGATCTGCGAGATCAGCAAGGAGAGGGTGCACGTTTGCGGCGTCGGCGTCGGTTGTCCGGGATCGGGTGGCTCCGTCTCGGCGGCCGATGTCGACGCAACTGGGTCCGTTTGGCCTCGAGCGCGCCACCGTGCCGCCAACAGACACCCGCACAGCCCGACGGTGCTCAGCATCGCCGGGGCCAACAACGGCGTGGTGATACATGCGGCGAGTACGCTGTGCGCCGTCGCCAGGGCGAACAGCGGGAAAGCCAGCCGATGTATCCGCTGCCACCAGCGCCAAGGCAGGTGTGCCCTCAGCGCCGAGGTGAGCACCACCGCGACCATCAGGTAGACGGCGAGCACCCCGCAGGCCTGCGCGATTCGCCCAGGCGACCGGGTGAACGGTACGGCGAGCTGCAACCACCCCACACCGAACTGGGCTACCACGACCACCGAAGCCAGATGTACCGTGGTGAAGACGACAGCGAACGCCGCGACCCAGGTGTGTAGTCCGGTCAATCGATAAGGCTGGGCGCCGGTGGAGTCCCGACCGGACGTGGCTACTCCGGCGACCGCCGAGACCGCGAGCAGCGCCAGCGCCAACAACCCGGAACTCCTGGCGACCGTCCGCCACGTCACCGGGTCGGGGGAAGTTGTTCCTGGGGTGTCTATAGTGATGACTAAGATCGTGGCGGTGATCAGATTCAGCAGAACCGTCATGGCGCCGACCCAGCACAGAACGCGTAGTGTCCGCCTCCAGCGCCGTGCCGGCTTAGCGTTCGACCCGCCCAGACTCCGGTCGGCCGAACCTCCCGTTTTTCCGCCACTCTCAGACTCAGCTTGATTGACTGCGCACCCAGCTTCGTCCGTCTCTGGTAGCGATCTCACCAGAGGCGGCATCGTCTGCCGTCTCATGTCCCCCCGGGAATACTCCATAACTGCTACGGCCAGATCCGGGACGGTCCCGATACTACTAATGGATCGCGCGTTTGGCCTAAGTAATTAGGCCAGCTAGGTTCAGACTGCCACACGTTAGCAGACGCACACTTGGCCTAGAGACCGCCAACTGGCTTAGGCTGGATGGTCCAGCCGCAGGTTCCGCCAGGGTCACCAGTGGGGGACGCGGCATCGTGCGCCTGAGTTGACAGGTTCCACCTGAACGGTTGCGTGCTCCAATCCGAACCGATCGGCGAGCAGCGTCTGGGCGAGATTGAGCACGGTCACTGGGTCGGTGTTCGGTTCTGCGGTCAGGTGCACAGAGGCTACCTCCATGCCCGACGTGAGTGTCCACAGGTGCACGTCATGCGCGTCAGCCACACCATCGAGCTGGGTCAGCGCGATGCTCACTTCGTCTGGGTCGAGGTGACCAGGGGTGCTCTGTATCAGGATGCGCAGTGCCTGTGCGCCCAGCCGGATTGTGCGAGGCAGGATGAACAGGCCGACCCCGATCGCGACCACCGGGTCGACCCACCGCCAGCCGAAGACGAGCGTGAGTGCCCCGCCGAGCAGGACCCCAGCTGAGCCGACGGTGTCCGAGATCACCTCGGTACAGGCCGCGCGGATGTTCAAACTTTCCTGTGAACCCGCGCGCAACACTAAGAACGCTACCAAGTTGGCGATCAGACCGGCACCCGCTGTGAGCAGCACCGGCAGTCCGGCTACCGTCGGTGGATCAGCGAGCCGACGAACGGCTTCCGCGACGATGAACCCTGCTACCCCGACCAGCAGCACGGCGTTGGCCAGCGCGGCCAGCACCTCCGCTCGGTATAGCCCGAAGGTGTGCCGGGGGCTGGGCGTGCGGCGGTGTACCCACAGAACGGTGACCAGCGCCAGGCCGACGCCGAACACGTCGGTGAGCATGTGCCCGGCGTCGGAGAGCAGCGCCAGCGAGCCGACGGCCAGCCCTACCACCACCTCCACCGCGGTGAACGCGGCGATGAGCCCGAATGACAGTGCAAGCGCGCGAAGATGGCGCCCCGAGGCGCTGGCTGCGTGATGTCCGTGCTCGTGTCCCATGCCCGCCCCTGTATGCCTCAACTGATGTGCGCCAGCCGTATCGGATGCGTTCGTAGCGCGAACATATTGTCAGGTACGCATGTTGACAATATGGGTAGCCTTCACTCACTGGGGCGGATCAACGAGCCAGGGTCAGCCGGGCAAACGGGAGTGCTTTCTGATCCGCACAACGAGCGCCGCGCCGCCAGCGATCAGCAAGACGGCGCCCAGAACCCAAAGCCATAGGGGGCCGCCACCGCGGCCGCGCGGGCTGTCGGCGGCGTTTGGCAAAGGCGCCGGTGCCGCGGTGGCTGGCGCCGGGTGGCCGGTGCCGGCCTGGGTCAGCACGAAGCTGACCGAGCCGGTGACCGGGTGGCCATCCTCGGAGACGATCCGATAACCAACCGTGTAACGGCCGGCTGGTCCGAGTGAGTTTACCGCCACCGTGACGGTGGAACCGTCTACTTTGACCGGACCGTTCTGGTATTGGCCGCCATCCGGCCCGACCACTGTCACGGTGTTGAACGATGGCTGCACAGGCAGGTCGAAGTGCAAACTGACGTTGGCCGGACCGGATGACAAGCTGGTTCCGTCACCGGGGTCGCTGCTGATCAGCACATTGTGAGCAAAGGCGGTACCGGCGCTGAGCAGCAGCCCCAGCAACACCAGCGGCCAGATTACTAGCTGGGTTTTCATGCGCGCGCGACACCATTGTCCGAGGACACACCGACCGACACACCGCCCGGGGACACACCGAGCAGTCGCAGCAGCTCCGGCTCCATCTGGTCCAGCTCATGAGCCACCGCCCGGTGCGCGGCGCGGCGGCGCACGGTGGGCATCAGCTCGGCGGCCCGTACGGCCGCGGACATATCCGCTAGCTTCGGCTCGGCGGTGGTGACGAACTGGTTCACCTGGGCGGCGCGGGGACCGCTGTTGGTTGAGGCGGCCAGCTCACGCATCGAGGTCGCCAGCCGAGAGATCCGGGCGTGCAGCGCGCCGCCCTTGCCGCTGTAGCGGCCCAGCTCACTGACCGGTACACCCAATCGCCTGGCTTGCCAGTCGTCCCAGGCGCCGCGAAGGATTGAGATCACCCGCATCAGGACTGGCATCAGTACTGGGATCAGTATTTTACCTACCGCGATCGCTCGCTTGGCGTTTCCCACAGTGATCACTTCGCGCTTACTCCGCGTATCGGTCGACGCATTATCGCTGGAAGACCGTGCCCGCCGACGCTTCATGTGGTCACCATAGTGCGATCGGATACCAGCCGCTGACCTTTCCCCTAATCGACTCTCGTTCTTGGCTAAGGTATCCGCGCGACTACGGGCCGATGAACCGTTGTCTTGAAGGAACTTGTGGCGATGACCGCTGAGGAACAGCGACACGCCCGCGACCGGCTGGCAGTGCTCGCGGATAAGCTCACCGAGGCCGGTGATCTACGCACGCCTGGCTCGACGACCCGAGGGCCCACACCGCTGGCCGATCTGACACCGGCTGGGAGCACACACAACCGCTGGTGTGCATGTCTTTGTCGGGGGCGGTCTCTACCCTGCTAAGTGTGGCGGTGATTGCGGGTCGAGTCGTGCTGGACGCGGCGGCTGTGGTTCGCTGTCGGCGCCGGGTGCATCTCGACCATGACCCGGCTGCCGCCGACGCGCCGCGTGCCGCGCCTGACCCGGTACTCGAGCAGCGGCGGACCGATACGCTAGCGCACCAAGACGTGGTCGGCCGGCGGCTGGTTGAGCTGATTGGGTCGCCTCGCTGGTTAGCGGTGCCGCCCGGCACGGCGCACGAGCGCCAGCGGGCGACGATGGATGCCATGGCGGCCCGTGCGGATTTCATCTGGAACGCCATGCTGCCACCCGATCTCCAAGCGGGGCGGGGAGGCGACGTTGATTTGTTGGTGCGTGCCAAGCGTGGCGGTTACCGCCCGCTGATCGTTGTGCGCCATCGGGTGTCTGATCCGGGCTCTGGCGCGCTCACCAGTGCATTAGCAGAGCCGTATGTCGAGCGGGCCCAGGTCGATCAGTCGCGGCGTTATCGCAACCACCCGCGTGACCAGCTGCGGCTGGCGCATCTGACCCGGATGCTGCAGGCCGTGGGCAGGGCGGCGCGCGGTCCGGCGTTCGGCGCGGTGATCGGGATGGACGCTGACGTGGTGCTTTGGTATGAGCTATCGGTGCCGACCTGGCCGGGCGGGCGTACCACGCTCGCCGAGTATGACGCCCGATTCTCCGACCGGTTGGCGGTGGCTACCGCCGCCGTCAACCAGGCACCCGCGCTGGCTAGCGCGTCGCAGATCACCGAGTGCCGGCACTGTGTGTGGTGGCCGACCTGTGAGGCAGACCTCACTGCCCGCAGCGACGTCAGCTTGGTGCTGCGCGGGGAAGAAGCGGCGGCTATGCGGGCCGCGGGGGTAGCCACAGTGGTCGAGCTGGCCGCCCTGGAACCGACCGCCGAGCCGCCGGTGGTGCTGCATGGGGTGCCTTTCGCTCATGCGGTCGCGCTGGCCAGGGCGTGGCTGCGGGGTTTGCCGGTGGTGCGGCGGGTGGCCAGCGTGCCGATGCCCAGGGCGGATGTCGAGGTTGACATTGATATGGAAAGTTTTGGGGAGTCCGGGGCATACCTGTGGGGCTGTCTGTTGTCCGTGCCGTCCGGGCCCAGCGTGGCCGAGCTGCTGGGCGAGCCGACCGGTTACCGTGCGTTCGTCACCTGGCAGCCGCTGCCCACGGTCGACGAGGCGCGCTCGTTCGCTCAGTTCTGGGGCTGGTTGACGGCGCTGCGCGGCCGCTGCCGCCAGCATGGACTCAGCTTCGCCGCGTACTGCTACAACGAGCAGGCGGAGAACCGCTGGCTGCTTGCCTCGGCTGACCGGTTCGGCGGCCAGCCCGGGGTGCCCGGGCGCGCCGAGGTGGCCGAGTTCGTCGCCTCCGAGCAATGGATCGACCTATTCGCCGTGGTCAGTGAGTGGTTTCTGTGCGCGCATGGCAAGGGGCTCAAGCGGATCGCCCCGGTGGCCGGGTTCACCTGGGCCGACCCGGAGGCTGGAGGGGAGAACTCCATGCGCTGGTACCGCGACGCGGTAGGGCTGGACGGGCAGCCTCCGGTGCTCGCGCAGCGAGAGCGCTTGCTGCGGTATAACGCTGACGACGTGCATGCCACCCGCACGTTGCGGGAGTGGATGTGCTCACCGAAGCTCGCAGAGATCCCACTCGCCAGCGATCTCTGAGGTGGCGTCACCACATTGTAGGAATCGGGTAGGGAATGTGTCGCCGGCTTGGGGCGTAGCCTCAGCGACATGGCGTGGTTCGGGCGGGACAAGACGAAGATGGTAGAAGCGGACAAGGCGTTGCCGGGGCGGGATAGCCCGCTTCCGGTGCCGGAGCTGCATTATGTGAACGGTCATCGGATCAAGCCGCCGTTCCCGGAGGGCACGGCCACCCTGGTGGTCGGCATGGGCTGCTTCTGGGGCGCCGAGCGGCTGTTCTGGCAAGCCGATGGGATGTACTCCACGGCGGTCGGCTACGCGGGCGGTATCACTGCCAACCCCACTTACGAAGAGGTCTGCTCCGGGCTGACCGGGCACGCCGAGGTGGTGCTAGTGGTCTTCGAGCCGGCACGGATCTCGCTGGAGATGGTGCTCAAGCTGTTCTGGGAAGGCCACGACCCGACTCAAGGGATGCGGCAGGGTAACGACGTGGGCACTCAGTACCGCTCGGCCGTGTACTATGCCGACGACGCCCAGCGGGCCGCCGCCCAGGCCAGCCGTGATGCCTACCAGCGGGCGCTCACCGACGCCGGTCAAGGCACGATCAGTACCGAGATCGCTCCGCTACGCGCGTTCTACTACGCCGAGGACTATCACCAGCAATACCTGGCTAAGGTGCCATACGGTTACTGCGGCCTCGGCGGCACTGGTGTGACATGTCCAGTGGGCACGGCCGTGGAGTCCAATCTGGCCGAGAGCTGAGCTGTTGCTGGGAGTGTCCTGACTCTGGAACAAATACTCGGCGTCCGAGTCGCCCAACGTCTTGCCCCGGAACAGGCGGGCATGCATATGGTAGAGCGTGCTCACCGCGCCACCACGCCCACCGCCCGGCCGAACGCCTGCGCCGCTGGGCCAGGCGCCACCGCCAGGTCCGCAGCCGCGCCAGATGGAAGCTGAATAGGTCGCGCCAGGTCAGAGCGCCAAAGTCACGCACACCCCGTAGGTTGCTGGCCATCGTGCCCTGGAATACAGGGCGCCAGCTGTGAACTTGGGCGCCAACTCGGCGGCAACCCGGCGTAAGGCGCCTATCATTGGGGTTCATGCTGGACAGCTTGGGGGCCAACCTGGAACGGCTGAGGGTGCGTCACGGCCTCACGCAGGAACAACTCGCGCACGCCTCGGCGGTCAGCGTGGACACCATCTCCCGGCTGGAGCGTGGCGCCCGCAAGGCCGCCCGAGGCGCCACCCTGGCCGCCCTGGCCCGCGCCCTGCATGTCACCACGGCCGAGCTGCTAGGCATGGCCCCGGCCGAGCGAGACAGCGAGGGCGCCGACCAGCTGCGCCGCGCTGTGCATGCCCTCGACTTACCCGAGTTCGCCGAGACCGCCGAGGTGCTGCCGCTGGAGTCGCTGACCGCCGCCGCCGGAGCGGCCTGGGCGGACTACCTCGGCGGCCGGCACACCGAGATGCTGGCCGGGCTGCCGGCCCTGATGGTCGATACCCGTCGCGCCGTGCACGCCAGCGACGGCGACCACGCCGCCCACGCCGCCGCCCTGCTTGCCACCAGCTACCGGTTGGCCGCCGGGCTCGCCGGCCGGCTCCAGCTCACCGACCTTGCCGCCCACGCCGCCCACCGCGCCCTCCAGGTCGCCCCGCACACCAGTAGGCCCGAGCTGGACGAGGCAGCCGCGCTGCGCTACCTGTGCTGGGTTCTGGTCCGCCAGGGCGACTACGCCGAGGCCGAACGCATCGCGGTGCGGGCCGCCCAACGCCTGGACCCCAGCATGCTCGCCGCCCCCGCCCCCGACCAGGTCGGCGTGTTCGGCTCCCTGCTGTTCAACGCCGCCAGCGCCGCCGCCCGAGGGGGCAACGGCGACCGCGCCGCCGAACTACTCCGTGTCGCCTCAGCGGCCGCCGTCCGCGACGGACAGGACCGCATCGGCGAGGCCGGCGTGTTCGGCCCCCGGGTAGCCGCCATGCAGGCAGTGGACCAAGCGGTGCGCACCGGCCACCCCGACCGCGCGCTCCAGCTCGCCACCCACGTGCCTCCCGCCGCTGGTGCGGTGCCCGCGTTCTGGGAAGCCGGACACCGCATCCACCTGGCCGCTGCCGCCGTGGATCTCGGCCAGTGGGAGCACGCGATCACCATGATGGAAGCCGCCCGCGACCTGGCCCCCCAGTGGGCCCGCATCCAACCTCTATCCCGGGTCGTACTGGCCCAGCTGGTGGAGCACTGGCCAGCCCGTCGGCCAGCCCGCCTCACCACGCTGGTTGGCCACTACGCACCCGGTAGCTAGGCTAGTCATTCGGCTAGCTACGCCATCCTCGGTGGCGTGAGCGGTCTGCGGTCACCGGAGTTGGCGCTGCCACTAGAGCAAGTTATTGCGCCAGCGACAGTGCTACCGCCAGCAATACCTAGTTAAGGTGCCAACGGTTGCTGCGGCCTCGGCGGCACGGGTGTCTTGTGTCCGTAGGTCTGGCCGAGGCCGACGACTGACCGGTTCCCATGCCAGGCTCAGGAGTACTCGGTCGTGCTACGCGCATCGATTCGACGCCTGCCGACCAAGATGCGTTTGGACGAACTGAGGTTGCTCGCTGGCTCGTTTGGTGAGTTCACGCTTTACCGCCGTGTCAAGCTCTCAGACGTACTCGGCCTTCCAGGCTCGCCGCGAACGCAGGGCCGAAGGCCGGCGGCGGATCGCGGACATCGCGGCTGCGGCAGGCCTGCCGTACTGAGACAGTCGAACAATCCAATGGCACGAGTCTTCATCGGCGGACGCGGCGACTGAACGGAGTAACTGTCGCCCTATGGGGAGGCTGGATGATCCTCAATGGAGATTAGCTCAGCTGTGATCAGTTCGCCATGCCGGTCCGGCTCCACTTCGAACGTCACTTCTCCGTTCATTGTCTGTAGCTCCTGACCAATCCGCAAGTCCACGGAGACACCTATAACGCCGGGTATCCGTTTCAGGAAGTAACTGCTTCCAGGAACCCATCGCAGGAATCCGCCGAGATTGCTCGGCTTCACTGGGGCTTTCTTCTCCAGTTCCTCAATGCTCTTGTCGAATGCGCGACGATACGGATCGCGTCGACCACGGACCTCTAGCACTCCGGTGATACGGCTATCAGGATGATCCTTCGATTCCCAGGTCGCCATCCCATCGAAAAAGAACCGGTTTGATCCATCCTGGTCTTCAGTGACGTGTTGAGTGAAGGACCACCTCGGGGTTTTAAGGGTGAGCTGATAGACGTTCTTTCTGGTGCCGATGCCGCTTCTACCCCTTTCAAGCTCAGGAGCCACCACACCAGGCCGATCACCGCCGCCAGCGTGAGCAATGCCGCCGCCAACACCCGAATCAGCAGCTGTGCTCGCGGCTGGTGCGAGGTCCGGGGTGTTGGTGGCGACGGCGTGGTGATCGGCCGGTTGTCTTTTTTTATCAGCGACTGGGGTTCCTCCGAAAGATGCTCTTCAGGGTCGACGACCAGGACCGCGAGATCGGAGTCGTCGTGCCGAAGCGCGAAAGCGGCCGGGTCGTCGACGACGTTGACGAAGATCGCCGCTCCGTTGAGCTCGCCTTGCACCAGGGCACGGACCCGGGCCACGAACGCGGCACGCCCTTTCTCCCCGCGAACCGGCGCGATCCATGAATCGCCGCGGTCCTCGGCCGATACCGCGGGGCTCAAAGAGCCGCACGCGATGAGCAGCCGGCCCCGCACTTCCTCGGTGGACGCCGAGTCGGTGTAGAGCCTGCCGACAACTTCCTCCGGGAACGCTTCATCTAATGCATGGCGTGCCTCTCCTGGCTCGCGGTTCTCCGCGATGTCCCGCAGGTAGGCGTCCACCAGCCGCACGATGGCATCGGTGGCGTCGTCGCCGCGGCCGGGCGACTCGGCGACGATATTGACTCGGTTGACAGCGCCGTACGGATCATGCCTGCTCGACGGGATGGCTCCGATATAGAGCCGCCAACCGTTGTCATCGCGCTCGACCAGAATCGTGGGGTTAGTGAACTTCGTCAGCTCACCGTAGCCTTGGCTCCACCAGGTGTCCGCGGGCTGCGTCCCCAGGAACTTGTGTGCCTGGCCTATTTCGCGACCGCGGGTTTCGAGGTAGGTATCCATCATCCGTTACAGAACTCGCACACGGCGACCGTAGGGCCGTTTGGCTATGTCCTCGACGGCCTTGTCGAAGGCCTCTACCCGGTGGCGCATTACCTCGGCCTCACGCCCGAACTGGGCGGCCCGGACCTTGCGACGCTTCCGTTCGCCGGTGATCCAGAGCTTCATATTCCGGAGGAGTCCTTCGCTGCGGTTCGCGTTTTTCCACAACCGAGAGCTCTCCTGCTGGGCCTCTTCGGCGTCCAGACGTTCAGCGGTCTGTCGAACCTCCAGCAGCTGGCGGCACAGTGCCGCGAGAACGTCATCGATTCCTTTAGGCCGCAACCGTGCTCGACCGCTGAGCGCGTCAGGTCGCAGCCCGAACACCGGTTCGAAACGCCAGCCCGCGACATTATCTTGGATAGGGATCCATTCCGAGTCGATCAGCTCCACACAGCCGATCGTGTCGACCGGGCAGTACAGCTGCTGGATCCCTGGATGCTCACCCCGAACCCGATCGATGATGTGTCCATACTCGTCTCGGAAGCGGTTCAGCAGCTCCTCGGACTTGTTCCATCGACCTCCGTTGTCGTCGAAGTAAAACTCGCACTTGACCGGGCAGAACAACAGCGTCGCGGGCTCGTTGCCCGCCGCCTTGCGGCCGGCGGCCCAGTCGCCGGCAACCTGGCGCACTTCGTCGGTGGTCAGAATCGCGGGCCACGCGCGGCGGTACTCCTGCCGCGCCGCCTCCATGAGTACGGCCGCGTCGACCGGGACGATGAGCACGCTGCTCTGCTTAACGAACGCCAGGCAGTCCTCCCAGTCTCGCTGCCGAAGGCTGGGGCGGGTGGCCGGGTTCAGCCACTCCCCAGGGAAGTCGAGCAGGTCGAACCGAATGGCCGTCCCCTCGACGCCCGAGTCCAGCAACAGCTTGAAGTGATCAGGTTCGTTGGTGCTCTGCAAGCTCCCCGGGCGGAACTCGCCCGCCTGGAGCGCACCCTGCAAAGCTTGGCGGGTTAGTGCGATCCGGCGCTCGGTCGCGGGGTCATCGGGCCGCATCGTGACTGGGGTACCGACGAGCAGCTGCTCGCCTCCCTGCAGCATGCTCGCCACGATCGAGGTCTTCCCGACTCGCGTTGGGCCGAGCATGCTGATCTTGAAGTCCAGCTCGCTGGTCCTGCTCACGGCCTCTCCTTCGATCCTGATCCGTCGATCCGTTCCGCGACGGCTTCCGCGGCCCGGGTGACCCGAGCGATTCGTGCATCGTCCAGCTCGATACCTTCATAGAGCCCCGGCCAGATCCGGTCCCGGAAGCTCCGGGCCAGGCGCTTGAAGTCCCGTTTCGATTCTGCGGAGCGGATGAGCGCATCGTCGAACTGCTCGACGAACGCCTGCACCACCAGGGTTGGTGCCACCGACTCGCTCAGCAGCTCGTTGCGGATCACATGCGCGGCCTGGCGGGCTCGGCCGATGATGAAAGTGTAGAGAGTCTGTGCGCCCTCCTCGGTCGTCGGCACAACGATCTGTGGCTCGCGCACATCGGTCACCGGGTTGACCACCTCGAAGTTCAGCAGGTCGACTACCTGACCACGAATCCTCGGGTAGAGCAGGGTGAGATAGTCCAGCCGGATGTCCAGGACATCGGCTACCGCGCGGGAGAGCGCCGGGCACGGTTCGCTGCCCTCGTCCAACAGCGCTCTGAACTTGACCAATGCCTGTTCTCCATCGGAATCGTCGAGTAGCTGCCCGGTCGACTTGCGCAGGATCTCGGCGAGCCTGCGCCACACCGCGTCGAGGCGGCGGGTGAAGAAGTCGTCCAAAGTTCCGAACCTGCGGCTGACTTCCACGCGGATGCGGTTGAGCTGATCGACGGCGAACGGGGCAGCGTTGCGTTCGGCTATCATGCTGCGCTCCGCGCTTCGACACCAGGCGTCCTTGCCCTCGTCGAAACCGCCGCTCACCCAGGTGAGAATGTCGCGGTAGCCGGTCTCCACCGCGGCGACGAAGTCTTCGTCGTCCTGCTCACCTTTGACAAGCTCCTTGAGCTCCTCACGATATGCGGCGAGATCGACAGCGAGGTCCTCGCGCAGCTTCTTCACTCGGTCGTCGAGGTCCTCGGCGGGTGCCGCCGTGCTTCGTTTGAGCTGGATGATCGCGCGGGCGAGGTCGGCCAGCGCGGCGCGAACCAGATCGGCCAGGGCGGCTGCTTCCTCCCCCACACCCTCAAGGACCTGGCGGTCCATAACCGGCAACCGGTCAGCGAGCGAGGCCAGCAGCGGCTGCAGGAGATCGGTGTGGGTCGAGTCCGCCGACGCGGCGTCGGCGGTGTAGACGGTCAGGAACTTACCATCCATACCGCCGTTGACTTGGCGGCGGATGTCGTCGGTCAGGTCGGCGATGAGGTTCGGCTTATCGTCAGTGCCCCGGTTGATGACCAGTGCCACGAAGTCACGTCGATCTCTGATATAGCCCCGTGCCTGGTCCACCAGCGCCAGCGCTTGAACGTCCTTGTCACCCCAGAAGGCCATACCCTCCTTCGGACGTTTGACCAGCAATACCACGTCGACTTCGTTGCGCAGACCCGCGAGGTGCCGTTGCTCGGCGTCCGGATCGATCTCACCGAGACCCGGCAGGTCGATGATGCCGAGCTGCTCGACCGTGGAACGCGGAAAGCGGGTGTCGATCCGCATGTCCCTGACCGCCAGGTACCGCCGAGCAACCGGCCCTGTTGCCGCGTTCAGCTCGGCGTTGGTTGGATATGCGACCCAGCCGCGCAGCTGGTCGAGGTTGTCGACGATGAGGTCACCACCGACCAGGTCCGCGGCGTAAGAGTCCAGAGACCTCTGCATGCCGATCAGCCTTCGGGTGTGCTCCACTTCTCCCGGTCTGGGATCGTCCTCCTGCGATGGCTCGGCGTAGCGCCAATGTCGGAACTCTTCGATCGACGTGGGCCGTGCGGTGAGCCCCAGCTTGGCGTGGAACGGCCCGATCACCTCGTCGAGGAAGGACTGCTCGGTGTGCAGCCGGATCACCGCCCGACGCAGCGCGGCCGAGTGGAAGATCCGACTGCGCACGGCGGTGACTGGGATTCCCCCCGAACCAGTCGGGATCTGGGCTTCACCTAAGCCGGTCAGCGACTGCAGCAGGGTGCTTTTCCCGACCCGAGCGACCCCGCTCACCCCGATGTTGATCGTTGGGCGGAGAAAGCGGGTCTCGGCCAATCGATAGGACTCCACCAGCTGCGCGGCCTTCTGCCGGAACTCCGTGGCCTGGGGCAGTATCAGCAACCCCCGGGCTTCGTCCGGCGTCTTGGGATGACTACGCAGCTCCTCGAGCGTACGGGTCAACTGGTCGAGCTCGTCCTGGAATCGGTTCCACCGATTCAGCTCGTTGCGTACTGAAGGGACTTGTGCGGCTCGATTTCTGAGCAAAAAATCAATGCGCGACTGGACGTCGATCAGCGGCATGGCTTGAGATGGTACAGTAACAATCTGTGGCACGTTTGACGACAATAACTGACGATCAATAACTAAAGGGGTTTCACCGTGGACCGCCGGAGTGGCGGTCGGGTCGGTAGTGACGTCACGGTTGGGTGTGGGCAGGCTGGTGGATTGAGCTGACGCAGGCCGAGGCCAGCCCGCTGGTTCGTTGGGGGTCGTACCCATCCGGTTCGGGACTGTTGCGTTGTGCGAAGCTGGGCAGGCAAGATCGTTGATCCCGGTTGGTCAGATCGCCGGGACCAGCTCGTCGAAGGCAGCCGCCACCCGCGGCGTCGTGGGTTTTTCGACTCCGAGTTCGTCGTGGCCGCGGCGGATGTTCCGCACAAACGCGTGCCCGGCGCTGATGACTCGCGCTGAGGGCAGACGTGTGAGGCCGCGCATTGGTCGCAGCCGGGATGTGAGTCGGCCGTGATCGGCGTCGATGGGGTTGTTCGCGTACTGCTGCATGAGGTGGTGGGCGGCGGGCGGTAGCTCGTCGAGCACTCGCGGGTAGGCGGGTACGCGGTCGGTGCTCACCTCGGTTGGTCGTGAGCCGTGTCGCGGCGTCCTGGTGACGAACCGGCGAGTGGCCGCCAGATCCCGCTTCTGCGCCACCGGCACGTCAATAACCTGCCCGAACTGATCGATCGCTCGGTAGAGATAGATCCACTTGCCGGTGACTTTGACGTAGGTTTCGTCGACGAACCAGCGATCACCGGGGGCGTGCCGGCAGGGACGTGCCGCATCGATCAGCAGCGGAGTGAACCGCCGCACCCACCGATAGATCGTCACGTGATGAACCTCGATGCCCCGTTCGGCCAGCGGCTCCTCCACGTCGCGGTAGGACAGCCCATAGCGCAGGTACCAGCGCACCGCCACCATGATCACATCCGGTGGGAAGCGGAACCTCGCGAAGCCGGACCCGGGCGCGGACACACAAGCACAGCGACGACGCATCAACCCACCCTGCCCGAGCCTGTCATCGGTCAACGCAACAGTGCCGATCGTCGAGCTGCCTACCGTCGCCTGACCGCCTGAGCACTGAACCACACCTCCAGAGCCAGCACGTCCAGCCACCCTCGACCGCCAAACAACCTGACAACGCCCTCACCAGCGTGCCGCGCCAGCGGACGATGAACGTTTGCGGGTCGGCCGGGTACCCGCCGTGACCGGACCTCGGCCCGTGCGTGGTGGACCTGTCAGCATTCGGCGGATTGACCAGGCCAGAACGGTCGGGCACGGTCCAGGTGACAGCTTTTGATGACCGTCGAGGGGATTGTTCCGCGACGTGACCACCGCCTTCGATGCCCCGCCAGCGGCGGCGGGTGACCCTCTGATGCCGACCGTGCAGCGGTTTCCGGTTAACCTGGGCGCGCGACCGCTGAGTGAGGAAGGCCCGAGCACAGCCCGGCCGTTCATCCTGCGCGGGGTGGTCGCGCGCCGAGTCCAGCCGTTGGACGAGGCGGTGCACGCGAAGCACCGTACGACGGCTCATGACACGTTGCATGCTCGGACCTGCAACCTGGACGGGAAGATGATCGACGATTCCTACACCACCCCGGATGACTGACCGGCGCGAACCGCTGATTCTGGTGCTCGGCATCCAGGAGGAGTGGGCGGCGGTGCAGGTTGGGAAGGAACTCGATGCCCGCGGCGTGGCCTGGATCCCGCTGAACGTCGCGGACTTCCCCTCACGATGAGGCTCGGGGCCAGGCTGACCCCGGATGTTGGCGGTTGGCACGGATTGGTGCGCGGCGCCGAGTATGAGCTGCCGCTTCAGGAGGTCACCGCGGTCTATTACGGTCGGCCGACTGAATTTGTCATGCCGCTCGGGCTGTCGGGGCCGGAGCTGCGGTTTAGTCGTGCCCAGGCGCGGGTCGGTCTTGGCGGTGTGCTGGCCGGCCTTCCGGTTCGGTGGGTCTCGCACCCTCGGCGCTGGCCGACGCCGCGTACAAACCGTGGCAGCTGGCCCTGCTGAAACAGGCCGGCCTCGCCGTGCCGCCGACCCTGGTTACCAACGACACCGACGCCGTGCGTAGTTTCGCCGCCGCGTTCGGGGATCTGATTGTGAAGCCGCTGGCTGAGTCGGTGTTGTATGAGTCCGGCGGCGAGGCCCTGGTCTACACCCGTTGGGTCCAGGCGGACGAGCTGGAGTCTCTGGACGGTGTCGAGTCCACCGCGCACCTGTTTCAGCAGTGGCAGCCCAAGCGGTTCGAGGCTCGGGTGACGGCGGTCGGTGACCGGTTGTTCCCGGTGGCGATCCACGCCGGTAGCGAGAAGGCGCGGCTAGACTGGCGCAGCGACTACGACGCTTTGCGGTACAAGGTTATCGATGTGCCCGAGCGGGTCCGGGCCGGGATCGCCCGGTACCTGCAGGCCGCGGGGTTGGCGTTCAGCGCGTTTGACTTTGTGATCCG
>JAFASX010000074.1 GCA_019244295.1 Pseudonocardia sp.
TTCCGGCCCGCCCGCAGGGCCGCGTCGTTGCGCAGCCGGACAATCAACGGGAAAGAGCTTAGCACACCAGTGTCAAACAGCCCGGTGGTGTAGACA
Source organism: Pseudonocardia sp. (assembly GCA_019244295.1). GTDB lineage: Bacteria > Actinomycetota > Actinomycetes > Mycobacteriales > Pseudonocardiaceae > Pseudonocardia. Next base: position 97 of record JAFASX010000074.1, read on the forward strand.
AGCTGCACTCCCAGCGCTTTCGCCACACCGAACTGCAATTCAAGCAGGTAACTCGCCGAAGCTCGACCGATTGGATTGTCCAGAAACAATACACCAGCGTGCGGACGGCCGCTCTCCCCGCGCTGGTGCGCGCGAAGCGCCGCCATCGTGCAATACAACACGATGGCGGCGGTGAGCTGTTGGCCACCGGAAAACACATCCCGTACCTCACAAACCCGCAGACGTTCGGCTCGCAGCACCGCGTCCGGTTTGAGCAGCTCGACACACACGCCCTTGGGCATAGCCGCACGTACCCCACGGAGCAGCAACGACATGCCGTCGCGCCGTTCTCGCCCCCCGCTGACATAACCTGCCGCTGTCCGGTCGACCACCTCGCCCAACCGCTGCGCCAGCAGCACGTCGTCGTCGATCTCGGCAAAGCGAATGCGCAGAAACTGCTGCCCTGACCAGTCCGAAAGACCATCGGGGAGTTGCGAGAGACGCTGAGCCAGCCGCAAGGTGCGTACCGCCTCGCCCACCACGCCTTGCAACCTGGTGACGATGCCCGAGCGGTGTCGACCGATGTTGACCAGATCGTCATCCAGCGACCGCAGCCTGGGGCGAAGCGCGGTTGCCCATTCTCGGGCGAGCCCGGGCATCTCGGCCCGGGACACCCCCAGGATGTGCCGCCGGACCGGGCTGGAGATGGTGTCGAACCGGGTGTCTTGCGCATGGCGGGCGACGTCATCGGCTAACCGCCGCACCTCGGCGACCGCGCGGTCCCGAACCGAGACGGCTTCGCGCACCGCCGCGCGTACGGCTTTCAGCCGCTCGGCGGCTAAGTCGACATCGCCGACGAAATCGACCGGTTCTTCGGGCTCGTCGGCCGGCGCCAGCTCATCCAGGGCACCAGCGAGCCGACCGAAACCCGTCGCGGTTGCCGCTATCGCGCTGACCGCCGCCTGCGCGGCCTCTTCGCGGGCCTGGGCCGCCGATGCGGCAAGCTCAACCGCTCGACGATCCCGATCGGCCCGCTCAATGAGCGCGGCCCCTTGCTCGAGGTTCTCCGGCACGCCGTAGGGATCGAGCGCGACGCGCTGCGGCCGGTACTCATCCTTGCTTTTGTCGGTGAGCGCCAGCTCGGTGTGCGCGCTCCGCAGCCGGCTTTCTAACTCGCGCAGCGTTCTGACTGCCTGTCCGGCCGCCGCCCGACGGGCGGACACGCTCGATCCGTCCGGGCCGCGCAGCAAGTCACTGGCCAGCTCCCTCACCCGATCGGGCAAAGCCGCTGCCGCGGACCGCGCCGCTTCCGCTTCCCGCTCAGCCGCGCTGAGCGCGGCGCGCAAGTCGACATCGACCTCGACAGCGGCGTACGTGGCCTGCGCCCGACGATATTCGGTACGCAACACGCTCAGCGGCTGGGTGGGCGCTGGCGAGCTAACCACTGCTTCGGTAACCAGTTCGGTCGGCAACTCAGCAAGATCGTCGCGCGCGGTAGCGACAACTCCCGCATGGCGATCCTGAGCACGCAGATGCTCCTGGCCATCGCGCTGGGCCTGTTCAGCGGCCGCGCGAGCCTGCGCGGCCTGCGCATCGGCGGCGCTGGCCGCCGCGGTCGCCTGCGCTATCACCTCGGCGTAGCGCGATCGCTTCGCCGCTTCTTCGCACAGCCGAGCCAGGCGGGCGGCGCGATCACGCGCGATGCTCTCCGCCTCGCGCAGGCGAGGCAGCGAATTGTCCAGCTGGTCGGATCGCAGGTCCAGCTCCTCGACGGCGGCGGTGAGCTCGGCCACCCGGGTTTGGGCCGCGTCGGCCTCCGCCAACGCGCGACGGCTCGCCTCGGCCAGCTCGTCCAGCGATCCGGGGGGGAAGCTCTGCCGCCACTGCCGCAGCCGCTCGGCCAGCGCGCGGTCTCGCTCCAGCACGCTGTCTACCGCCGCTAGTCGCTGCGCACGCAGCCGAGTCTCCTCGATCAGCTGCGCGTGGGCTCGACCAGCCGCCGCTTCATCGAACATCGCGGGATTGGGCGCGATCACGAAGTGAACCCCGAAGGGCGCGAACGCTCCGGTCGAATCAATTGAGTCGGTCGCGCCAACAACGATCAGCGAGCAGGGTAGCAGGCGGGCCTCGGTCAGGGCTTCCTGAGCCCGTGGCACGTCCGACTGATCACTGAGCAACACCCCGGAGATCAGATGCGGCACCAGCGTAAGCAGTGCGCTTCTGTTCTGCTCGGGCAGCCGCGAGAGGTAACGCCACCCTGATTGAGCCGTGATGCCGGCCCGATCTAACACCCGCAGCGTCTGTTCCACTTCAGCTGGCTCGGGCAGTAAGCCACCCTCGCCGAGCGCCCGCAACGTTCGCTGGTCACGACGTTGCGCTTCGCGCAGCGCGGAGCGCTCATCGTGCAGAGCGCGCAACGAGGCCGCGAGCCGTTCCAGCAGCGCGGCCGCGTCGGCGTCGAGGTGCACCGAGTCCGCCCCGAGCAGCTCCGCCAGCCGGGGCTCAGTGGCCAGCTCGGCGCGCTGCAGGTCGGCCCGGCGCCACCGGGCCTGCGCCGAGTCAGCCGCGGCCACCGCGGCCGAGGCGCCGGCCCGCGCATCGGCCAGCCGAGCATCCTCGGCGCGCCGGGCGGCGCGCAGCCGGGCCAGCTCAGTGAGCGTGTCCTCGACCGCGCCGATCGCCGCGCGCTGCTCGTCCTGAGCCCGAGCCGCCGCTGCCCCGACGTCGTCACCGCTGGGCAACACGCCGTCGCATACCGCCGTAGAGATCAGCCCGCTGATCCGGCCGAGTTCGGCATGAGCCTGGTCGACGGCGGCGCGGTGCCTCGCGGCCTCCCCGCTGCAGCAAACTTCCCGTGCGCGGGCCGCCTGGGCCTGCCGCGCTGAGTCAGCGGCGCGTTGCTCAGCCTGCCGTACGCCGTCGAGCGCGTCGTCGATGATCGTTCGAAGCGCGCGGGCCAACGCGGCCGCCGCGGCCTGCCGGGCTTCCAACGCCGGCCGAGCCCGCTCCTGCTCCTCGGCGACCACCGTACGCAACCGGGCGCCTTCGGCGGCCGCCAGCTGCTCGCGCAGCACCGGCTCGACCCCACGCCAAGCCTCCGCGAGCTCAGCCGCGTCATCTCGCCGTTTTTGCAGGTCATCCCTGGCCCGCGTCGCGGCGCGGTGTTTCAGCTCCGCGACGAGCCGCCGCAGCTCGATCGAAACGCTCTGCATCCTCCGCTGCTCGGCGGCGGCGGACCGCGCGGCGGCGGTCGCGTCGTCCAGGGCGGTGTGCGCGATCTCCAGCCGGGCGGCCTCGGTCGATCGGCGGGCAAGCAGGGAACCAGCCAGTTTGTCGGCCTCTTGGCGGGCCATGGCCTCGCGCTCACCCGCGGCGGCGGCCTCCAGCTCGGCCGCCGCCAGCGGACCGAGCCGATCGAGGGTGCCCTCGACGAACTCCCGCTCCAACTCCAGCTCCGACCGCTGCGCGATCTTCGCGGCGTAACCGGCGACTACCTCAGCGAGCTCCTCGGGCTCCTCCTGATCGAGCACCGCCCGCAGCAGGAAATCGACGAACGCCTCGTCACTGGGAAAGGAGAACGCCTCCGCCGCTTCACCCTCACCGGCGTTCATGGCGCGTTGGTAGCCGAACAGCTCGGGGTCCAGGCCCAGCTCGATCAGATGCTGGGACCATTCGCGGTGCACCGTCGCCCAGACCAGTCGCAGCGTCGACTCGGCTCGGTTAGCCGCGTCCAGACGTTCCTTGAACCCACCCAGCGTGACCCTCCGTTGTTCCACCGTGAAGGGAAGGTCGCCCAGGCCGAGCGTCTGCCCCGGCCGGAACGAGTACCACGCGTCGATCAGCTTGGCCGGATCCGCGGACACCGTGTGTCCGCGCCACTCGGAGACCTTGCCGGTCACCAGCCGATCACCGGTGCCGGCATGCATCCACTCGAGGGCCACATGCGCGACGTCGTCGGCAAGCACGAACTTTTCCAACACGCGGGTATTCGTGGTGCCCACGACCTGACGCCGTCCGGGCAGCAGAACCGAGAAGATCAGCTTGAGCAGAACCGACTTGCCACCACCGTTTTCCAGATAGAGCACCGACGCCGGCGACGGCCGGCGCGGAACCCGTTCCAAATCGTCGGCCGCGAACAGATCAACCTGCCTCGGCGCCCGCACCGGCGCGCCGAGGCCCCGAAAGTCTAAGCAGACATCTTGGTAGCGCGCACCGGGCGGGCCGACCGAGAACAGCCGAACCCGGGAAAGCTCGTACATGTCCCTGTCCCCTACAGCAGTTCCTCGGTTGCCGTGACGCGCAGGCTTGCCTCGGCCGAAGCGGCAGGCAGTACCCCCAGCGCCAGCAGCTCGTCGAAAGTCCGCTGCGCGGCCAGTTCACGCACCTGAACCTGATACCGAGGCGTGGTCCGGTAGGTCCCTGATTCAGCGTCGAGCGCAACCAGAAAGCCCTGATCGGCCAGGAACCGCAAGGCACGCGCGGCAATGCCTCGGGTGGTGTCCGACGCGACCCGGCCATCCTTGGTCGCGGCCGTCGATGGCCGACGCAAGTACACCCGCCACACCCGCTCCAGCTCCGGCGCGTTGGTCAGCGGATCGGCCGTATCGGCGCCGGCCACCCGTTGTTCGAGCAACCGACACGCCTCGCGTACCGACACCTCAACCGCGTTGACCGAGACGCGGCCGATATAAGCGTCATTGCCGAGATCATCGGGACGGGGGAACGCCAGCGCGGCGATCGCCAGATGGGTCAGACCATGCAGCACCTTGTCCGCCTGCCGGTTGTGCAGAGCCGTCCGCCGAGCGTACTCATCCATCTTGATCTCGAATACGGAATCTTCAGTCGCCGCCAGCACCGCCCCGGACCGAGGCATGACCGCGAGCACGACGAGCCCCAGGCCCGCCGCCACATGGTTCACCAGGTCTTTGAACCCGTCGTCCTCGCCGTAGCGGCTCACCAGGTCCGCGTAGACCGCGTCCCTGCTCGGCGGCTGTCTGGGCCGCATGCCCAAGGCCACCAGCCGAGCCGCAGCCTCGGCATCGGCCAGCCCAACGCCCGCCGTCACCGGGCCGCCGCCGCATAACTCGGCGCTTCGCGCAGCGCGGCGGTGGTCACCAACAGATCACTGCCGCCGAATTCGACATCGTCGAGCGTGGTGCCATCATCGACAGCTAGACACACGCTCTCCTCGCCTTGGTCACGGGCACTGGCGATCGAGGTACCCACCGCGTGCATGACCCGCAGCATGACCAGCTTCGGCAACTCGGTGTCCAGCGATCGAGCCTGTGCCAACAGCCCGGACAGCCGCCGAACCACATCCGGCAGCCATAGGAGGTCATCCACCTCCCGCCATTGCGCTTCACCTCGGGAATCCGCTTCGATCGGCATGAGCTCGGGCTCCGGGACGGGCGCACCGAATGGATCCCGCTCGACTGAGGGCACCATCAGCATCTCCACCAGACCATTGAGGCTCGGCACAGACGGCGCCGATACCCCCGAGACCGCCCCGAAAAACGTCGTCACCGGCGCCACCGAAGCGTTGACCGGCAATTCCAGGCACGGCCGCAGCAGCTGGCCAAACACGTCTATCGCCGCCCGCCGCCCGCCGCCGGCGAACTGTTGGCGATCTTGTTCGGCCCGGAATGTGGCGCCAGCCTCCTGCAGCCGAGCCTGCAGCTGAGTATGGCGACGAATACATTCGTTCACAATGGCGATCAATTCGGCGGCTTTCTTTCGCTGCGCGGGGTCCGTCGATTCGTCCCGCGCGTCGGCGATATTGCTCAGCATCGCCGTCTCGGCGCGATAACGCGACTCAACGTGGGCCAATGCTTCTTCGATCAGCTCGGGTACACCCGTCAGCCAATCCACCGAGCGAACATCCCGTTGCGTGGCGTCCAACTTGCCGCGCAATGCCTCCGCGTACTGCACAGTCCGGTATCTAGCCTGCTCAGCGGCCAACCGAGCGTCGCCAAGCCGGCCCCGCCGAATAAGATTCTCCAGCTTCACCTCGGCGGCCACCTGAGCAGATTCCACATCGGTGTCCAGAGCCCCCACCAGCACATTGATGGCTTCATCCGTGGTACGCAGGTAGACCCGGCCGTCCGGGGCGGCCAGCTCGACCAGCAACTTGAAATCGAATCGACGGCGCACGTATCGTCCGTCCGCGCTCAATGAGCCGTAGTCGACCTGAAATCCACGATCGACACTGCCGACATTGAGTAAGCTCTCGACCACCCAATGCCCAACTCGTTCGTGCTCATCCGCGCCGCGATCAGGGTTTTGCGCCGCGACGAACGGCACGACCCACCGGACCACCTGTTCCTGATCGGCGCCGCGATCGAAGTCCATCGCGAGGGTGACCTGGTCGATCACCTGCAGCGCGACCTCGGCCATCTGGTAGCACGCCGCATCCGCCCACTCCAGACGCGCCTTGCGGACATCCAGATCGTGCAACGGCGCGGTGCACGCCAGCGCCTTCAGCCGACGAGCGGCGGCCTCGTCAGACCCGAATCCGCGATTAAGGCGGAGCTCACTTACCACACTGGGCACTCTACGGGCACGGTCTGACAGGTTTCGCTCACGCACCGACTCCCGCGGCTACCCTGAGGGCAGTCGGCCGGCCGAGGCGATACTTCGGCCTGGTTTAGAGGCGCGGCCTCAGCGGTGCGTCCGCCGGGGAGGGGAAGGACGGGTGTGGCTGATAAACGAGAGCTCGCCGCGGTGTTCGTGGGGGGTGCCGCCGGTGCGGTGACGCGGGCGGTGCTCAGCCAGGCTTTTCCGTATCGCATAGGCGAATGGCCATGGCCGACGTTCTCGGTCAATATCTTTGGTTGCTTGATGCTCGGCTACCTCATCACACGGCTGCAGGAACGACTACCGCTATCCGCCTACCGACGCCCACTGTTGGGTACCGGATTCTGCGGTGGCCTCACCACATTCTCCACAATGCAGGTCGAGTTGCTGCGGATGCTCGATGTCCATTATTACGAACTGGCCATCGCCTACCTGGCGACCAGTATCGCCGGCGGGTACCTGGCGGTTCACCTCACCACGGTCGCGGTCCGTCGAGTGCGAGTTCGACTATGAACCTTCTGCTGTGGGTGGGTGTCGCGTTGGCCGGCGGCGCTGGCGCGCTTTTGCGGTTCCTGGTGGATGGCCAGGTGTCGGCGCGGGTTGGCCGGTCTTTCCCGTACGGGACGCTCGTCGTGAACGTGTCCGGCGCGGTGGCGCTGGGCCTGCTCATCGGAATGACGCTGCGGCCGGAGACCGTGTTGCTGGCCGGCACCGGAGCGGTCGGCGCATATACCACGTTCTCCACCTGGATGTTCGAAACACAACGGCTCGGCGAGGACAGACAGCTCACCGGGCTGTTGTCCAACATCGTCGTAAGCCTCTTGGCGGGCATCCTCGCGGCCGAGGTGGGTGCCGAGGTGGGCCGAGCGCTAGGAGGCGCGCTCTGAGCGAAGACTACCTGAAGTTGACCACATATTTCGGCGAGCGGCAGCGAGTCGGCGACCGGTTCTTCGCTGACGCGCAGCTGGAACTCTTCGGACGCCACGAGATCGCCACCAGTGTCTTATTGCGCGGAATATCCGGGTTCGGTGCAAAGCACCAGCTGCGCACCGATCGGCTGCTCACGCTGTCGGAGGACCTGCCGCTGGTTTCCGTGGCACTGGATTCGCGGGCGAAAATCGAAGCGGTGGCGGACGAGCTGAGCGACTTGGCACATCGCGGTCTGGTCACGCTGGAGCGGGCTCGGCTGGTGCGCGACGAGCTGGGCTCGATCGAACTGCCGGAGGAGTTGCGGGAGGCCACCAAGCTCACCGTCTACGTCGGCCGGCAAGAACGGGTCTATCGAGCACCAGCGTTCGCCGCCATCTGCGAACTGCTGCATCGTCGCGGGGTGGATGGCGCGACAGTGTTCCTCGGCGTGGACGGCACCAGTCACGGCCGACGCAGCCGCGCGCGGTTTTTCGCGACCAATGCCGAGGTGCCCATGATGATCATTGCGGTGGGCACGGGGCAGACCATCGCGCGGGTGCTGCCTGAACTGGGTGGTCTGCTGCGTCGGCCGATGGTCTCGGTGGAGCGGGTGCGGGTATGCAAACGGGACGGCGAACTGATCAACCGCCCGCACCCTCTGCCTTGCCGGGACCACCTGGGCACACCATTGTGGCAAAAGCTGATGGTCTACACCTCCGAGCGGTCCCGCCGCGGCGGTGAACCAATCCACCGGGCGTTGGTGCGCCGGCTGCGGGCGTCAGCGGCCCGAGGCGCGACCGTGTTACGCGGAATCTGGGGTTTCCACGGCCAGCTCCCACCCCACGGCGACCGGATCTGGCAGCTCGGACGCAGCGTCCCGGTGTGCACGATCATCATCGACAGTCCGGATCGAATCGGCGCTTCGTTCGACATCGTCGATGAGCTGACCACCGAGCACGGGGTGGTCACCAGCGAGATGGTGCCGGCTTTGGCCTGGGTCACCGAAGATCGACCAACAAGCAGGCCGAGGTTGGCCCGCCACCGGTTCTGACGCCGCTGGCGGCGGCGACTGATCTCGGGCGCAAGATCATTGGGGGAGCCGGTGAACCGCCCGCCGCGGGCACCGGCTAGCATGGCGCCATTGCCAAAGGGGTGTAGCTCAACTGGCAGAGCAGCCGGTTTCCAACACCGTGCAGATACCGCGTTCAAATCCGGTCGCCCCTGCAAACCAGTGCCGCTCAACAACTCAGCCCAGCGAGAGTGTGCGCAAGACCAGCCGGGCAGCTTCACCACCAGCTTCCTCAGCAATGTCAAAGGCCCGGCGGGTGTTCAGTTCATGCGACAGCGCGGCGATGACATCATCGGTCGCGTGATCCGACCGGCCTCGGCGACCAGCCGCCGAGTACAAGCGCTGTAGCCGGTCCCCGGCAGCGGACAGATTTGACGGCCGAAAGTCCCAGCTCTCCCACCAGTCACGGTCCAGCAGCAACAACCGAACCGCCGACGCCGAATGGTCTCGCAGCAGTTCGGAAACCAGCACCAGGTTGCCCGCCGACTTCGCCATCTTTTGCCCGTTCACGGTGACGCTGCCCACCGCTAGGCGCGACCGCGCGAACGGGGCAACCCCGGTGCCAGCCTCGACCATGGCCGCCTGATAGACGTGGTGCGGGAACGCCAGATCCTCGCCCCCGGCGACCAGATCGACCGAGAGGCCGAGCACGCTAGTGGCGATCGCGGCACATTCGGCGTGCCAGCCGGGCCGCCCCGGGCCCCAGGGGCTGGGCCACGCCGGATCACCCTCGGCCGAACGCCGCCACACCGCCACATCAAACGGGTCTTCGCGCAACGGGTCCGGTTCCAGCTCGCCG
>JAFASX010000098.1 GCA_019244295.1 Pseudonocardia sp.
CCGCCATAAACGAATTCCTTCATCGCCATCCGCATGAGCACTACGAGGGGCGGACGCATCCGCTCCGCCTCCTTAACGCACCACTCGAGCAGAGTCATCTGACGCAATTTTCCCAACGTCATCGACCAGTCGTCAACTAAAAGCCGGTGTTGTTCGGCCAACACTGCGGGGAGGTGCTTCGAATGCTCCAGTAACAACACTCCGGCCCAGGTGGCCAGCACCGCGCTGGTGTGCTGACCGGCAAAGATCAGCGTCAGCAGAATACCGGCGACGATGGCGTCCGGCAGCGGACTGCCGTCGGCGTAACGGGCCGCCATCAACGTCGTAATGAAATCCTCAGCCGAGGAGGAGCCACCATCGGCTCGACGCTCGGCCATAATGCCCAGGATCACCTTGGTGATCCTGTCCCGGGCCCGGTCACGGCGCCGGAACGAAGGCAACGGCAGGTAAGGATTGACCAAGCCGGCAAGCCGGATCCCACCCTCCAGGTCGTGATAAAGCCGAGGCAGATCATCGGTCAGCCGGGCCCGGAACTCCTCCCCGACTAAGCATCGGCTGGCGATGCGGACGGTCAGCTCGTTCATCGCGTCGAAAAGATCAGCCTCGCCCTGTTCGCCCCAAGTGCCGAAGTACGCCTCGGCTTCCTCAGCCATGAACTCCGCATAGGCCTGCAGCCGCTTGGCGGTCAGCGCGCGCAACACGAAACCGAGTTGCTCGTCCATCACCGCCGGCTCAGTACCGTAAGCGACGCCTTCACCGAACACCGGCACCATGAACCGGTACGCCTCGCGAGGGCTGAGCAGTGCCTCATCAGCGCGGAACACGGCCTCCTGCGCCGCCGGCCCGGACAAGACGACCACCCGACTACCGAGCAGCATGAACGAGAACACCGCACCAGCCCGGTCCCGACCCCAGCGCAAGTACCCGACCGGGTCACGAGCGAACGCGGCGACCTGCCCAAACCAGGGCACGCTCCCCGGCAGCTTCGGCGGACTCCGTAGCTCACCAGGGCGGCCACCGCTGGCTGCTACCGCTATCATCGGACCCGCTCCGACCGCCGGATGCCACTGCCTGCTCGGCCCGCCCGGTGGATCAGGCCGCGCTGGCGGAAGCATTCATACGCCGCCGCGACCCCATCCGCGATCGACGTGGGCCGGTATCCCAGCTCGCGATGGGCCTTGGCGCAATCGGCCCGGGGACGCATCCGCAAAAACCGCACCGCGGCCGGCGTCACCTGCAGCGCTACGCTGGGAAACAGCCGGCCCACAATGGCCTCGGAGACCGCGGCGATACCGGCCATCAACGGCTCAGGCACCCGCAGCGGCGGACGTTTCACCCCGGTTACCTCCTGGTAGAGGTCCATCAATTCGTCCATGGCGAGAAACTGGGTGGAGAAGATATACTTATGCCCCGCCCGGCCCCGCTCCATCGCGAGCAGATGGCCCTCAACCACATCGGCGGCAGACACGAATTCGAACCCGCCAGGCACATACGCAGGCAACCGACGATGAGCGAAATCGAGCAATACCCGACCCATCCGCGATGGAGTGAAGTCGTTCGGGCCCAAGATCGCCGTTGAGGTCGCGATCACGGTATCAAGACCGTCCACCACCGCCTTGAGGCACTCGTGTTCGACCAACGCTTTCGTGTGGGAGTATGGCAGTTGCTTGCCAAAGGGATAAAATGGCATCTGCTCGTCCACCGGCCGGTATGGGTCGTGGCCGATCGCACTCAAGGAGCCTGTCACCACTACGCGCGTGACCCCGGCATCGCGCGCAGCGGCAAGCAAGTTGCGGGTGCCCAGCACGTTGCAGGCGTAGATTTCCCGTTCCCGGCCCCTCATCGTCGACAAAAGCGCGGCGCAGTGATAAATGCGGTCACAGCCGCGCACCGCCGTATTTAGCGAGACGCGATCGCGCAGGTCACCATAAACCACGTGGACGTCCAGACCCCGCAGGGCACCGTTGTCGTTACCCGGGCGGACCAACACCCGCACCTGATGACTGTCGTCCATCAGCCGGCGAACCAGATTAGCGCCTAGATGACCCCTCCCCCCGGTAACCAAGATCAAAGCCAAACTATCCCTTCTATAATCAACTCCACGAATCGCCTGGCATGGCATAGACGAGATTCATATCTCCTTAGTGAGCGTAGCAGATTTCTCCCAGCCACAGAAGGGGATCTGATCGCGGTAGGGACCGCCCTTGCGGGCGGCCCCCCGCACAGATCCCAGCGTGCGGGATTACCGCACTGGGCTCCTGCGCCGGGGCCGAAACCCATAGGAGAAGCCCAGGAAGTCCACCTCGTAGATGGCGTTGAGCACCTCAACGAGCGTGTCCGGTTGGGCACGGGCTTGCCTGTCGGCGCGGGCGCCGGAAGCATCCGCACTGGGCGCTCGGCACATCGCCCACGAACTGGCCCGTAACCGACGCACCCTTGGCGTATCGCGGATCATGGTGCGCCGGGTACTAATCCGCCACGGGCTGATGTACCCCGATCACGGCGGCGGAAGCGAGAGACTTATCGGCGCTGGAAACGCGAAAAACCGACCCAGGTCAGTCCGAGGGGGAAATGGAGGCATTCCGATGCGCCTGAACCTGAAAAGGGAGTATCCAGCCATTGCCGCGGAGGTCGGACAGCCGCCCGAACTGCCCCGTGGCCTCCGGCCATACCGACGCCCGTATCGCAACTGGTCCGGGGGGATCGACCCGGGAGACTTCTGGTATTGCGCCCCCCGCGACGCTGAAGACGTCGTCGCTCTCGCCAACTGGGCGTACCGGCACTCCTGGAGCCTGCGAGCAAGCGGCTACCAACATACCTGGGCCCCACTGACTGTCGGTCGCGACCGTGGCGCCGACGGTCCCTGTGTCCTGTTGCTCGACACGCGAAGACACCTGACCGCGATCGAACCGGCCGGGCCCGACACGACGCGGGTCCAGCCCGGTGCGACGATGGAGAATCTCCTGAGCCACCTGCAGCAGCGTGGCCTTGGCCTCACCTCTTGCCCCGTCGTTGGGCAGGTCACCGTCGGGGGAGTATTGGCCATCGGCGGACATGGCTCCGCGGTCCCGGCACGTGGTGAGATCGCCCTCCCCGGCCATGGCTACGGATCGCTCAGCAACCAGGTGACCGCCTTGACCGCCGCCGTCTGGGACGAAGGCACCGGCTGCTACGTGCCACGTACATACGCTCGGTCCGACCCCAACTGCGCGGCGCTGCTAACGAATCTAGGACGCATTTTCCTCGTCGAAGTGGTGTTACGGGCAGGACCGGAGCAGCCGCTGCGCTGCGTGAGCCGGATGGACATCACAGCCGACGAACTCTTCTCCGCCTCCAACGCAGGAAGCGGACGCACCTTTGCCGACTTCGTCGACCTTACCGGGCGCGCCGAAGCAATATGGTTCGCCTTCACCAAGCACCCATGGCTGAAGACCTGGAGCATCAGTCCACACCAGCCCACCGGCGCACGGAAAGTCAGCAGCCCCTACAACTATCCTTTCTCGGACCGGCTTTCAGAGCCCATCGCACGGCTTTTCGCTCGGGTCGTCGTCAGCCGCGGACGTTTCACGCCGTGGTGGGGCAGGTTTCAGCTCATGCTCAACCGGGCCGGGCTGCGAGGCCTCCCACCAGTGGCGCCGTCCCGGTGGGATCTCTGGGGCCCCTCTCGCCACCTGCTGCATTATCTGCGGCCGACCACGGGCCGGGTGATGCCCGCCGGCTACGCCGTTCTGGTGGAGCGGGCCGACCTGCAGTGGGCCATCAACCGGTTCGCCGCGCATTACCGCAGCCTGCTGGACGCCTACCGGCACTGCGGCACCTACCCTGTCACCGGCGGTGTCGAGCTACGCGCCTCCGGTCTCGACGGGCCGGACACTTGTGGAGTGCCGGGCGCCCGCCCGCCGCTGCTGTCGCCGCTCAGTCCACGCCCCGACCGTCCCGAGTGGGACACCGCTCTGTGGCTTGAGATCTTCACCTTCCCCGAAGCCCCCGGTCACCAACGCTTCTTCCGAGACCTAGAGCAGCGCTTGTTGGCGACGTTCGACGGCACTCGAGCCGCTCTGCGCGTCGAGTGGGCCAAGGCTTGGGCGTTTAACGGGGAGGCCCCCTGGTCCGATCCGCATGTTCTCGGACACACCATTCCCACCGGCTTCCCCACCGACGCCGAATCCCGACATTCCGCCTGGGATGAAGCGGTAGACATCCTGGACCGGCTCGACCCCCACCGCGTCTTCGGTAATCCCTTCCTCGACAAACTGCTTATCCATGCGAGTGAGTGACGGTCATGGTACCGATCGGATTGCCCACGAGCGGTATATGAGCGCCAGGGTGGGGTACCCGACAAAGGTGGACCGAACAGCGAACATCGACAGGACTCGCGCTGAAGGGCCGGTCGAACTGCACAAGGGCCCGGTCGAGGTGGCGGCAGTCGTGGTTCTCGATCCGTCCGGCGAGGCAAAGCACGGTGGCCTGCCGGCGACCTGGCGCCCGCTGACCGAAAACGTCGGTGTGGTGTGGTGTCGCCTGCCGGCCGCACGACGAGTTGGCCTGGCCGGCGACCGGCTATTGCCCAACCTGGCTAATGGGCGTCAGCAGATTCACCTCGTGGGGGTCGGCAGCGCGGGGTTGCTCGCGGTGGCACTGGCCATGTCGCATCGGGATCTGGTGCGTTCGTTGATCGTGGTCGATCCACCATGGTCAGCTCACGATCTGGCGGAGGTGTGGCGTTTCATTGACGACGACAAACTGCTGATCTACCAGATCGAGACAACGACCCAGGCGGTCTCCGGCATCGACGGCGACACGCATGCCACCCTGCCGATCGGTCATCCGGACGTGGTGCAAGCGATCGTGCAGGTTCTGGTGGCGGCGGATGCCGGTTTGGTCGAGGGAGATCGTCGACCGCCCGGGGCTAAGTCGCTGGCCACCGAGGCATGGCATGCCCTGCGGGCCAAGCTCTCCGATGCGCTGGAAGCCTTCGCATGAGAACTCGACGAGCGAGGTTGGCGGTAACGCTCTCAACGCTACCGCCAGTTGCCTGAACGAGAGGCTTTCTGAATGCGCTAGCCGGTTCCGCGGTGTCGCAGTTGTCCAAAGGGCAGGTGCGGCAGGGCTTCGGTCAGCTCCGGTAGCGAGCTGAACATCTGGCTCGCCCCGGCTGAGCGTAGTTCGCTCGCGCCCTGGGCCGGGACTGATCGCCGGGCTTGGCACGACACCGTTCGAGGAGAGCCAGGACGAGCCGCGGAAGCACCCGACAGGGGCAGCGGGAAACCTCCGTGTTTGGTGCGACCGCGAGCCGGTAACGCTTCAGTTATGACCGATCAGGTTGGTGCGGAGCCGTTCCTGCCGAACGGGACCAGTCTGACGGCGCTGCGCGACGCGGCAGCTGACTGCCAAGGTTGCGACCTGTTCCGGAACGCCACCCAAACCGTGTTCGGCGACGGCCCGGAAAGCGCCAGACTCGTGCTCATTGGTGAACAACCTGGCGACCAGGAGGACCGGGTCGGCAAACCGTTCGTTGGGCCGGCAGGCCACCTGCTCGACAGGGCGTTGGCGGAAGCCGGACTCGATGAGGTCCCACGTTACCTGACCAACGCAGTGAAACACTTTCGTTTCACCATCGCCGAGCGTGGCAAGCGGCGAATTCACCAGGCACCCAACCGAGGTCAACTGCGCTCCTGCCTGCCATGGTTGCGGGCTGAACTGCACGCCGTTCGTCCCGAGCTCTTGGTCTGTCTTGGCGCGACGGCGGCGCATGCTGTGCTCGGTCAGGACTTCCGGCTCACCGAGCACCGAGGTGAACTTCTCGCGGCGCCGGAAACCATGGCCGGGGCGTGGCAGGTGATGACGACCGTTCATCCGTCCTCGGTGTTGCGTGCCAGCGACCGGGACAAGGCATACCAGGAGTTCGTCCGTGACTTGCGTCTGGCAGCCGACTACCTCAGCCAAACCCTGAAAGAAAGGAATGATTATGACAACCGCCCGTGAGATCATGACCTCCGACGTGCGCTGTGTCGACTCGTCGGAGACGGTCCTCGACGCTGCCCGTCGGATGGCCGAACTCGGCGTCGGCGCACTGCCGATCTGCGGTCAGGACAATAAGCTCAAAGGCATGATCACTGACCGGGACATCGTGGTGAAGGTCCTCGCCGCTGGCAAGGACCCGGCCGCGATGCACGTGAGCGAGCTGGCCCAGGGCCAGGCGGTCACCATTGGCGCGGACGACGACGCCGAGGAGATCCTGCGCACCATGGCGAGTCACAAGGTTCGTCGCCTGCCAGTGATCGACGGCCACCAGTTGGTCGGTGTCGTCGCGCAGGCCGATGTCGCCCGTGCGCTCCGCGAGCCCGAGGTGGCCAGTCTGCTCGTCGCGCTGTCCGTCGACGACTAACCGAATAATTGGTCGCGGCCGCGCCTCGCTGAATCGACGGCTTAACCGGGACTATCATCCGGTATGCCAGCCGTTGGCAGGTCACGCGGGCTGATCCGAGAGGGACTTGTAATGGGCGTCCGGCAGTGGATCGAGGGCTGGCCGGTGTACCGGCAGTTCGCGCACGGCGACCTGCTTGGCAGGGGAGCTGCCGTCAAGAGCGGGGCGAGTGACCGGCTGACCGCCCGCACCGCCACTGCGGACAAAGTCGTCAAATCCGTCTGCCCGTACTGCGCGGTCGGCTGTGGGCAAAACGTCTACGTCCGGGACGGCGCGGTCGTCCAGGTCGAAGGTGACCCGGATTCGCCGGTGAGCAGGGGCCGGTTGTGTCCAAAGGGGTCGGCGACCAAACAACTGGTCGCCGGCTCCGGCAGGGTGACCCAGGTGCTGTACCGCCGTCCGCACGGCACCGAGTGGGAGCGGCTGGACTTGGACACCGCCATGGACATGATCGCCGATCGGGTGATCGACTCCCGTCGTCGCGGTTGGCAGTGGGACGTCGACGGGGTCCGCACTCGTCGCACCATGGGCTTCGCCAGCCTCGGCGGTGCGACTCTGGACAACGAGGAGAACTATCTGATCAAGAAGTTGTTCACCGCGCTCGGCGCGATCCAGATCGAGAACCAGGCCAGGATTTGACACTCCGCCACGGTGCCCAGTTTGGGTACCTCCTTCGGTCGCGGCGGTGCCACGACGTTCCAGCAGGACCTACAGAACTCCGACTGCATCGTCATTGAGGGTTCGAACATGGCCGAGTGTCATCCGGTCGGCTTCCAGTGGGTGATGGAGGCCAAGGCCAAGGGTGCGACAGTGATCCATGTCGATCCCCGGTTCACCAGGACCAGCGCCCTGGCCGACCTGCACGTGCCGCTGCGCGCGGGCAGTGACATCGTTTTCCTCGGCGGGATCATCAACCACGTGCTGTCGGAGGAGAAGTACTTCCGCGACTACGTGCTGCACTACACCAATGCCGCGACCATCCTGACCGAGGAATATCGGGACACGGAGGATTTGGACGGTGTTTTCTCCGGCTTGGACACCGAAGAACGGGCCTACGACTTCCACACCTGGCAGTACGACGGCACTGAGATGCGGGCCGCTTCCGGAGAACGTGACCAGCAGTACGCCGACCAAACCAGGGGCGGCGAGACCGTGCGGCAGTCGGCCCGCGGCGAGGCACACGGTTCCGGTGGCGCGGAAGTTGGTAATCCTGTGCGGGATGAAACGCTGACCCACGAGCGATGCGTCTTCCAGGTCCTCAAGCGGCACTTCGCGCGGTACACCGCGGAGATGGTGGAGCAGATCTGCGGTATCCCGCGGGACACCTTCGCTCGGGTTTGCGACGCGCTGACGGCCAACTCCGGCCGGGACCGCACCAGCGCCTTCGTCTACTCGGTCGGCTGGACTCAACACACCGTTGGCGCGCAGTACATCCGCACCGCGTCGATCCTGCAAGCACTGCTGGGCAACATCGGCCGGCCCGGGGGCGGCATTCTCGCCTTGCGCGGCCACGCCTCGATCCAGGGATCGACCGATATCCCGACGCTGTTCAACTTGTTGCCCGGTTACATCCCGATGCCACACGCGCGCAGCAACACGGATCTCGACTCGTTCGTTGCCGCGGAATCCACCCACAAGGGTTACTGGGCGAACACTCGGTCCTACCTGGTGAGCCTGCTCAAGGCGTACTGGGGCGAAGCCGCGACCGAGGAGAACGACTTCTGTTTCGACTACCTGCCACGCCTGACCGGCAGCCACAGTACTTACGAGACGGTGCTGACGCAGATCGCCGGCGACTGCGAAGGCTATTTCCTGATGGGGGAGAACCCGGCGGTCGGGTCGGCGAACGCCAAGCTGCAACGGTTGGGTATGGCCAACCTGAAGTGGTTGGTGGTGCGTGACTTGTCGCTGATCGAGAGCGCCACCTGGTGGCGGGACGGACCCGAGACCGAGACTGGCGAAATCCGCACCGAGGACAACGCCACTGAGGTGTTTTTCCTCCCCGCGGCCGCGCACACTGAGAAGGACGGCAGCTTCACCAACACGCAGCGCATGTTGCAATGGCACCACCAGGCGGTCGAACCGCCCGGCGACGCGCGCAGCGACCTGTGGTTCACCTTCCATCTCGGCCGCAGGATCAGGCAGAAGCTCGCCGATTCCACCAATGACCTGGACCGCCCGATCCTCGACCTCGCCTGGGCCTATCCCACCAAGGGGGAGATCGACGAGCCAGACGCTGATGCCGTGCTCGCCGAGATCAACGGCTGGGACGCCAACGGCATCCCGTTGTCCTCCTACGAACAGCTGAAAACCGACGGGTCGACCGCGTGCGGCTGCTGGATCTACTGCGGCGTGTACGCGGGTGGGGTGAACCAGGCCGCGCGCCGCAAGCCGGGCGGCGAGCAGAACTGGGTGGCCGGTGAGTGGGGCTGGGCCTGGCCGGCCAATCGGCGCATCCTCTACAACCGGGCCTCCGCCGACCTGGACGGCAAACCGTGGAGCGAGCGTAAGGCGTTGGTGTGGTGGGACGCGGAGCAGGGCCGGTGGACCGGCCACGACGTCGCCGACTTCGTTGCCGACAAGTCGCCGCACTACCGGCCGGATGATGATGCACGTGGCCCGCGGGCGCTGTCCGGGATCGACCCGTTCATCATGCAGGGCGACGGCAAGGCATGGCTGTTCGTGCCGGCCGGCCTGACCGACGGCCCATTGCCGGCGCACTACGAGCCACAGGACTCGCCCTTTCGTAACCTGTTGTACCGCCAGCAGCGCAACCCGGTGCGTGAGGTCACCCAGTTCGTCCATCCAGACAATCGGCTGCAACCCAGCGGTGACGAACCCGGATCAAAGGTTTTCCCGTATGTGGCGACCACGTATCGGCTCACCGAGCACCACACCGCGGGCGGCATGAGCCGCTGGCTGCCGTATCTGGTGGAGTTGCAACCGGAGTTCTTCTGCGAGGTCTCCCCGGAACTGGCCG
Source organism: Pseudonocardia sp. (assembly GCA_019244295.1). Classification (GTDB taxonomy): domain Bacteria; phylum Actinomycetota; class Actinomycetes; order Mycobacteriales; family Pseudonocardiaceae; genus Pseudonocardia. The sequence goes on from JAFASX010000098.1 coordinate 9,408, forward strand.
CCGAGCGCGGCCTGAAGCATATCGGTTGGGCCACCATCGTCAGCGCGCGTGCCGCCATCGAGGCGCGTGTGCTGGTCACCGAACGGATGACCCCGCTGATCGTGCAAGGGCGGCGCTTGTTGCAGATCGGTCTGCCCTACCACTGGGGGCCGAACGGCTACAGCGTCGGTGACGCCGCCAACGAACTAGCCTCGGTGAGCCTGGACCCGAACTCGCATATCCAGGAGGTCAAGGCGCTGGCCTGTGATATCCGACCGGGGCGCCGGCCACGAGGGCCTGACCGGGTCGCGCTGGTGCGGGACTACCAGCGCAGGGCCGGGATCACTGAGCGGACTGGAACGGAAATGTGATGGCCAGGCTGACCGAGAAGACCGTGGACCCGGCGAGCGAGGCCGGCTACGTCGACCATCCGCGGCGGATGGGTTTCTTCACTGACACCTCCGTTTGCATCGGGTGCAAGGCGTGTGAGGTGGCCTGCAAGGAGTGGAACGCCATACCCGAAGACAGCGGCCCGCTCACCGGAATGTCCTATGACAACACAGCGGGACTCGGTGCGAATACCTGGCGACACGTGGCATTCATCGAACAGCGCAAGCCCATGGCTTACCAGGAGCCCGGCGTCGACCATCGGGACATCGACGGGCTCGCCCTCGCGGAGCAGGGTTTCAGCGTCTCCGAAGCCGCGGAGGAGTTCCGCTGGCTGATGGCCTCTGACGTGTGCAAGCACTGCACTCATGCCGCCTGCCTCGACGTGTGCCCGACCGGATCGCTGTTCCGCACTGAGTTCGGCACCGTCGTGGTACAGGAGGACATCTGCAACGGTTGCGGTTACTGCGTTCCGGCCTGCCCGTACGGGGTGATCGACCGGCGAGCGGACGACGGGCGCGCGTGGAAGTGCACGCTGTGCTACGACCGGCTCGGCGTGGGCCAGGAACCCGCCTGCGCCAAGGCGTGCCCGACCGAGTCGATCCAGTTCGGACCGCTGGACGAACTGCGCGAGCGCGCGGCGCGCCGGGTCGAGCAGTTGCGCGCCGACGGGGTCACCGACGCGCGGCTGTACGGCGCGGACCCGGATGACGGGGTCGGTGGCGACGGGGCGTTCTTCTTATTGCTGGACGAGCCCGAGGTCTACGGGTTACCGCCCGATCCCGTTGTCACGACGCGGGATCTCTCGGCCATGTGGCGACGAGCAGGCGCGGCGGCACTGCTCGCGGTCGCCGGTGCGGTCGCCGCCTTCGCGCTGGGTGGTTCACGATGAGCGTGTTGAACGTTACCAGGAAACGGCGGCGCGGCAGGCGGGGCGAACAACCGATGGTCCCGGACGCCGAATTCAGCTCCTACTACGGCAAACCGGTCATCAACTCTCCGGTGTGGTCGGTGCCGGACGTACCGGGCTACCTGTTTCTCGGCGGCCTGGCCGGGCTGTCCTCGTTGCTGGCCGCCGGCTCTGACCTGACCGGTCGAGATGCGCTCGGCAAGGTGGGGAAGCTCGGGGCGTTCGGCGCCGGTGTGCTGTCGCTGGTCGGGCTGGTGCACGACCTCGGGCGGCCCATGCGGTTTCTGCACATGTTGCGGGTACTGAAGGTGACCTCACCGATGAGTGTGGGTTCCTGGCTGCTCAGCGGCTATGTCCCGCTGGCCGGCGTCGCCGCTGCCACCACGGTGACCGGCCGGCTACCGCGCATCGGCGCGCTCGCGACGGCCGGTTCGGCGCTGCTGGGTCCGGCCGTAGCCGCGTATACCGCGACCCTGCTCAGCGATACCGCCGTACCAGCCTGGCACGATGGCTACCGGGAGATGCCGTTCGTCTTCGTCGGCTCCGGTGCCACTGCCGCCGGTGGACTCGGCCTGCTTGCCGCGCCGATCGCGCAGATGTCGCCGGCACGTAATCTGGCGTTGCTCGGGGTCGGCTTGGAACTGGCCATGTTCCGACGCATGCGCACACGGTTGGGCATGGTCGCCGAGGCATACGACACCGGGAAGGCCGCGAAGTACGTGAAAGCCGGCCAGGCGCTGTCTGCGCTCGGCGCGGTTGGCGCGGTTGTGGGCCGGCGAAATCGAATTGCCTGTGCGCTTTCCGGCGTCGCGCTGCTGGCGGCTTCCGCCGCCACGAGGTGGGGTGTCTTCCATGCTGGCATGATCTCCTCGGAGGACCCGAAGTACACCGTTGTTCCGCAACGCGAGCGCATCAGGAAACGGCGCGGCGACAAGGAGTTTTAGCGACGGGAGCATTGGGTAATACCCGTTAGGTCGCCCGTCAAACTGGAGATGGCCGCCATGATTCGGATTGGCACATCTGGCTGGGCCTACCGGGAGTGGGAAGGCTCGTTCTACCCGTCCAGCTTGCCGCGGGCCCAACAGCTGGCGCACTTGTCCAGCCAACTGTCCACGGTGGAGATCAATGGATCGTTCTACTCCTTGCAGCGCCCCACCAGCTACCAGAAGTGGTCCGCTCAGACCCCCGACGGCTTCTTTTTCGCGGTCAAAGGCGGTCGGTACATCACCCACCTCAAGCGCCTCCGCGATCCCGAGGTTCCGTTGGCCAACTTCTTCGCGTCCGGCGTTCTCGCCCTCGGTCCCAAACTCGGCCCGATCCTCTGGCAGTTGCCCGCCACCGTACCGTTCGAATGCCACCTGATGGCTGATTTCCTCGGCCGCCTGCCGGTCAGTACCACGGCAGCGGCGGAGCTCGCCGCTGCCAGGACCCTGCCCCCCGAACGTACGTGGCTGGACGTGGACCAGGACCGTCCGCTGCGATACGCAATCGAGGTTCGCCACGACAGCTTTCGAAGCGTGTCGTTCACCGAGCTGCTCCGCGAGTTCAACGTCGCCTTGGTAGCGGCGGACACGGCGGGAACCTGGCCGTACTTTGAGGACACCACCGCCGACTTCGCGTATGTGCGCCTGCATGGCCATACCGAGCTCTATGTGAGCGCCTACTCGACCAAGACCCTGACCGACTGGGCTGGCAAGATCCATCGTTGGGCAGGCCACGGCGACGTTTATGTCTACTTCGACAACACCGCCAAGGCAGCGGCGCCAGTTGATGCCCAGCGACTGGCCGAACTACTCGACGTCCACACGGGTACTGAAGGGCGCCCGATTCGACAGGCGACGAAGATGTCGGCTGTGACGTAGCTTTGGCACCGATGTTGCCTCTGCGGCCTTCGCCGTGGCCGGCGTAGGCGCGGGCACGGCATAGCCGAAGTTGCGTTCAACCCTGCATAGCCCCCTCCGGAGGGTCAAGGTAGGCCCAACCACAACGAGGATCCGTTGAGAACTTAAACGTTCCTCTGACGATGCGGTTGAAGATCGTGCTCGCGCCAGAGCGAAGCCACGAAGTTATGCGACACGGAGATTCCTAACCTCTGCTTAAGATAGCGCGCCATCTCTCTGCTCGACCAGTGGGAGAGTCCAGTCTCATCCGGTGGCGTTTGCTGGCTTAGCGCCAGAATTTGGGATCGAACCTCGTCTGAGATGTCACGAGGACGTCCCGTGGGGACTCGGCTAACTAACCCATCGACGCCGTATACCTGATATCGACCTAGCCACGTATACACAGTCTGTTTCGACGTGCCCGACATCTGCGCAATCTCCGCGACTGAGCGCCCGTCAGCTTGCCACAACACCATCTGTGCCCGAGCTGATACTGATCCGTCATAACCGGCGGGCCGGAGCAGTGCTTCAAGGCTAGCTCGATCTTCGTTCGTCAATTCCATGGCGTCCATGAAGGTATTATGCCACAAGTTCTAAATAAATCAACTTCTTTCAATTACCCAATACCTAGGCATTAGTGCGGTCCAGGTCCATGGGGCGAAGGGCCAGGGCACCGGCTCCGCGGCAGGCGCACCCAGCGCCCGCTGCTCCCGGCCGCAGTCCCACCGGATGTCGCCAGCCATGTGATCGGAGCCGGGGAGATGAGCGACGGGCGGATCAGCCGTCGCCGAGTTCACGATGCCTTCGGCGTAGCCACTGATCACGCGGCGAACCGGCCCGGCTGGCGGGAAGATTGCCGTGCCGGCAGCGGGGTACGTCCAGGGCATGGCTAGCTTCGGCTACTTCCTGTTTTGCGAGGAGTTCGGTCCGCGTGAGCCGGTGCATCAGGCCCGGTTGGCCGAGCGGGCCGGCTTCGAGCGGCTGTGGATTTCCGATCACTTTCATCCGTGGAATGACGCGCAGGGGCACAGCCTGTTCGTGTGGTCGGTGATCGGCGCGCTCTCCGAGGCTACCTCGCTGCCGATCACCACTGCGGTGACCTACCCGACGGTGCGCGTTCATACTGCGGTGGTCGCTCAGGCGGCCGCGACTGCGGCCGTGCGGTGCGAAGGGCGGTTCGTGCTCGGTGTCGGCTCTGGCGAGGCGCTCAACGAGCACATCCTGGGTGACCGGTGGCCCCCCGCCGGCGGTGCGTTTGGACATGCTCAGGGAAGCGATCGAACTGATCCGCGAGCCGCACACTGGCCGCGAGGTCACCCATCACGGCCGGTACTACACCATGGAGAAACTGTTACCCGAGCTGCGCGCGCAGCCGTGTGGAGAGGAGTGGGCGTGACCGACAACTCGCCGGACGAGGCACCCGGAGTGGACCGCAATAGCGCGGAGGACCTGGACGAGGACCGGCTGCGGGTTGATCCGCTGGAGACCGGCATGGACCCGCCGGAACGGTGGGCCGGCGGGACCCGGCACGGCATGACCCCCGCCGAGCAGGCCGAGACCCGACCGCTGGACCAACGGCTGGCCGAGGAACAGCCCGATGTCCAACCCGCCAACCTCGAAGACGATGCCGAGCTCGATGAGCGGGTGCGCCGTGAGGCGGCCGGGCGTGGCCAGGTTGCCGACGAGGCCGGTGGGTCGGTGGCGAGCTATTACCGTACCCCCCACCCTCCCGACTGAGCAGGCGTCAGCTGCCCGTCGGCATCCCAGGCTCCGTGGGTGCCGACGGGCGTGGATTGATCTTCGTTTGGTCCTACCTCCTCCAGGACTCACGTAGGTGCCGGGCGGGTACCGCCGGCGGCGGGCGGCACACCCGCGCCGGGCCGCGAGATCGGCCCCAGGTGTGAGCGGCGCCGGCGCGGGTAGTCAGGGGCCATGAACATTCCGGTCAACGAAGTACAGAAGTACCTCAAGGGCGCCGACTATCCGATGGACGGCACTCAGCTGTCGGAGCTGGCGGAACGCAACGGGGGTCCGCGTGAGCTGGTCGAGGCGCTTCGTGGCGTCAGCACCGTGGACGGCCCGAACGGGGTGATGAAACAAATCAGGGAACACCTGGGCGGCCGCTCCGGGTGAGCCGGGCGTGCCTCGGGCTGGCCCACCGTGAGATGAGCCAGCCCGAGGCACGCCGGCTACCCGGTGGCCCGGCCGGTCAGCTTGTCCGGGCCCGGTCCACCAGCCCCACCCCGGGGCCGACGACCTTTGAACAGCTCGGCGTTGGGCGAGTCCGGGTGCGGCCGGGTGGGCGCTGTACCAGGCTGTAACAGGCTGGCGAAGCCTGGGTCGGACGCGTCGGCCTTCTCTGGGTCCTACGTGATCTCTTCGAGTGCCTTGTGCTCCTGAATGTCGTGGTTGACCCTCACCCCTGCCCCCGCCCGTTGCCGGGCTGATCAGCCCCAGCCCAGCGCTGCCCGTTCGCCGCCGGCGAGGTGCGCCTTGTGCAGCCGCGCGCCGCGCCGGGTGATGACGGTAATGCCGGCGAGCAGCAACAGGACGGCGATCGCCTCGAGGCACAACGCCAGGCCGGTGACGGTGACCCGCTCGTGGAACGCCACCAGCCCGATCGCCACGGCGGTCACCGGGTCCACGGTGCTGATCAGTGCGTTCACTGGAGCGAGGAATCGGCTCAGCCGCATGGCCCGCTGGCTGAGCAGGAACCCGGCCGGGGCGAGGATGATTATCGCGTAGTCGGGCCAGTGCCGAAACGGCTCGGCCCAGCCGTGCGCGAGCTGGCCGACGACGAGTTTGGTCAGCGCGGCGTTGACGCCGAACAGCAGGCCGCTGGCCACGGCGCAGCCGAGTGCTCGGGCCATGCCACGGCCACGCGCGGCGACCAGGCACGCCGCGAGCAGCGCCGCGCCCAGCGGAAACACCAGCCACTCGAGCACCTCCGCTGCGGTGGCGGGGTGCTGGCTCGGTGGTGGACTGACCGGCCGGGCCGCCGCGAGCAGCAGTGCCAGCCCGACGCCGCAAATCGCCGCGCCGCCGACCAGCCGGGTATCCGGCCGGCGCCGGGCTAGCCAGGCGGTGAACACCGACCCCAAGGGCAGTCCGCTGATCATGATCGGCTGGACGTAGGCGAGCGAGCCCATCGAGAGCGCGGCCAGGTAGCCACCGAAGCCGACCGCGACCAGCCCGAGGCCGGCCAGCCAGGAAGGTTGTCGGGCCAACATCAGCTGGCCGCGTGGCGTGGTATGGGTGGCCCGCTGCTGCAACGCGGTGCCTAACGCGGTGGCCGCCGCCCCGGACAGCGCCGCCAGCGCCGCGACCAGCGGCTGGTCGCCGGTCATGACGCGGCCCGCTGCGGCATGGCTGGGTCCGCTTCGGCCAGGATGCTGCTGGCCGTCTCCGCCAGCCGGTGCCGGCCGGCGTGCCGGGCGGCTCGGCGTTGCGCGGCCCGGACAAGCTCCGGATGCGCCACCCACTGGTTGAGCAGCCCGGTGAGCCAGCGCCGGCGGGTCCCCGTCTCGACCAGGCCGGCTTCGGCCATCGCGCGAGCGCAGTCCCGGCCGTGCCCGGCGACCGGCCGGAACAGCACCAGGGCACGACCCCGCGCGAGCGCCTCCGCCGCTGTCACCCCGCCGGCGTTGTTTACCACCACGTCGACCGCGGCCATCAGCTCGGCCATGTCGTCCACCCAGCCGAGCACTCGCAACCGGCGGTCCGGGAAGCGCCGGCGCAGCCGGGAGCGCAGCCGCTGGTTGCGCCCGCACACCACGATGGCGTGCACCTTCGGCCCGGCGGAGAGCACCGCGCGGACCGCCGGGCCGACCTCGCCCAGACCGAGGGAGCCGCAGCTGATCAGCACGGACAACGCGTCCTCCGGGACGCCATGGCGCTCGCGCGCGCTGCGGGTCTCCCGCGCGGACGGGGGGCGGAACGTCGGCCGCACCAGCGGCGCGCATACTTCGGTGGGCACACCGGGGGCCAGCGTCCGCATCCGGTCCCGGCCGGCCTCGTCGAGCACCGCGTACCGCGACACCCCGGGATAGACCCAGAATGGGTGTGGCGCGAAGTCCGACAACACCGCCACCACCGGCACCTGGGTCAGCCCGCGCCGGCGCAGCCAGGCCAGCCCGGCGGTGCCGAGAGGGTAGGTGGAAACAGTGACATCCGGTCGCGCTGCCGCCAGCTGCCTGGCCAGCGCCCGGCCCGCCCGCGCGCCGGCCACCGCCCGGTAGAACCAGCGCACCCACCGGCAGTGGGCCACCGCCCAGTACCACAGCTGGTGCAGCGGTGGCGCGACCTGCACGGCGAGCCGGTACCAGCGGCGGGTGACGGCCTGCGCGTGGTCGCTCATCGGGGCTACCTCGGTCACCAGGCATCCTGGTGCCGCCCGGCGCAGCGCCTCAGCTAACGCCTGCGCGGCCGCGTTGTGCCCCTCGCCCACCGATGCCGACACCAACAACACCCTGGGACGCGAGGTACCCGACCTCGGTGCGCGGTTGCCGTCCATGCCGGCTGAGTACCCCGCACGCTGGGTGGCACACGCCCGGCCGGGTGTACGCCGGCCGACACGGTGGATACCAGTCCGGGGCACGCCCTCGCCGGGGAGAAACCGGCACAGCAGACCATGATGGGACTCCGCCGGCGGGCTGTGCCTGGCGCTGGCCCAGGGGTATCGGGCCGAGGTCGTCTGCGGGCGGGGCGGATCGTGCTGCTTTCGCTCTGGCTGGACGTCATCATGGCTGGACCCGAAGTGGCTGAGCAGGACGCCCGCAACCCATACCTGGGCGCGCGCGGGCTGGCCGAGGCCGGACGCCGCTGGTTTCTTCTCACGATCTGGCCAGGCCATCAAAGCACCACCTCCGTTGTCGACGTCATTACGGTTGGGCATACCTGCTCGGCACGGCGTGAACTGGCCGCCCAGCGGCCCCACAGGTCCCCTAGGAAAGCCGCATAAGCGCCTCCATACGGGGTAGCCCAACGACAACCGATGCGCAACGTTGCGCGTCGCACCCAAGGTGGAGAGGAGCCGAGCGTGAGCAGCACTATCGAATCGATCGACGTGGCGGCTGACGTCCCTACTGTCTAGGAACACCCATGACTGAAACTCCTGAACAGGACCATCGCACCGCCAACGAGCAGGTAGAATGGCTGGTAGACTACCAACAGCGTTCGGTGGAACTCGTGCGAGGGCTGGCCGAGGACCGCGATACCAGTCACCGGCAGCTGTCAGCCATGGTCCCCCCGCAACAAGATGAGGTGCAGATCCGTTCGATGGCGGCGGCATCGTCCGCAGCGGGGGATGGCCGCAACGAGCCGCGGGACGACGCCAGCTCACCCGCGTCCTTCGGCGAGCCACGCACCCGGGCGGACCGTCGACCGTGGTGGAGCCGGCTGCTTCGATGGAAGAAGCCGGCTTGACTGTCGATATCGAACTAGTGGGTGAGTCGTAGTGCGTTGGCGCCGCCGGTTTTGACGAAGTGGGTGGCTTGTTGGACGGCGGTGTGGCTGCTGTGAGGGGTTCGGTTCCTTGGCGGATTTCGGCGGCGAGTGTGGTGGTTGTACAGATCATCAAACCGGCGAGCCTTATTCTGGCTCGCCCAACAATGCAATTTGATCTGCATCTTCCGTACCGCCCACCACGCCGTATCAGGATCCGGCCAATCGGCGACGCCCGTATTCACCGGCGTGTCTTGCCGACATTGCAGTTCTCTCCTTGCCCGGGCACACTGTCGTCCTTCCCCATGTGGCCGGCTTTCGGAGACCTCGGAGTACTACGACGACTCCGTCCCATCCGCGCCCGTCAGCGGGCGATGCGCCTATCCACCTCCCAGGAGTTCCCCGACCGCCACCACCATCGGCGGTCGGGTGCGCACCGCCAACCAGCCCACACATCCACCGGGTTAGAGCTGGTCACCTACAACTGCCGCCAGCTTCATCACCCTGCTGCGACAGGGCAGCGGCGAAGGTCTCTCACCCCCGCTCGGACAATCAGCGCCTCGCGGCGCACCACACCTCCCGTGACCCGCCCGCAGTGGACTGGTGAAAAGACGTCAACACCACCGCGGCGGCCAGGCCCAGGCTCCCCAACTGGTGGACCAGTCTGGTCACATTCTCGCTTGTCACCGCTGGGGCGGGAGTGGTGATCCATGGGCACTCCCAGACCAGGACCTCGTCCACTCCGATCAGCAGCTCAGCGGCTGCCTGTCCGTGTGGGCTGACCAGCATCACTACCCGGTCAGCACCCGCGCGTATCGCGCGCACCGCCGGCCCGGCCAGCAACACATCACCCGCGCTGTCCAACCGTGCCACTAAT
>JAFASX010000101.1 GCA_019244295.1 Pseudonocardia sp.
TCAGGTCAGTGAACCGCCGAAGCTCGTCGGCGTCGAGAAGCACCAGGGCCGGGCCGACGGGGGTGAAGGTCGGGTACGACTTGGATTCGAAGTACTGCCCTTTGGGGAGCTGGATGTCCCGGGCCGAGACGTCGTTGGTGACGACCAGGCCGGCGACGTAGTCGGCCAGGGTGTCGGCGGTGATGGTCGTGCCGACGGGCATCTGGCGGCCAAAGACCAGCCCGATCTCCAGCTCATAGTCCAGCAGCCGGACGTGGGAGGGCTTGATCACGTCGTCGTACGGCCCGCAGATCGAGCCCGACGCCTTGCGGAAGAACGTACACAGGACGGTGTCCGGGTCGAGGCCCGTATCCCTGATATGCGAGACGTAGTTCGTCGCCAGCGCCACCACGCGACACGGCGTCGTGACCGGCGAGACCAGGGCGAGGCTATCGACGGGCACGGTGTCGGTGGCCGCGCCGGCGGCGGCGACGGCTCCCCGGTCGGCGAGCAGCTCGGCGGTGGTAGCGGCGGTGGTGGTGACCTTGGCCGCGCCCGTGGGTGTGACCACCCACCAGGCATCGGCGGTACGGAGGATGGAGGTGCTCATGACGTGGCTCCTTTCAGGAAGCCGCCCAGGCGCTGGACGTCGAACTCGTTGTCGGCCCGGAGGGCGTTGACGACGCCCCACAGGTCGTGTAGCACGTGGGGACCGGGCTTGATGCCGAGGAAGTCGCCGGTGGCCCGCGGCCCCCACTGAGCGAGGCCCGACACGGTCATCGGCGCCCATCCCGGCTCCATCGTGCGGTCGAACATGTCGCCGTCGGTGAAATGTTCGACCAAGAAGCCGTCGGGATCGCGCCAGTAGTCGAAGATCTGGCTGCCCTCGATGTGCCGGCCAATACCCCAGGACCGCCGATAACCGTGGTCAAGCAGGTACTCGCCGCCGGCGGCCAGGGCGTCGAGGTCGGCGACCTGGTACGCCGAGTGCACGTAGCCGTTGGCCGCCCCGAGGGTGAGGGCCAGCGTGTGGTGATCGGTCGGCGTCGCCCCCCGGTCGCAGCGGATGAAGCTCATCACCGGGCCCCGCTCCCGCTGCCCGGGGAAGTAGAGGAAGTCGCTGACGATCAGGCCCAGATGCTCGAGATACCAGTTCAGCGTCTCGAGGTACGTCGTGCTTTGCATCACGACGTGTCCGAGCCGCTGGATCCTGGCCGGCTCCCTGGGCGGTCGCTGGGTGGCGTTGGCCCGCCGGACGTCGTGACCCAGGTTGAGGGGGAGCGGCTCCTGGGCCGGCAGGCCGGCGAGATCCTGGGTGTCGGAGACGACCCGCACCGGTGTCCCGCTCGGGTCGACGAGGTCGACGGCCACCCCGCCCAGGGTCTCCGGCAGTTTCGTGACCGCGCGGCCGGTGGCCTCCGCCAGCCGGCGCACGTCCCGCGGGTCGCCCGTCTGGAAGGCTGGGCCAACGAACCTCGACTGTGTCCCCTGGCGGATCAGGACACAGGGCGAGCCGACGTCCGTGCCCCGCAGGTAAAGCTCGTCGCCCGTCCGCAGCGCGGTCGTGAACCCGAAGTCCTGGGCGAACCGCTCGGCCTGGTCGAGGTCGGGCTTCTCGAAGACCAGCCACGCCAGGTCGTGGACCTTGACGATCGGGTTGCGGGCTCGTCCCGGGTGCTCGCCCGCCAGTCCGCCCTGCTCGCTGTGCAGGTTGCTGTGGGGGTCTGGCTGCTTGCTCATCTGAGGTCCTCCTTCATGAGTTGAATGACGATATCATCACTTACGAACTCTCCGTCAGTCAATGCTTGTGGCGAGTTTTTCACTCCTGACGGAAAGCTCAAAGATGTGGGCGGGTCAGACCCAACCAGGGAGAAGAGCAGGCACGGCCCAGTCAGACCACCCGGGCGCCCAACCGCCTCGACCGGCGCAAGGCGGCAGCCGCTCGGCACGGCCTGGTGCCACGACGCTAGGGCGCGGCAGACGACGTGGAATCCCCGAAATCTTTGTCCACCGGTCCGAGTGGGTGTTCCCACCGCACGGCCGCGGGCCGTGCCCAGCTAGGCGTTCTCGGCTGTCACCCCAGCTCCCGCTTCCGGGCGTGCTCACCCGTGGCCCGCAGCTCCACGCGCGCCCGCTCGGCGAAGCCGTGGAGGCCCATGCCATCGAACATGTCGAGAGCTGCGCGCAGCTGATCGCGTGCCTCTCGTCGCCGGCGCTGGCGGCGCAGCCACTCGCCATAGAGGAGGTGGGCACGGGCGAGCTGGGGAGCGGCTCGGGTCCGGCCGAGCAGGGGAGCGCGTCCTCGTACTGCTGCCGAGCCTCGGCCGGGGCGGCCAGTAGAGCCCGGGAGCGGGCGAGCAGCCCCAGGGCGAGAGGAGTGCCGGTCGAGGTCGCGCGGTCCTCCAAGCGCTGGAGCGCGCGTTCTGCCAGGTCTCGCCGACCGGCGCGGACGGCGGCCTCCACCAGGTCGGGCAGTGCCTGGGTCCCGACGAGCGGCGTGTCATCGGTGTACGCCGGGTGCAGGCATCCCACGGCGGAGCCGTAGTCGCCGAGACTGATCTCCAACACGTCGAGGAAGTACGCCGCTAAGGCCGCCTCACCGACGGCACCCCTGCCCGGGGCCACTCACCAGCCACAACCGACGGCGATGCACGCTGAGCATTGTCACCCAGGTCTTTCCGGTCGTACGCTGACGGCGTCTTGGACACCTTCCGAATGTCACCGCGAGCCGGGGCGGTTCTGCGGATAGCGCAGCCGGTGGTTTGGGTCGTCGAGCCGCACGGCGGCATCCATGGGGAATCTGTTGGCTATCGGCTGGCCGCGCGGTCTGAGCTAGTGGACGTTGTAGAGCGTTCGCTTCGGGGTGCCCGAATCTGGCTGGCAGATGGCGGCGCGCTGGCTGTGCATCCGCATCCTGGCTGCGGACCCGGCGGTGAATGCCTGGCTTTGGTGGGCAGCTGGCGGCGGGACGGCACAGGCGTCTGGTTGTCAGCGGCGCGTTGCTCCCCGGCTGGAGCGTGGCGGACGTTCGATGGCCTCCTGCGCGAAGGCGCCCTGCGTGCGGCGTATGTGGACAACTCCATCGCCTGGATCGCGTACTTGGAAGCCGAAACCGCGTCCGTCGAGTACCCGGAGCCGCTCGCGGTGCCCGAGCCGTTTGACGCGGTCGGGCTGCCCCATGCCGCGCCGGTCGCCGCGCTGGACGTCGACTGGCCGTTCTTCGAGCTGATCATCCGACCGGATGGCAATCGCGGTGAGGAGCTCAAGGCGCAGCTCAGCCTGATCCACTATGAGCCGGACCGCTTCGGCATCATGCTGCTGAGCCATGACAATTTGATCCACTTCTCGGACGAACACCGATCCTGCTCCCGCGATATCCAGGGTTCCCGGATCACGGTGCGACATCAGCGAGACGAGGTTGGCAAGCTGCGATGGCGCAGCGGCGACCGCGAGCTACGGCTCGACGAGATACGGCTGGTTGTCGACTTCGACGCCGACCAGCATACGGTGGCCGGTAGCATTACTGGCCGGAGCGCGGCCGCCGACATCATCGGCGCATCTTTCCAAGGGACCCTACAAGGTCGCGCGGTACAGCGCCTGCGGGAGCGGATGGCTATCCCCAATGCCGACGGCCGGTGGGTCACAGTGATCGGACCACCCATCAAGTACTCGCTCGCGACCGGCTCATCAACCGAACCACCGGCCACACCGCTGCCCGGCACAAATAGGGAGCCGGAGGGGATCGTTCGGCTCGCGACCGCGCTGGACCTGCTGGTCGGCCTGCATGTCAGCACAGGTGACGCCGAGTTCGTCGCGCTGCGGCGGGTAGGTACCGAGACCACACTGGCACCGGAGTTCAGCTCGGTTGACCGGCACGCCCTACGTTACCTCGTCCAGGATCTCTGTATGGCGGGACGAGCGGCTGAGGCCCTGCCGTTGCTGAGCCGAGCGGTTACCCTGTTGGAGGAAAGCGCCAGCGCATCCCCGCCGAGAGCGTCGGACGAATCCGACTTGATCAGCCTGCTGATCCTGATCGACACGCTAATGCCAGGCACTCACCTGCTGCAGCCGTACCCCAACCTAGTCGGGTTGCTGGAACGCGAGATGGCCGCGCGCACCCAGCTCACCTCGTCCGCAGCGGTGTACCGCCGCTATATACGGATGGCGGCCGACACCATCGGCCAAACTCAGAGCATGCTCGACCTGGTCCGGGACCTAGCGCATGGGCTGCACCAGGCGATCGGGGCCAGCGGCGCACTCGGCGCACCTAGCGAGCGCGCTGCCGCGGCCCTGGTCGCGGCGTTGGACGGCGCGGCGGCGCTCCTGGCCGAGATCAGCGCGGTAGCCACTACGGTCCCTCAGGGCTCCGAGCCGAATGACGTACGCGCCGCAGTGGACGCGCTGGATAGCCTCATCGGACTCGCGGTCGACCCGGACAGCGGGCTCCCAGCGCTTGCCACGCGATGTCTCGCCGAGGACGCGGAACTGTTCGTCTCGATTCCGGACCTCGTTCGGGAGCGGGAGTCTTTCGTTCGCGCCGTCGATGGCGGCGCCGGACCTCGGCCCGACGAACTCGACGCGATCAACGAGCGTGAGCAACGACTGTCGGCCGCCGTGCGAGGATCCGACCAGCTGACCCAAGACACCGCCCAGCTGTTCCTGCTCCAGCAAAACGCCGCGATCACGCTGGACAGCGCGGCCAATCAGATGCGGAAATCGCGGGATTACCTACGCAAGGCCGACCCAGCCGGGTCGCTGATCGAGCGACGACAGCAAGTCCTGCCCGCGTCAATGAACCTGAGCACCTACGTTGAGCGCCGACGCGGCCAACTCGACCAAGACCGCGACCGGATAGAAGCGGTGGACGAGGCACTGCGTTTCCACGACGCCTGGGTCGGTCTCCTACTCGATGGCGGTGCGGTGGAACAAGCATGGGTCGCTTCCGAACTGGCCCGAGCTCGCGCCACAGCGGACCTGCTCACCGCCGGCCCAGCCGCCGAGCTGAGTCTGGCGATGCTGCGGACCGCCGTCGCCGAGCTGGGCAACACGGTCGTCCAGTACTTCATCCGCGAGCACGAGCTGGTGGCGTGGGTGGTCCCCCCGACCGGACCGCTCCGCTGTGTCCGTCACCAGGTGCGCGCCGACGATCTCGCCGACGCGGTACAGCGGTTACACACGCTCGCCGCCATCGTCAAGCCAACCCCAGCCACCCAGCGCGAGTTCGCCGAGCTCCTGCGTTGGCTCTACACCCAGCTCTGGGCGCCGTTGCCGATGGAAGCGCTGCCGTCCGACCCCGACGAGACGATCACCATCATCCCGCATCTGCACCTGTTCCTGGTGCCTATCGCCGGACTGACCGATCCGCACGGGCGCGCCTTGGTGCACCTCCACAACCTGACCCAGGTTCCCGCTGTCGCGCTCGTCCCATTGCTGGCCAGAAGCCGACCCGACGACCATGGCGGTCCCCTGCTCGCGCTCGTCGACCCCGAACCGATGCCCCCCGGACTCGGTCAGCTCACCCGGACCCGCCTGCACATCCACCGAATCACTGATCTCTTCGAGCCAGCGGCGGTCGATCTCTGGGTAGGCAGACAAGCGAGCGTGCAACGGTTGCGGGAGCTCCACCGGGCGCCGTCGGTCGTCCTGCTCGCCACCCACGGTCAAACGATCGACACCGGCGATCCCATGTCGGCCTCGTTCGTCGCGCTCGCCCCGTCCGATCAGCACGACGGACTGGTGCGCCCCGATGACCTGGTCGGCCTCGCGCTGCCCGGCCCGGTCGTCATCCTGTCCGCCTGCCACACCGCAGGCGGCCGGATCACCGGCGACGGCGTCGATGGTCTGAGCCGCGCGTTCCTCATTGGCGGCGCCAGCGCGTTGATCCTCACGTTGTACCAGGTCACCGAACGGGTCGCGGGAGACCTCGTCTACGAGTTCCTCACGCGCTGGCGGTCCGGAGACACCGTGGAACGTGCGTTCCGAACCGCCCAATTGGAGATCGCCGAACAGGACCCCAATGACCCGGCGTTGTGGATACCGTTCACCCTGTACGGACTCGGCCGCTGAGTCCGGAGAGGAGCGCGCCGTGGAAGCGGTCAGGCTGATTCCCAACCGTCGAATGACCCCCGACGAAGTCCTCACACACGAGGATCTGTACTCCGAGGAACAACTGCTCGGCGAATCAGGCGAACGCCGGCGGGTCCGCGAGGGTGGGATCCAGGTCGGCATCGCGGTCGTCTACTCATTCGACCTCGCTGAGTTCCCCGAACTCGTACGACGGCGACCGAATCTACAGCGGCGGGCCTTCCTCTTGGTCGAGTTCAAGTTCGACCTCGACGACCTCTCCGGAGCACGCCGCTACACCAAGGCCCGCTTCGAGGTCGGGCTCAACACCCCACACGCGATCGCCCACAGCGTCTGGCCACAATCGGTGACCACCACGGTCGAGGTCGAGAAGGCACGGTCTTTCGCCGTGAAAGCCGACCTCTCGCTGGGCAGCGTCGCTGACGGCCCCTCGATCGACATCAGCAGCGAACGCCGCTTCCGCTACGAAGAGCTCCGACCGATCATCACCTCCTTCGGTGCAGGCCGCTCCAGCTTCGGCTGGACCTTCACCGCACAGGACGGACAGCCAGTCATCCCCGGCGGCCGCCAAACCTACGCCATACTCGAACTCGACCGCGACACCCCTACCGCGCTCGGCGAATACCGCACCGAGGTCGACGTCGCGCGCCGTCGTATGGGCGTCTTCGAACTGGTGGAGCTCAGACCGCCGTGCCACCACCCATTTCGTATCCAACTCACCGACCGCTCCGTAACCCTCGAGCCACTCACCGAGGGTTGAGGCGCGTTTTGGTACGGCCGGCCGGCCGGCCCGATCGGAGCCAAACGTGCGTCGACCAGAGCTGGATCAGTCTGCTGACCAGGGCAGATGACTCGCCGGTATCGTGGGAGACCGCTGTGACCGGAAAACAGGGCCTATGGCGATACGACGAGACGCCCTCGCCGCACACCGCGAGGTGCTCGGCTTCACCCAGGAGACGCTCGCACAGGCACTGGGGGTCGAGCTGTCGACCGTCGGACGGTTGGGAGCGCGAGCCGGAAATCGACGACTTCACCCAGCTGTATCGGATCGAAGACGATGACCGGCAATGCGTCCAGGTCGTAGCGCAAGAAGCCCGGCATGCGGCCAGTCAGGGTGTCGGCCGGCGAGCGCGGTGGACAGATGGCTGCGCAGGTACGGTTCCAGTTCCCGGTTCTTTTTCTTGGATGATGCCGACAAGGCGCTGGTCAGGCGCCATCGGGGCGATCATCATCGGCTCGGATTCGCCCTACAACTGACTACTGTGCGTTTCGTTGGGATGTTTCTGCTCGATCCGCTGGACGTTCCCGATGAAGTCGTGATCTATCTGGCCAAGCAGTTGGACATCGACATGATCGAGCAGCTCAGTCGCTATACCGAGCGGCGCGGCACCCGGTTCGAACATCAAGATGAGATCCGCGCCGCGCTGGGGTTGATCGAGTTCTCCGCCCAGGTGGAGGGGTTCACTGCCTGGCTGGACGGGTTGGCCTATACCACCGGGGATGGTCCGCATGCCCTGTTTGCCGCGTCGCCCTGACAGCGGCTGGCAGCGGCTCGTCAGATCAGGTTGATTTCCAAGGTGGGATCCACATGGCGAAGCCGCTCGGGGTCGGCGCTCAGCGCCGGGTCCGACAGGCGTGGGAAACCCAGCCAGCCAGCACGTCGAAGGTCTCACCGGCGTCGAATCGTCGGGCCACTGCCGAAGCGTCGGCCGGTTCGAGCTCGCCGACGATGACGTGCGGGTGGGACGCAAGGTCCTCCAGCAACGACTCGCTGTCAGGCCACAGCAGACGTACCTCGGCGAGGGCCTGTGACGGCAGGAAGTAAGTCAGACCGTGCACGCGGGCGGTCCGCATCCACGCGCTGAACGCGATACTGCCTCGGGTCCAGGCCGCGACGGCACTGGCGGTCGAGCACCTTGCCGCCGACGGCCAGCTCTGCGGTGTTCAGGAGGCATCCGCCGCCATGTAGACGCGGCGGATCACGTCGTCACCGGGCCACGGCCATCCACCCGTGGCGTACACCTTGCGGTAGTCCGCCAACGTCGGCGCACCGAAACGTTCGGCGTGGCGTCGTTCTATCTCCAACGCCCGCTCGACGCGGCCGGCCTGGGGATCGCGGTCAGCGGCCGGTGGCACGATGTCGGCGATGGTGCGGCCACCTTGCACAACATGCACCACAGCACCTCGGGCCGCGCGCTGGAAAGCGTCCGCGAGCCCTTCGGGATCATCAGGAGAGACTTCGAACGCCACAGTCATCGCGACATCATATCGACGCGGATGCTCCTATGGATGTCGAGGGCGGCTCGGGCAGTTGACCTCCCCCGGATCCGAACGGTCTCCGGTTCAGGCCGCGCGGCCACCCCAGCACGGGATGAAGTCGGTGCGCTGCCGCCCGCCCGAGTTCACCAGTCCCAACCTCACCAGCGCGACCAGCGGGACATCCAGCGCCTCGGTCTGCATCGACCCCGCAACCAACCGAGCACGGAACTCGCTGAGCACCGTGAAGTCGAACCCCGGATCCTCCAACGGCTCGCCGGAACTCACCATCCCCGACCGGCTCAACCCTTGCCTCCCCCAAATGTTTTCGCTCTCCATCCCCACTGTGGGTTTGTTACCGGGCGAAGACCAATGTGGCGGGCGATGGTGTGGGATGGAACGAGACGTGTTCGAAGCCGGCTTCGGCGAGCCAGGCGTGGTAGTCGGCCCGCCGCCAGGTCCCTCCCCGTTTGCTCTTGAGCAGCATTTCCGAGGCAAAGATCAGCGGGAAGGGTGGGCCGCTTCGGTCGTCGTCGACGATGTAGTCATTGATGACTAACGCGCCGCCGGGCTTGAGGGCGCCTCGGACCTTGACGAAGATCGCTATGTTGTCCTCCGGCCCCTCTTGGTGGGCGATGTGGGAGTACACCGCGATGTCGTAAGCGGCGGTGCCGAAGTCGGTGGTGTGGAAGTCGCCGTCGATGCAGGTGAATCGGTCAGCCACGCCTCGCTGGGCCACCAGCCGACGGGCCATCGCGTTAACCGGTCCCCAGTCGAGCTGGGTCGAGCGGGCGGCGGGGTTGAGCCCGAGCCAGATGGCCGAATAGATGCCCGAGCCACCGCCTATGTCAAGGATCGAGATCTCTTCGGCCTCTGCCAGTCGCAGTATGTCGGCGGCGATCATCGCCACCGGAACCGACTGCGCGGCGATGGCCTGGACCACCTTCTGCCAGTGGGGGTTGTCGGCCACCTCCACCGTTGCGTCTGTTACCGGCCCCCCGGTGCGGACCACATCGGGCAGGGCTACCAGTTTGCTCATCTCGGCCAGCTTGAATTCGGCGAAGCTGCTCAAGCAGGCGGGCTGGCCTTCAACCAGGAAGGTGGCTGCTTCGGCAGTGTTGCGGTAATTGCCGTCGCGCAGCTCGACCAGGCCCAGGCTGACGAGCCCATCGAGGAGGGTTTGAGCGCCCCGCTCGGAGATCCCGGCTTGGGCGGCCAGTTTGTCGGCAGTGCCCGCGCCGGCTTCGAGGTGGGTGAACAGCGAGTGGCTCGCCGCCGCACCGAGGATGCCGGTGGCCCAGTAGCCGGTGGCGAGCTGCATAATCCGCTCCGGCGTCGGTTGGTTGCTATTCATGCCGCCCCTCCCTGGGTCCTGTATGGACGCGCGTGGGTCCGGAGCGTGCTACGCAGGGTTTCCGCGACCCGTTCGACCTGGTTTATGCTGAGCTCGGCGTGCATGGGGATGGCGAGATGGCGCTGGAAGAGATCCGCCGAGACTGGGCACGGCTGCGTCGTCTCGTAGACCGGCTGCAGGTGGCACGCCCACGTACCGTGCCCGCAGCCGATGCCCTGAGCACGGAGGTCGGCGGCGACCCCCGCACGGTCCACGCTCGGATCCAACGTCACCAGGTAGGATTGCCAGGCGTGGGTACGGTCCTGCGGCACGTGCGGCACCGTGATGAGCTCGTCGTCGATGAGCAGTTCGGCGTAGTGCGCTGCGCATGCGCGCCGACGGTCCAGCAGCTCGTCGATCCGGCCTATCTGCACCTGCAGGATCGCGGCGGCGATGTCGGACAGCTTGTAGTTGTAGCCAATTTCGGTGAACACCGGGATCGGCAGGCCGACGACCTGCGCCTGATTGAAGATGCTTTCGATGCCGAAGGACGACCGCAGCCTCGCATCCGCCGCGAGCGCCGGATCGGCGGTGAGCAAAGCCCCGCCCTCACCGCTGGTGATTCCCTTGCGCCCATGGAAGGACAGGCAGGCTACCGGCGCCAGTGCACCCGCCTGGCACCCCTGGTACGTCGCGCCAACCGTACAGGCAGCGTCCTCGACGAGAAACAGTCCGTAGCGGTCCGTGATCGACCTCAGCTCCGCGTAGTCGGCGGGCAGACCGACGGTGTCCACCGCGATCACACCCACGGTTCGCGGACCGACCAGGTCGGCTACCGATTGCGGGTCTACGGTGCCGGTATCGGCACGCACGTCGGCGAAGATCGGGACCGCGCCGACGTATCGCACCGCGTGGGCAGGAGCCGGGAACGTGTAGTCGGCGACGATTACTTCGTCGCCCGGCTCGACACCGAGCGCGAGCAGGGCCAGATGGAGCGCGGCGCCGCAGTTGCTCACCGCGACCGCACCATCAACTCCATAACGTTCAGCCAGCTCCCTCTCCAGTGCCTGCCCGCTCGGGCCCTGACCGGCCGGCCAGCCTGAGCAGAACACCTCCGCGACGGCTTCCAGTTCCTGCTTGCCCAAACTTGCGTGAACCAGGGGAATCGTGTCCATTGTGGTCACCTCCGGCTATGCCTCACCGTCTGTTTCTCGATTCGGCCTGTTTCTCGATTCGGCGATAATGCTTTCCAGCGTTGCGGTGTCGCGTTCGGCGGCGAGGAAGCTCGGGCCACCACCACTGGCTGCCCATCGACGGTGCCCGCCGCGATCAGCACGGCGTCCTCGAGCCCTGTCGTGTCCTGCGCGACACGCAGTCGCTCTCGATAATTGCGGGTGTCGGTGAAACTCAGCGGATCGCACACGGTGGTCGCCAATGTCAACGGCTGGGCCGACCCCGGATCCAGCAGCATCCGTATGCGCTGAGCGGCCGACAGCCGCAAGTGCTGCCCGCACGCCGGGCACGCGAACATCCCGCGTTCCAGCCGACGCCGGTAGTTCAGATCCGCAACGTTCGCGGGCGATCCACGACGGAGGTGCTTCCTTCACCAGCAGCCTCTGCTCTCCGTGCTTGTCACGACAGTCTCCATGCGGCAAGTTCAGGGTAATGGACTTCCGGTGGAATTCAGGAGAGAGGTTGGTCCGTAGCGAAGCGGCGTGATCTGGCTGACGTCATAACGGTCGCGCAGCTGTTGGACGGCGTGAGAATCCACTACTCGGCCATTTGAAAAAATGTCACACAATTCCTCGAAGTAATGTTCGTGATCGGGTGGTGGGTAGGATTGAAACAGCATGCGCGCTGGCTTGTCGGTGGGATTCATGAACGCGTGCGGACATCCGGGGGGAACGAACATGCAGCTACCCGCACCCGCACGGACGACTCGATCCCCACCAGAAGATTCCCAGTCTTGCCAACGTTCCTCTGTACGTTTGATCGGCTCAAACGCCAGGACGTCGAGCTCTCCTTCCAAGATGTAAAAGAACTCTTCCGAGCGGTGATGGGTATGCGCCCCAACATCGAAACCGGACGGAACCACCACCTCGAAACACGATACAAAGCAGCCGTGCGCACCGGTGACCTTGAAGGTAACTTCCTGTGCCTTGGTAGTCAGCTTCCGACCCTGACCGGGTGGGACGATCAGGCCGTCCATACGATTCGCCTCCTCGTCGTCTGTGCGAAATCTCGCTTAAGGTAGGGTGCCGATGCACCCCGTTGGATTCGATCCATGTTCCTCGGCGCATCGACGATCCAGCTGCCCACTGCCATCTCGGCGGTGATGCCCGGACCGAAACCCGCGATCACGCCGGTAGCACCTGGCATCGCCGTGTCTTCGTCGAATAGCCTGCGCAGCGCGTCGAGTACGACTGCGCTGGCAATATTGCCGTATTCGGTTAAGGTCTCCCAGCTGTGGCGGAACGCATTAGAATCGACATCGAGGAATTTGCTCAGATCGCCCAAAATCCGCGGACCGCCAGCGTGAATGATGTAAAAGTCGAGATTGCCGATATCCCAGCCGTGGTCCGTGGCCAGCTCACGCAGCACCGGGGCGAGTGGTTCCATCGTCCTGGGCACCCGGCGATCCAGCTGGAAGTGGAAGCCGGTGGCACGCACGGCGTAGGAAATCCAGTCCTCGGTGTTCGGAATGAGATACGAGGCATTGCGCTCCAGCGCCACGCCAGTGCCACCGCTGCCCCGCACTACGGCGGCCGCGATCGCGTCACCGAACAACCCGTCAGACAACAGCGAACCGACACCGTCGTCGTCGGGTTGGTAACACAGCGAGCACAACTCGCAAGAGACGATCAAAACATTGCCCTCAGGGTAGGCCATGCAGAAATCGTGGGCACGATTGATCGCCGCGCCACCCGCCGCGCAGCCCAACTGCGCGATAGGTATCTGTCGAGTATTAGATCGAAATCCCATATTGTTGATCAGCCAAGCAGTCAGCGACGGCATCAGAAATCCGGTACACGACACGTATATAATCACGTCAATATCACGTGCCACTAGGCGGGCGTTCGCCAGGGCTCGTTCGATAACATCGGGACACCGTTTCTTGGATTCGAACTCAAAGATGCGGTTGCGTTCCTCGAAGCCTGGGTGGCGGAGCGTTTTTTCGATAGGCTGCACGATATGCCGCTTCCACACTCCGGTGTTCTGAATCAATCGAAGAGCTAAAGGAAGCTGCGGCTTTCCGGCGTGTACTCTTTCGGCAAATTCCAGAGTTTCTTCCATTGTGATGACATATTCGGGCACACTCACCGATGGCTTGCATAACGTTGACATGTCTGGCATCTACCGTACCTTCTGTATGTAAAATCGCCGCTGGCGGCGCCTCGCAATACGCCACAGTGCTTCGGAATGCCGGGGCTGGTGGACACCGTACGGAGCGGGACGGGGGCGCATCACACCTTGACGGGGTTGGGTTTCCACCTGCCGGTGACGAACGTGGGATGGGCCGATGCCTTCGAGGGTGCCTGAACTCGGCTTGATCACGCGGTCTTCGTCGCGCACAGGATGGCGTGTACGGGGAGGGCGTCCGGTGGTAGGTCGGCGGGATCCTTGGTAATCGCCTTTGTGACCGTGAACCCACATTCTTCCAGCCAACTTCGGTACGTCGACAGCTTCTGTGCCCCGCCCTGACCCATGGCGCAGCCGAGGAAGAAGGTCGGGAAGAAGTCAACGGTGCAGGAGTCCTTAATGTTTTCGGGGTATACTGCCACCAGGATGTTGACCTGCTCACCGACGTCCAGCGACCTGTTAACGTTGTCGAGGATCTTGAAGACCTCACTCTTGTCGAACAGGGCCAAGAAATGCTTGATCAGCACGACGTCGAAACCCTTGGGGACGCTTTCGAAGACGTCACCGCCGATGAACGAGCAGTGCTCCTCCACGCCATGAGCCTTGAAATTCCGCAGGCATTCATGCTCCTTCTCGGGCAGGTCGAAGGTCG
>JAFASX010000143.1 GCA_019244295.1 Pseudonocardia sp.
CTTGACGCCGCGTTCACCGATCGGGGCGATCGAATCCGGCTCGCCGCAAAGCGTCAGCCATGGCTCCGCTGGGCGCCGGTCTGGCCCCGCCGCGACCGGAGCGATCCCGACCGGAGCGATCCCGGTCAGAGCTGCTCCGGTCGGAACGCGCTCGCCCGCCGCCTGACCCGGCCCGCTCCAGCGCACCAGCGATATCGTCATCCAGCCGCAGCGTCAGCGAGATCCGTTTGCGGGCCTCGTCCACTGCCAGCACCTTGGCCCGCACGACGTCACCGGGCTTGACCACCTCGCGCGGGTCCGAGACGAACTTCTCCGACATCGCCGAGACGTGCACCAGCCCGTCCTGATGCACGCCGATGTCAACGAAAGCCCCGAACGCCGCCACATTCGTGACCACGCCCTCCAGCACCATGCCGGCCCGAAGGTCGGCAAGCTTCTCCACGCCCTCGGCGAAGCTAGCCGTCTTGAAAGCCGGACGCGGGTCTCGACCAGGTTTCTCCAACTCGGCAATGATGTCAGTGACCGTCGGCAAGCCGAAGGTGTCGTCGACGAAGTCGGCTGGCTTCAAGGCACGCAATGCGCGGGTGTTACCGATCAGCTCGGGCAACTCGGTGCCAACCGAACTCAGGATGCGCCGAACTACCGGATAGGCCTCCGGGTGCACGCTGGAGGAGTCCAACGGGTCGTCCCCGCCCGGAATCCGCAGGAAGCCGGCGCACTGCTCGAACGCCTTGGGCCCCAACCGGGGCACGTCAACAAGAGCGCGCCGGGTGCGGAACGGCCCGTGAGCGTCTCGGTGGTGCACGATGCTGGCGGCCAGGCTCTCGGTAACTCCGGAAACTCGGTGCAGCAGCGGGACCGACGCGGTGTTCACGTCTACCCCAACCGCGTTGACGCAGTCTTCCACCACCGCATCCAGCGAGCGGGACAACTTCAGCTCGGACACATCGTGCTGGTATTGCCCGACGCCGATCGATTTCGGGTCGATTTTGACCAGCTCGGCCAGCGGATCCTGGAGCCGACGCGCGATCGACACCGCCCCGCGCAGCGATACGTCCAAACCGGGTAGCTCGGCGGAGGCGTAAGCCGATGCGGAGTACACCGAAGCACCGGCCTCCGAAACCATGACCTTGGCTAGCTTCCGGTCCGCGAGCGCGGTCACCAGCTCGCCGGCCAGCTTGTCGGTCTCTCGGGACGCGGTGCCGTTGCCGATCGCGATCAGCTCGACGCCGTGGTCGGTGACCAACCGGGCCAGCACCGCCAGCGAGGCATCCCACTGCCGGCGTGGCTCGTGCGGGTAGATGGTGTCGGTGGCCACGACCTTGCCGGTGGCGTCGACCACCGCGACCTTTACCCCGGTGCGCAGGCCAGGGTCCAGCCCCATCGTCGCCCGCCCACCGGCCGGCGCCGCCAACAGCAGGTCACGCAGGTTGGCTGCGAACACCCCGACGGCGCTGTCCTCGGCGGCCTGCCACAGCCGGGCGCGCAGGTCAATACCCAGGTGCACCTGGATGCGGGTGCGCCAGGCCCACCGCACGGTGTCGAGGAGCCACCGGTCGGCGGGCCGGCCCTGGTCGGCGACATTAAAGCGGGCGGCGATGGTCGCCTCGAAGCTGGACGGTCCGTCGTCAACTGGCGGCTCGGGCTCGAGGACCAGATCGAGGACCTCTTCCTTCTCGCCCCGAAACAGCGCCAGAATTCGGTGCGAGGGTAGCTTTTCGAACGGCTCGGAGAAGTCGAAGTAGTCAGCGAACTTGGCACCCGCCTCTTCCCTGCCCTCGCGCACCTTGGCGATCATGCGCCCTGAAGTCCACATCCGCTCACGCAGCTCGCCGATCAGGTCGGCGTCCTCGGAGAACCGCTCGATCAGAATCGCCCTGGCGCCGGCCAAGGCGGCGGCCGCGTCCACGACGGCCTGGTTCACAAAGCTGCCGGCCAGCACGATTGGATCCTGGGAGGGGTCAGCCAGCAGCGTGTCGGCCAGCGGTTCTAGGCCGTTCTCCCTGGCGATCTGCGCCTTAGTCCGCCGTTTGGGCTTGTACGGCAGGTAGATGTCCTCCAGGCGAGCCTTGGAATCGGCCGCCAGGATCCGCTCGCGCAGCTCGTCGTCCAGCTTGCCCTGCGCGGCGATGGACTCCAGCACCGCGACGCGGCGCTCCTCCAGCTCGCGAAGGTAGCGTAACCGCTCCTCGAGCGTGCGCAGTTGGACGTCATCCAAGGCGCCGGTGGCTTCTTTGCGGTACCGGGCAATGAACGGGACAGTCGCTCCGCCGTCCAAAAGCTCGACCGCCGCACCCACCTGGTCAAACCGCACGCCGAGTTCCTCAGCGATGCGTTGCTGAATCTGCCGCACTGTATCTGGACACACCTCGCTCACCTATCCAATGGTGGCCTTCGCCACGCGGCCCGCTACCGCCGGGGCGGGCATCTCCTACCGCGAGGGGGATGCTATTGCCGCTCGCATCTAGACCGCCTGAACGGGATACTTCCCCTGGCAGGCAGGATTCACGAGCATACCGGTGTGACGTCCTCACCGCAGCGGACGCCGCAGTCGGAAACGACGACGGCAGGTGAGAAGTTATGTCCGTGACCGGTGAGTACCACCGCGACACGCTGGCCGCGCACGCTGGTGTGCTGTCCGAGCAGGCGCACAACACGATGCGGGCCGACATCCGACGGCTAGGCAACCTACTCGGGGAGACCTTGACCCGCCACGGCGGGCCCGAGCTGCTGGCGCTGGTGGAACGGGTCCGGACGCTGTCCCGCGACACGGCCGCCGCGGGGCTCGGCGAGGCCGCTACCGGGACGAGCGGCGCCACCACCGAACTCGAACGAGTGCTGGCCGCCGTCGACCCTGGTACCGCCGCCCAACTGGCCAGGGCGTTCGCCACGTTCTTCCTGCTCGCCAACGTCGCGGAGCAGCAGCACCGATCGCGGGAGATCCGCGCCGCGCGGCGGGATGACCTCCTGCGCGAGCTGGTGGCACGCTTGGTGTCCGAGGTCGGGGCCGAAGCGCTCACCGAGGTGTTGGCGCGCACTGAGCTTCGGCCGGTGTTCACCGCGCACCCGACCGAAGCCTCCCGACAGTCCGTGCTGAGGATCCTTCGCCAGGTGGCCGACGTTCTGGGCCAGGGCGGTCCGACGCCGCGCACTCAGCGTCGGCTCGCCGAGCTGGTTGACCTGCTGTGGCAAACCGACGAGATCCGGCCCGGCAAGCCGACGGTCGCCGACGAAACCAGGGCGGTCGTGTACTACCTCGAGCGCTTGGGCGCGGACACCGTGCCGGACGTATTGGAAGAGCTGGACCTTGCGTTGGCGGCGTCCGGGTTACGGCTGCCCGAGCAGGCCCGCCCAGTCCAACTGGGATGTTGGGTGGGCGGCGATCGCGACGGCAACCCGAATGTCTCACCCTCGGTCACCATGGACGCGCTGCGGCTCTACACCGACCGAGCGCTGCGGATCCAGACCGCGCTGCTTGAGGAACTGGTCCAGGAGCTCAGCGTGTCGACCCGTATCGTCGGGGTGTCCGAAGGGATGCGCCGCTCGCTGGCCTGGGACCGCCACCAACTACCAGAAGTGTATGGCCGCTACATTCGGCTCAACGCCGAGGAGCCCTACCGGCTCAAGTGCTCTTACATCTTAGCCCGGCTAGCCAACACGAGAGACCGGATCGCGCACGACCAGCCACATCGGCCAGGCATCGACTACCTCGGCGACGAGCAGTTCATCGCCGATCTGGAGGTGATGGACGCCTCGCTGCGCGGGCACCTCGGCAAACGGATCGCGGAAGGGACGCTAGCCAGGGCGCTACGCGGGGCGCGAGCCATCGGGCTGCACCTGGCCACGCTGGACGTGCGCGAACACGCCGAACGACACCACGCGGCCCTCGCTACGCTCTACCACGACGTCGGTGAGAACGGCTACGCCAAGCTGGACCCGGACCAGCGCGCCAAACGACTGTCCGCCGAGCTGCTCGGCCGCCGCCCGCTGACCAACCGGCACGACCCACCAGCCGGCCAGGCCGGCGAGGTTCTCGCGGTGTTCGACACCCTGCGCGCTGCGCAGCGGACGTTCGGCGAGTCCGCCACGCACACCTACATCGTCTCCATGGCCCAGGGCGCGGACGATGTGCTCGCGGTGGCCGTGCTGGCCAGGGAGGCCGGCCTGCTCGCGGTGGACCACTCCGATGGCGCCGACCACACCCGGTCCGGGCTGGATCTGGTCCCACTGTTCGAGACCGCGACCGAGTTGCGCCGGGCCGGCGAGCTGCTGGATGAGTTGCTGCGCGACCCCGGTTACCGGCGGCTGGTGCGGGCCAGAGGGAATCTGCAAGAGGTCATGCTTGGGTATTCCGATTCGAACAAGGACGCCGGGATCACCACCTCACAGTGGGAGATCCACAAGGCGCAGCGCCTGCTGCGCGACGTGGCGGCCGCGCACCAGGTGCGGGTCCGGCTGTTTCATGGCCGGGGCGGCTCGGTCGGCCGAGGCGGCGGACCGGCCGTCGAGGCGGTGGCGGCCTCACCTTACGGGGCGGTGGACGGCCAGATGAAGCTCACCGAGCAGGGTGAGGTGATCTCCGACAAATACTCGCTGCCTGAACTCGCCGAATACAACCTGACGACCATGCTTGCGGCCACCCTGGAGAACACCCTGCTCCACCAGACCTCCCGAGTACCACCGGCCACGCTGGAACGATGGGACGAAGCGATGTCGGTGATCAGCGAGGCCGCCCAAACCGCCTACCGGGGGTTCGTGGGCCAACCCGGACTGCCGGAGTTCTTCACGTCGGCCACCCCGGTGGACGAGCTGGGCGCGCTCAACGTGGGGTCTCGACCTTCGAAACGGCCGAGTTCAGCGGCGGGCGGCGGTGGCCGTAAAGCCGCCAGCGACTTGAGCAGCCTGCGCGCGATCCCCTGGGTGTTCGGCTGGACCCAGACCCGAATGGTGGTACCGGGCTGGTACGGACTGGGTAGTGGGCTGGCCGCCGCGCGAGGGGCGAGCCTGGAGGCCACCCTGAAGGAGATGCGAGAGTGGGCGTTTTTCCGCAACCTGCTCGGCAACGTGGAAATGACCCTGGCCAAGACCGACCTGCGGATCGCCCGGACCTATGTCTCGGCGCTGGTGGATCCGTCGCTGCAACCGCTGTTCGAGCTGGTCACCAACGAACACGAACGCACCCGGTCAGAGGTGCTGCGGCTGACCGGGGAACGCAACCCGCTGGCCCGTTACCCAATGCTGCGGCGCACCCTGCAGGTGCGCGCGATGTACCTAGAGCCACTGCATCACCTGCAGGTATCGCTGCTGGCTCGGCGACGCGACGGCGAGGAACCCGATCCCGACCTGCGCCGGGCGTTGCTGCTGACTATCAATGGGATCGTCGCCGGCTTGCGAAACACTGGGTGACTATCGTGAATTCTGTAGGGCTGCCCACAGTAGCCTCCGTGGTATCCGCACCTGACCTGACGGTGCGGACGCTGGGCACGGCCCGGATCAACTCCCCGCTGTCCGGGATGCTGGACGCCTGGAAGACCACCGAACACTACGTCAGCGAACACGACCGGGTACTGCTGGACGACACGCTCTCCACGGCCGTCTCCCGAGGCCTCCCAGTCGCCGAGCTGCCAGGGCTGGAGCCGTGCGGGCCCCGTCGCAAGATCTTCTTCGACCCGTCCAAGACCCGGGCCGGCATCGTCACCTGCGGCGGCCTGTGCCCCGGGCTGAACGACGTGATCCGGGGCCTGGTGCGTAGCTTGACCCACCAGTACGGGGTACGCCGGGTGACCGGGTTTCGCAACGGCTACCAGGGCTTCGTGGCCTCCTACGCCCACGACATTGTGGAGCTGACCCCGAACCGGGTCGCCGACATCACGGTCGAGGGCGGCACGGTGCTGGGCACCTCGCGCGGTCACCAGGACCCCGAGGACATCGTCGACTGCCTGGAACGGCTCAACATCAACGTGCTGTTCGTCATCGGCGGGGACGGCACCATGCGCGGGGCGATGCGGATCGTCGCGGCCGCGGCCGCACGAGAGCTGCGGATCAGCGTGGTCGGCATCCCGAAGACCATCGACAACGACATCCCCTACATCGACCAGAGCTTCGGTTTCCAGACCGCGTTCGCCCAGGCCGCCGAGTCGATCCGCGCGGTGAACACCGAGGCCAAGTCGACGCCCCACGGGATTGGCCTGGTCAAGTTGATGGGTCGGCACTCCGGGTTCATCGCCGCCTACGCGGCGCTGGCCAACCACGACGCCGACGTGGTGCTGATCCCCGAGGTACCGTTCGAGCTGGACGGCCCGGACGGGCTACTGGCGTATGTGCACCGGCGAATGCACGAACGCGGGCACACTGTGGTGGTAGTGGCCGAGGGCGCCGGCCAGGATCTGCTAGCGGACGGGCAAGCCGGGTCGACTGATCCCTCCGGCAATACTCGGCTGCGCGACATCGGCCCCTATCTGGGTACCCGGATCGACGAGTACCTGCGGGCCGCCGGCATGGTCCCCAGCATCCGCTACATCGATCCCAGTTACGCCATCCGCAGCGTGCCGGCCAACGCCTACGACAAGGCGTACTGCTTACGCTTGGCGTACAACGCGGTGCACGCCGCGATGGCCGGGCGCACCGCGATGGTGGTGGGCCGGCTGCGGCGGCGCTTCGTGCACATCCCCATGGCGCTGGTAGTCAGCCGACGCAACCAGGTCGACCCGCACGGCGATCTGTGGATGTCGGTGCTGGAAGCCACCGGCCAGCCGATGCGGATGGGGTAAGCCTCTCGGACCTGAGCTATCCGTTGAGCGGGTGTAGCGCATGCTGGTCACGGGTTCTAGACGCTGACCGCGATGAGCGTGCGGTCCGATCGAAACCGGTCGTTCACACGAGACGGGTTGCGGTTGTAGGCAAGCAACAACAGTCGATCACCTAACCGGAGCCGGTGTCGATCACCGACACCGAATCCGAGCCACGAGTAAGGATCAGACGGTGCGGCCGTGGGACACGGCCACCGGCCAACCCCAGTCTTGGCGAGGGCATTGTCAGCACAAGCTTGTTCGAGCGCGTCGATCAGACGGCCGGATTCTGCCGCGATAAGCAATAAGGGAATCGCAATCAATCCCAAACACGACTTTCGCGAAGAGTCCGTTATTCGTGGGTTCTCGACTGCTCCGCCGGATGAAGCTGGGCGACGCGGGCATCTTCTCTATGCGCAGATGGAGTTACAAGCCTTATCGCACCTGCATACCTCAGTCTCAGCCGAGGTTTACGGTCATGATCACCTGCCTGAGCACGCCCTGCGCTCTAGGCTGCCGGTATACCTGTGACCGAACGGTAGGCGCGGCGACGAGGAGGTAGAGCGGACGTGACGTTCACCCCCGGCCCGGAGGCCGAAGAGCTGCGCGCGGTGGTGCGCGGGTTCCTGGAAAAACGCAGCGGCGAGGCCGAGGTCCGCCGGTGGATGGACACCGACGCCGGCCACGACCCAGCGGTCTGGGGACAGGCCGCGACCGAGCTGGGGCTGCAGGGGCTGGCCATCGACGAACGCTGGGGTGGTTCTGGCGCTTCGGCGGTCGAGCTGGGCGTGGTGTTCGAGGAGATGGGCCGGGTACTCTACGGCGGGCCGTTCTTCGGCACTGTCGCACTGGCCGCAACCACGCTTTCCGAGCTCGGCGACACCGCCGCTCAGGACCGCTATCTGCCCGGGATCGCTGCCGGTGACACCCTGGCCGCGCTGGCCTGGGCCGGTCCGGACCCGATGACCAGCACGCTGCGCGCGCAACCGGACGGCGCCACCGGCGGCTGGCGAGTATCTGGGCGGGCCGAGCTCGTCGTCGACGGCGGGGTCGCGGGGCTGCTGCTCGCCGTGGCCGACACCCCAGACGGACTAGGCGTGTTCGCTGTCGAGACCACCGACGGGCTCACCCGCACCACGCTGACCCCGCTCGACCTCACCCGCAAGTTGGCCGCGCTGGACTTCGCGGACGCGCCCGCCACCAGCATCGGCACCCCGGGAGCGATCACTGACCGGCTGCGCCGCGCGCTGGACATCGCGGTGTTGATGCTGGCCTGCGAGCAGGTCGGTGGCGCGGCCCGCGTCCTGGACATGGCGGTGGAGTATGCCAACACCAGGGTGCAGTTCGGCCGCAAGATCGGTTCGTTCCAGGCGATCAAGCATCGCTGCGCGGACATGCTGGTCGAGGTCGAGTCGGCGCGCTCATGCGCCTACTACGGCGTCTGGATGGCCGCGCACCAGCCCGAGGAGCTGCCGATAGCCGCGAGTTTGGCCGGTTCGGTCTGCTCGGAGGCCTACACCCGGTGCGCGCTGGAGAATATCCAGCTACACGGCGGCATCGGATTCACCTGGGAACACCCGGCCCACCTCTACGCCAAACGAGCCCGTAGCTCACAGCTGTTCCTAGGCTCACCAGTGCGCCACCGTACCCGGCTGGCCGAGCTGCTCGACATCCCGGAGGTGGTGGGCTGATGAACGATCCGGGACAGATCGACCAGGCACGGACCGACCAGGCGACGGTCCAGAAACTGGTCGAGGAGTTCCTCGCCGAGCATCCGCCGCCCACCACCGACGACCGTACGCTGCGAGCCGCTCGCTTCGATGCCGGGCTGGCCTTTGTGCATTTCGACCCAGGATGCGGCGGGCTCGGGCTAGACCGTTCGCTGCAGCCGTTGGTGGAACGGCTGTTCTTGGACGCCGGTTGCGCGGACTGGAGCGCGCGCAACGTGATCGGCCTGGGGATGGGGGCGGCGACCATCCACACCCACGGCACCGATGAACAGCGCGCCAAGTACCTCAAGCCGCTGTTTACCGGCGAAGAGATCTGGTGCCAGCTGTTCTCCGAACCGGGCGCCGGGTCTGACCTGGCCGCGCTGGCCACCCGAGCTGTGCCCGAGGGCGACGGTTACATCATCAACGGACAGAAGATCTGGACCTCGCTGGGTCACGTCGCCCGGCGCGGCCTACTGGTCGCCCGCACCGACCCCGACCGGCCCAAACACCGGGGGTTGAGCTACTTCCTGCTGGACATGACCAGCCCGGGGGTCGAGGTACGACCACTCCGCCAGATCACCGGGCAGGCCGAGTTCAACGAGGTATATCTGACAGATGTCTTCGTGCCGGCAACCGACCGCCTCGGCGCGATCGGGGACGGTTGGCGGATCTCCATGACCACCCTGATGAACGAACGGGTCGCGATCGGTGGGCGCGGCAACCGGCGCGGCGACGGCGCGATCGGGCATGCGGTGGCCAGCTACCGGGACGCGGTCCACGCTGGCCGCGCGCATCCCGCCGACCGGGACCGGTTAATGCGGCTGTGGACCACGGTCGAAGCGGCCCGGCTGACCAATATCCGCGCGGCCGCCCAGGTCGGCCGACCCACACCGGGTCCGGAAGGTTCGATCGCCAAGCTGCAATACGCCGAGCTGAACAAGGCCGTCTACGAGTTGTGTGTGGATCTGCTCGGCGACGCGGGCATGCTGATCGACAACTACACGTTCTCCCAACCCGACCTGTCTTCGGCGGCGAGCGACGCACCGGACGTGCGCAGGGCGTTCCTACGTTCGCTTGCCAACTCCATCGCGGGGGGCACCTCGGAGATCATGCGCAATATCCTCGGCGAGCGCGTGTTGGGGCTTCCCGGTGAGCCGCGAAACGACCGGGACCGGCCGTGGAAAGACGTCCCCCGTTCATGAGCCCTCGACCGGCCGCCGAAGTTACCTCCCGGCATTTCCGTGATGTGCTGGCCAACTACCCCACCGGGGTAACCGTGGTCACCGCCATCGATGCCGAAGGCATCCCGGTAGGCATGGCGGTCGGGTCTTTCACCTCGGTCTCCCTGGTCCCGCCCCTGGTGGCGTTCTTGCCGGACAAGGCATCGACCAGCTTCCCTCGGATCCGGACGGCGGTCAGCTTTTGCGTCAACGTACTGGCCGCCGACCAAGAGGCGATCTGCCGGAAGTTCGCGATTCGGGGCGGGGACAAGTTCGCCGGAGTGCGGTGGACGCCGAGCCCTTCCGGGGCTCCTCGGCTGGACGGCGTCGCGGCGTGGATCGACTGCGAGTTCCACTCGATCAGCGAAGCCGGTGACCACTACCTGGTGATTGGTCGGGTTCGGGAACTGCACACGCCGGGTGACCGGCTGCCGTTGGTCTTCTTCCAGGGCGGCTACGGCCGATTCGCGCCGCTGTCGCTGGTTGCCGCGCCCGAGGACGATGTCATCGGTCATCTCCGGTTCGCCGATCTGGCCCGGCCGGAGATGGAGCGGCTGGTCGCGACGGCCGGCACCGAGTGCGTGGCGCTGGCCCCGGTCAACGACCAGCTGGTGGTGCTGGCCAGCGCGGGCGCGCCGGCCGATGGTTCCCCGTTCGCCATGGTGGGCCAGCGGATCCCGTTTGTGCCGCCGCTTGGGGCGCCCTTTCTGGCCTGGGGCGACGACGCGGCGGTCGCGGCCTGGCTGCGCCGGGCCGAGCACCCGATCAGCCCGGACGAGCGGGCAGCGTACCTCAGGCAGCTCACCGTAGTACGGTCCCGAGGCTGGTCGTTGAGCCTTGGCGAGGACACCCCGACCGGCCACGCCGAGCTTGTCGACGCCATCGACGCGCCCACCTCCTACGACGTCTGGCGGCTCAGCATGCCGGTCTTCGCCCCCGACGGTTCGGTGCCGTTCATGCTCACGCTGTGGGGCCTACCCCGGCGGTTGGCTGGCGACAAGCTACTCCGGCTGCTCGACTCGCTGCGCGTCGCGACCGGCCGGATCACCAGGTCGCTGAGTGGCATCGGCTGAGGTCGCGCGATTATGCCGCGTTGGGCTGGGCTTCGCGCATCAGCCGCCTGGCCCGGGCGATGTAGCGTATCTGCGTCTCGGTGCCGCGATAGCGCTCCGGCGCGGCTAGCATCGCCAATCGAGTAGCCCGCAGCGCGGCGGTGGCCGCCGTGTCCAGCGCCTCATAGTCGCCCGAAGGCAACCCGTATATCCCGCGGGCCCAGCCGGGCAACAACATCAACGACAGCATGGCGAACGCCGGATAGATCACCTTAAGGGGAACCAACCGAGCCGACGCGGGCGTGTTGGCCCACATCCGGATCCCCGCTTTAGCCTCGTCGGTCAGCCGTAGCTGGGGCAACATCATCTGGAAGTAGCCGTCCAGCTCGGCCACCGAACCGGGAACGTACCGCGGGTCGAGCCCGACCACGGCGGCCGAGCGGCGCTGCTCGTCCACATACCGATCAGCTTCCTGATCCGTCAACGGCACACCCGCCCGCTGGGCAACCCGAAGGTAGGCAGCGATCTCGCTACAGTGCACCCACCGCAGGTTCTCCGGCTCGTCAATCCGGAACTCCTGCCCGGTCTCCGGGTTGCGTCCACGCAGCCGGGCATGGATGCCCCGCACCCGACCACCGGCCCGCTCGACTTCGGCCAGGCTACCGAAGGTGCGAATAACCACGAAATCGACGGTCCGGAACAACCGGGCCATCGCCTGTCGGCGCTCGAACAACTTGGAGTTTTGGTAGGTGCCCCACATCGTCGGCGGGTGCAACGACTGCAACGACAACGCGTAGAACGCCGCCACCCACATCACCGGGTCGCTTTGAATCCGCCAAGTCACTGAACGCGGCCCAAACAGGCCCAGCTCTGGTAGCACTCTCGTCACCTCCGGGAGACGATGTTGCTCTAGGCGTTCTCCACCAGGCGCGCCTTCTGCACTTTGCCCATCGCGTTGCGCGGCAGCGCGTCGACCAGCCGAATCTCCCTCGGGCGCTTGTGTATCGACAGCTGCCCGGCGACGTGCTGGATCAGTTCCTCGGGGCGGATCCGCTCGCCTACCACGAAGGCCACCACCCGCTGGCCGAGATCGGGATCGGGCAGCCCGACCACGGCAACCTCGGCGACGCTCGGGTGATCCAGCAGGGCGGCCTCGACCTCACCGGCGCCGATTCGGTACCCGCCGCTTTTGATCAGATCGGCGGATCGGCGGCCGACAATCCGGTGGTAGCCCACGGTATCCAGCACGGCGGCGTCGCCGGTGCGAAACCAGCCGTCGCCGGTCCAGCTTGCCTCGGTTGTCTCCGCTTGACCCAGGTAGCCGTCAAATAAGCAGCGACCCTGGACCTGCAGGTCGCCGATGGTCTCTCCATCGGACGCCACCAGCGCCCCGTCGTCACCGACCACCCGGGTGCACACCCCGTCGATGGGCACGCCCACCCAACCTGGGCGGCGCTCGCCGTCCGCCCGGACCGCGATGGTGATCATCGTCTCGGTCATCCCGTACCGCTCCACCGGAGCCTGGCCGGTCAGCGCGGCGATGTCCCGAAACACCGAGGGCGGCAAGGCCGCGCTACCGGAGACGAGCAACCGAGCTCGACTCAGCGCGCGGGCGCTGGCCGGGTCGGCGGCAATCCGAGACCACACCGTGGGCACCCCGAAAAACAAGGTGCCTCCGTGCTCAACAGCCCCGGCCGCGTAGGCCCACGGTTGCGGGCGCCGAGTGTGCACCAGCGGGCTGCCGACTCGCAACGCGCCCAGCACCCCGAGGACGAGCCCGTGCACGTGAAACAGCGGCAACCCGTGCACCAATACGTCTCCAGCGGTCCAGTTCCACGCCTGTGCCAGACCATCCAACCCGGCCGCCAGCGCGCGGAACGACAGCATCGCGCCCTTCGGACGGCCGGTAGTCCCCGACGTGTACATGATCATCGCGGTGGCGTCCGGCTCCGGCACCGGGTAATGAGTAGCCGACCGCGCGGCAAGCTCGACCGGGACCGCTTCCGGGCCCTCCCCGATCGGGCCACCGAGCCACAGCTGCGCACCCGAGTCACGCAGCAGGTGCGCCTGTTCCATCGGCCCCGAGTCCGGCGGCACCGGCGCCAGAGAAGCCCCGGCGAGCAGACAACCCAGCACGGCCACCACGGTCTGCACTGTGGGTTCGGCCTGCACGGCAACGCAGCCGGCGCCCCGAACCCGGTCGGCTACCGCCGTGGCGGCGCCGAACAACTCGTCGCGGCGAAGGCTCACCCCGCCCAGAGTGACCGAGGGCCGGTCGTCGATCGGCTCGGCCGACCCGCAGAGGAACGCCACAGCACGCACCCGCCTAACCTAGCGCGGAAAGCAGACAGGAGCCGATCACCAAGCGCCCCAGAACGATCTTCGAGACCGCTCCAGCGGATAGGTTCGCGAATCCCGTCTGCGCGTTCACGCCGACCAGCGCGCCACCGAACGCCGCCGCACCGTGCCAACATCCCCCGATGACTCGTCCACCGAGCTGGTCACCTCCAGGATCGCGCGCGCCACCAGCCGGGGGTCGTCGAACATCGGCATATGTCCGACACCGGGCAGCGAGACGAACTCCGCGCCGCGAACAACCTGACGCATCGGGTAGCCGTAGCGGCGATACGGGGTCGTGCGGTCCCGTTCAGCCCAGGCGATACGCACCGGACACACCGCCACATCGAACGGCTCCAGCTGGCGCAGCGCGACCGCGCCCTCGAGCACCCTGCCGATGGCGTCACAGTGGGCGGCGTCCGCGATCATGTCCTTCAAATCATCCGTGGAGATCCGCGTTGGGTGCGCGACCACTCGGCTCAACCAGGTCCGGCGCAGTGCCGGGTTGCTCACGAGGCCCCACAACGGCGCGGCGCCGCAAGCCAGGCGCGCCACCCAGAACAAGCAGAGCAAGCGCACCAGATCCCGCCGAGACTGCCAACACCCGGCCGGCGAGATCGCCACCACCGACCGGGCCCGGCCGCGACGCGCTAGCTCCAGCGCGACCCAGCCGCCCAGCGAGTTACCAGCCAAGTGAGCGGTTTCGATACCGACCTCGTCGAGCTGATCGCACAGCACGTCCACGACGCCGGAGATACCGCGTGAGAGATCCGATCCCAGCGCCGGACCACCGCGATGCCCGGCCATCGTGGGCACGAAGACGTCGTGCCGGTTGATCAGAAAAGGCAGCACCGGGCGCCAAGCTCGCCAGGACATATTTACCCCGTGTAAAAGCACCAGCGGCGAACCATGTCCAACGCGATGCAGTGGCGTGACCGAGGTAGGTACGTCGCCGAGTTCACAACCGGACGAATGGATCATCGACACGGTAGCCATAGCGCCGTCGCCTCCGCGTTATCGCTTGTGTTGGGATGTCGCCGGTAGTCGCGACCGACGTTAGATCTGCGAAGAGATAAGCGGACCGTAAATGAACGCTATGTTACGCGGCAAGCGCTGTGTGGATCGACTGGGAAAAGTCAGCCGTACGGGCTACTTCTCGGTAACCAACGGTGACATTCACGGTTTCACCTGGTGAGCGTGAGTTTTTGCCAGCCGGCGGTATATCTCGGCCGCCGCCGTGGAGAACCCGCTTGGCACCCCCAGCTCAGCCATCGTGGCCGCCGCCTCGTCCATCTCACCAGCGAACCGCCAGGCCTTCGGCGCGGCCCGCTCGGAAATCTCAGCGAACCGCGCGGCGAAATCCACCCCCGCGCGGGTGAGCTCGCCGGTGAGAGCGTCGGCCACCCCGGCCTTCTCGGCCGCTTCGGCCAGCGCCAGCCAGATCGCCGGCAACGCCTTGCTCTGTAGCGCGAAGCAGGCCTTGAGCGCGCTCGCCGCGCCTAGCCCGGTGCCCAGCACACGGCCATCGAACGGCGAGGCTTCGAACAGGGCCGCCACCGTTGAGGCCTCCGGGCCAGACAACCACAGCACCGTGGAGCCCCGCCGCCACGCCGGCGGACCGATCACCGCCCCATCCACCACCGAGGCCGGGGCAAGCACCGCCGCGATGCGCCGAACCGTGCCCGGGGAGATCGCGTTGGCCTCCACATACAGCGGCGGCGCCGCAGCGCGATGTGGCAGCGCGGCGGCGACCTGCTCGGCCACGTCGAGCGCCGCCTCCGGCGGGCAGATCGAGATGATCAGGTCACACCGCCGGGCAACAGAAGCGACATCGGGCACGCCGATCAAGTCAGCCAGCTCCGCCCGCTTGACGGTGGCCGCGGACCGGCCGACCACCGCCCACACAACCGCCGAGGCCACCGGCTTGAGAGCCGACCCGATCGCCGCGCCCATCGCACCGGGGTGCAGCACCCCCACCACCGGCCGGCCGTGCGGCCAACGGCGCGCCCTCTCGCGTACCACCAATCCCGGCCATCCTCCCTGTCACATTCTGGCGCTACACAAGTATCCAGAAGCCCCGCTGATCACCGCAGCTATCCTCCATTCTATCAACTCGACCGCTGTGGCTGATGCCCAACCAAGCCTCGATCGAACGCCGACCGGAATATCCAAAAGAGTGGACACCCGCCATATATTACGTAATAACTAGCGGCACAATCGTTGAAGTGAGGCGCCGTGAGCACATCCCCCGCGCAGGTTGACGCCATCGGAGATCGCCGCGCCCGACGGCGGGCCGTCGTGGCCAGCGTGGTCGGTACCACGATCGTGTGGTACGACTTCGCCATTTACAGCATCGCCGCCTCACTGGTCTTCCCGAAGATCTTCTTCCCCGGCCAGTCCCCGTTCATCGGGACACTCGCCGCGTTCACCACGCTGTTCGTCGGTTTCCCCGCTCGCCCTATCGGAGCAGCCATCTTTGGCCACTACGGTGACCGGGTCGGACGCAAGACCACGCTGATCGCCACCCTGCTGTTGATAGGAATCAGCACGTTCATCATCGGGCTGATCCCGAGCTCGGCGACCATCGGTGCGCTCGCCCCGATCCTGCTGGTGTTGACGCGGATCGGGCAAGGGCTCGGGGTCGGCGGCGAATGGAGCGGCTCCGTACTTCTCGCCATGGAATGGGGGCATAGCGCTCGGCGCGGCCTGTTCGCCAGCTGGCCACAATTCGGCGCTCCGATGGGACTGCTGCTGTCCGCCGGCGCGATCGGGCTGATGAACGCGCTGACCGGACCCGACTTCCTCACCTGGGGCTGGCGAGTACCGTTTCTGCTCTCCGCGCTACTCATCGGCGTCGGCCTCTACATGCGGCTACGCGTCCGGGAAAGCCCCGAATTCGAACGCACCAAGACCGAGCGGGCCGTGGTCAAGACACCAGTGCTGGAAGTTATCCGGTCGCAGTGGCGCGACATTCTGCTCGCGGCGTTCGTGCGAGTCTCCGAACAGGCACCGATCTACCTATTCACCACGTTCGTGTTCATCTACACCACCCAACGGCTCCAACTCGCGCGCGGCGACGTGCTGAACTACACAATGATCGCCGCCGCGGTGGGGCTGGTCAGCATCCCGCTGTTCGGCTATCTCTCCGATCGGATCGGACGCCGGAGGATGTACGGCATCGGTATCATCTGCATCGGGCTGTTCGCCTTCCCCTACTACGCCCTGCTCAACACCAAGATCAGCGGCCTGGTGCTGCTCGCCATTGTGCTATCAATGATCTTCCACACCATGGAATACGGTCCGCAGGCCGCGCTGATCGCCGAAACATTCGGCACCACCGTCCGCTACAGCGGAGCGGGCATCGGCTACCAACTCGCCTCAATCATCGCCGGCGGACCAGCCCCCCTGATCGCTACGACCATCTTGGAAAAAACCGGCACCAGCACCTGGATCTCCTGGTACATCATCGGCTGCTGTGTGATCTCCTTGGCCGCGCTGTGGCTGATGCCAAAACCAGACTTGGCCCGATCGTCCACCGGGCATGCCCCAAAGAGTGGACGTCGTGCCTCCATAAGTACGTAACCAGCATCAAGTATGTAACCAGCATCACAATCGTTGGGTGAATCGCCGTGAGTACATCTATCGCGCAGGTAGACGCCGTCGGCGATCACATCCCACGACGGCGGGCGGTGGTGGCGGCGAGTATCAGTGCGTTCGCCCCGATCCTGCTGATAGTGAAGGGTCGGGCTGTATGTGCGGCCGCGGGTATTGGAAAGCCCGGAATTCGAGCGCGCCAAAACTCAGCGGGCGGTGGTCAGGGCACCGGCGCTGGAGGTCATCCGGTCACAGTGGCACGATATTCTGCTCGCCGCGTTCGTGCGGCTCTCCGAACAGGCACCGTTCTACCTCTTCGTCACGTTTGTGCTCACTTATGCCACTCAACAGCTCCAACTCGCCCGCGGCGACTTGCTGAACTACATGATGGTTGCCGCCGCGGTGGGACTAATCAGCGTCCCACTGTTCGGTTATCTCTCCGACCGGGTCCCACTGTTCGGTTATCTCTCCGACCGGATCGGGCGCCGGTTGATGTACGGTATCGGGATTGTCTGCGTGGGGCTGTTCGCTTTCCCTTACTACGCGCTGCTCAATACCAAGATCGACGGTCTGGTGCTGGTGGCCATCGTACTATCGCTGATCTTCCATGATATGGAGTACGGCCCACAGGCCGCGCTGATCGCCGAAACGTTCGGCACCAATGTTCGCTACAGCGGAGCTGGCATGGGCTATCAACTCGCCTCAGTCATCGCTGGTGGACCGGCGCCTTTGATCGCGGCCGCCATTCTGGAGAAAACCGGTTCCAGCGCCGGGATCGCCTGGTACATCATCGGCTGCTGCGTGATCTCATTGACCGCTCTGTGGCTGATGCCCGACCGGGTCTCGGTCGAACGCCGGCTGGCCACCGCAGCGGGAGTGCACGGCTAGGCCGACGGTGATGCGGAGGGGCACCCCTAGCGGCGGCCCAGCGGCCCGGACCCCTATCATTCTGAGGTGATCATTGCCTGACGAGTGGACCTATCACGAATGGACGCAAGGCGATGACCGAGACGTTGACCACGAGCGGCGGTACTGTCCGCGCGGAAGTCACCAATGGAATAGCTGACGTTAGACTGAACCGGCCGGCGAAGCTCAACGCGCTCAACCACGACATGTTCGGCGACCTCCTCGAGATTGGGTTGGCGGTCCGCCGCCGAACCGATCTGCGCGCGGTGGTGCTCTCCGGAGAGGGCCGGGGCTTCTGCGCCGGCCTCGATTACGAGTTGTTCACCGTGGCGGCGGCCGGTAAGCCGATCGGCCGCCCCGAACCGCTCGATCCCGATGACCAACTCGCGGAGCTCGGCCAAGGCCAGCGGGCCGCGTTGGTGTGGACCACCGTGCCGGTACCGGTGATCGCGGCGGTGCACGGGCCGGCGTTCGGCAGTGGCCTGCAACTGATGTTGGCGGCGGACATCCGGCTGGTCGCGCCGGACGCCACGCTCAGTGTCGCCGAAGTCCGCTGGGGTCTGGTGCCTGATATGGCTGGAACCCAGCTGCTGCCTCGGCTGGTGGGCATGGACGTGGCCAAGGAGCTGACCCTGACCGGGCGCGTGGTCACCGGCGAAGAAGCAGGTCAGTTCAGGTTGGCTACCCGGGTGGTGGAAGACCCGAGGGCTTCGGCTCTGGAGCTGGCCCGGGATATCGCCGGGCGAAACCCGGACGCTGTGCGCGCTGCCAAGGCGTTGCTCGACGACGCATGGCACGTCTCGATCGGCGACGGTCTGGCGGCCGAGCGGGCCGCACTAACCAGGATCATGGGCAGCCCCAACCAGCGGGAGGCGGTGCGTGCGCGACTGCAGAAGCGTGCACCGGTGTTCTCCGGCCCGTCGCCTGACCCCTGAACTATCCGGCCAACGCCGGATCGAGCACATAGAATCGATCCGCAACCAACACGGACCCCGCGACACAGGGGAAGACATGCCTGAAGCCGTGGTCGTCGAGGCCGTTCGCACCCCGATCGGCAAACGCAACGGCTCTTTGTCAGGGGTCCACCCGGTCGATCTGTCCGCGCATGTGTTGACCAGGCTGGTCGAGCGCACCGGGATCGACCCGGCGACCATTGACGACGTGATCTGGGGTTGTGTGAGCCAAATCGGCGACCAATCCAGCAACGTCGGTCGTTACGCCACGCTGGCCGCCGGATGGCCCGAGACGGTACCCGGAATCACGGTCAACCGGGCATGCGGCTCCAGCCAGGCAGCCTTCGAGCAGGCGGCGCACGGCGTGATCGCCGGGCAGTACGACATCGTGGTCGCCGGCGGCGTGGAGTCCATGAGCCGGGTACCGCTGGGGGTTACCAGGACCACCGGCCAGCCGTACGGGCCGAGAGTGCTGGCTCGCTACGACAACTTCCCGTTCAACCAGGGCACCGGCGCTGAGCTGATCGCGCAGAAGTGGGGTTTCTCTCGCCACGAGCTGGACTCCTACAGCTCGCGCTCGCACGCACGCGCGGCGGCGGCCATCGATGCCGGGGCGTTCACCGACCAGATCACGCCGGTCCCGCTGGCCGATGGTTCGGTATTCGACACCGACGAAGGCTTGCGGCGGGGTACCACGCCAGAGAAGCTAGCCAAGCTCAAGCCGTCGTTCACGGATGATGGTGTAATCCACGCCGGCAACGCTTCACAGATCTCCGACGGCGCGGCCGCGCTGCTCGTCACCACGCCGGAGAAGGCCGCACAGCTCGGGCTCACCCCGATCGTTCGCTACAAGGCCGGCGCCGTCAGCGGGGCCGATCCGATCATGATGCTCACCGGCCCCATCCCGGCAACCGAGAAGCTGCTGCGGCGCACCGGGCTGAGCATTTCCGACATTGGTGCCTTCGAAGTGAACGAAGCGTTCGCCCCAGTGCCGATGGCGTGGGCGGTCGAGCTGGGCTTGACGTCAGAGAAGGATCAAGAGCGCCTCAACCCTCTCGGCGGGGCCATCGCGGTGGGACACCCGCTCGGTGGGTCCGGCGCGATCCTGATGACCCGGCTGGCGCACCACATGCGGGCCAACAACATTCAATACGGCCTGCAAACCATGTGCGAGGGCGGGGGCA
This sequence comes from Pseudonocardia sp., assembly GCA_019244295.1. Lineage (GTDB taxonomy): Bacteria > Actinomycetota > Actinomycetes > Mycobacteriales > Pseudonocardiaceae > Pseudonocardia. Next base: position 19,747 of record JAFASX010000143.1, read on the forward strand.
CCGCGAACGCCACCCTGGTCGAATTGGCGAGCTGAGACCGACGAAAGCAGAGATGCCGGCCTCCCTGCGGGCCGGCATCGAGACCGATGACTTAATGGATCTTATTCTCCTGGTTGCAGTGGGTCCGGTTGCGGCTGTCGTTCTCTTGGCCCTCGGCCAGGATGCCGAGCACCCCACTCAGGATGTTGTTCCCGCACAGCTGCAGCGGCGCCTGGATGTTGTTGTCGTTCACGCCGATCAGACCACCACCGTGGTCTCGATCGCGGTGCTCCCGGCCACCATCATGATCCCGGTCGCCGCGATCCTCATCGCAGCTGTGGTGGTGACCTCGGTCGTGATCGCAGCCTTCGGAATACTCGCCGGCGAACGCCTGCGGGCTCGCCGCGAGCAGGCTCGCGGAAGCAACGGCGAGGATGATTCCAGCCTTCTTCAGCACGGGGGGTCTCCTTGTTGTGGCGCGGAGGCTGAGGCCGCCGCGGGTTCGCCAGCGGCTAGGGGGAACCGGCGCTGACGCCGCCAAAAGCTAGCCGAATTCTCGACACACGCAAGACCACTACGCCCAAATGAGGGTAGCAGGGCAATTTCTCAAATGGTTACGCCTACTTTCGTAGGGTTTGTGGCCGCCACAGACGGTCGATCCCACACGACGACCGAACTTCCGGAAAAGGTTATGCGTATCTTTCAGTGACACGTAACCGCGCGCCGAACGGTCATGACGGTTGACGGGTCGCTCCGGCACCGTTCACAGCCAAACCTTCACCATTCGTCGCGAATCACGGCGGTGGGCATGCGGCCGCCACACGGGAACCGGCGGCGACGGCTGGTACGGGCACGCCACCGCGCTCATCGAGCTAGCCGGCCGGCGGGTACTGGTCGACCCGGCGCCGGCCATCAAAACTGAGGCCAGGCTCACTCAGAGGTCTCGACGCTCTCACAGGCGGTACTCAGGATCGCGGTCAAAACTAGAGCCATGACCAGTACGAATACCGGACCGCACTCGTCAGAGCAGAATCTTTCAGACCCGGATGCACCCAGTTCCACGCGGACCTGGCGGTATGACCCGGCCCAACCCGCTCCGCCCCCATGCAGCGGCGAGGCCGGGTCGGAGCCACCGCATTACCCGGGCTCCGGCGGTCCGCCTCCTGTCGCCCGCGATTCACAACCCACGCCAAGGCGGGGACGTACCATCGCCAGCACAGCGGCGATCGCGCTCGTGGCCGCGGTGATCGGCGGCGGGGTGGGTGGCTACATCGACCACCAGAGCGCGGGCCCAAGCACATTCGCCGTGGGTACTCTGCAACAACCCACCCTGAGCGGAACCCAAGCGTCCGCCGGGCCGATCAGCCAGGTGGCCCAACGGGTGCTGCCCAGCGTGGTGCAGCTGTCCGGCGTGGCCGGCGAGGGCTCGGGTGTGGTGTTGTCCGCCGACGGGCTTATCCTCACCAACGCGCACGTCCTGCAGGCCGCTCGCGGGGAAGGCTGACCGCGACATTCCAGAATGGCTCGACCGCGCCAGTCACCGTGGTTGGACGTGACACGCACGCGGATCTCGCGGTGGTGCGGGCGCAAGGGGTGTCCGGCCTGACGCCCATCCAGCTCGGTAACTCCGACAGTCTGCAAGTCGGCCAGGAGGTCGTCGCGATCGGTTCCCCGCTCGGGTTAACCGGCACGGTGACCAACGGCATCGTCAGCGCGCTCAACCGGCCGGTGGTGACCACCAACCCCGGTGGCGACGGTGGTCTCGGAGGCCTGATCGGCCCGGCCGTCAGCCCGACCTCAGTGCTGGACGCAATCCAGACCGACGCCGCCATCAACCCGGGGAACTCCGGCGGACCACTAGTCGACATGCAGGGCCGCATTGTCGGACTCAACTCCGCGATCGCTTCGCTCGGCTCTTTAGGAAGCGGCCAAGCCGGCTCTATCGGGCTCGGTTTTGCCATCCCCATCTACCAAGCCAAACGCATCGCCGACCAACTGGTCGCCACCGGGCACGCAACCAGAGCCACGTTGGGTGTCGCGGTGCGCGACGCCACCACCGACGACGCCGTACCCTCCGGAGCCCAAATCACCGATGTGAACGCCGACAGCCCGGCCGCGAAAGCCGGTCTACGACCCGGAGATGTGGTGACCAAGGTCGGGAACCGGCTGGTGCGGAACTCCGATGAGCTCGTCGCCGCCGTGAACTCGGCTGACCCCGGGAGCACGGTGAACTTGACGGTGAGCAGAGGCGGCGGGGCACCGCACACGGTGGCGGTGACGCTGGCCAGTACGCCGGCCGACTAACGACGCGTCCCACGGGTCCCGCACGTCCCGCCGAGGGCGAGCCGTAGCCAGCCGGGGCCGGCGAGCTGGTGGGTGGCCCAGCGCAGCCCGTTGCGTTCGCCGTTCGGCGAGCAACCCGTTGGCCGGGGTTCACCACCGACACCACACAGCGTGGTGAGGCTGCGATGGCCGGCGGTGCCGGCTGGACCGCTCAGCCCGGGATCGACGCCGTCGAGCACACTGGTGTGACGCAGTAACGCCGCGCCAGCATGGTCGATGCGCAGCTCACCCCGGTAACGCCCGCCTCGTTCGCCGTGGCGGCCCAGGATGATCCGCTCGTGCACCAGCGCCGAGGCCCCTTCGGCGAGTTCCAACCGAAGCGACGTGTGCAGCTCCGCTTCGTCACAGACCACGGTCGGCTGGGGGCACCAATGCAGCCGCGCACCGGCGGCGAGCTGGGCACGAACAGTTAAGCGCGCGGGACCGGCGGAACCATCGCCTGGCTGAACGATGGTCGCGGCGGCGCTACGGATCGTCAGCTGAGCGTCAGCCGCAAGCTGAATTTCCAGGGTCAGCTCGTCACCGCCGAGGGGACCACCGGCGGCGCCAACCAGGTGGACCTCGTCCGGGCCAGTGCGCCTGGGCACCAGCGGTGGGGTGGCTCGCCAGCGGATTCGCCCGCCGGCTTCCGCCCACAGCGTGGTGCGGGCGATCACATTGCCTGTACTGGGCGCCAAGTGGCTAACTGCGCGCGCACCCAACGCACGACATCCGGGACCTGCGGTGCCTCGCGCAGCGAGGTAAACACGGTCGGCCGGCCGGCCCGGACTCGCTCGGCATCGGCCCGCATGACCGCCAGGTCAGCGCCCACCAGCGGCGCCAAGTCGGTCTTGTTGATCACAAGGAGATCAGACCGGGACACGCCGGGGCCGCCCTTGCGCGGCACCTTATCCCCGCCGGCCACATCGACCACGAAAATCTGTACGTCGACCAGCCCGTAGCTGAACGTGGCGGTGAGGTTGTCACCGCCGCTCTCCACCAGCACCAGATCCGGATCATGCGCGGTGATCAGCTCCTCGACCGCGGCGAGGTTAGCGGTGATGTCGTCGCGGATCGCGGTGTGGGGGCAGCATCCGGTGCGTACGGCGCGGATCCGGTCGTCGGGCAGCACGGCGTGTCGGCGTAGGAACTCGGCGTCTTCCTCGGTGTAGATGTCGTTGGTCACCACCACCACAGACAGCTCGTCGCGCAGCTGCGCGCACAAGGCGGCGACCAGCGCGGTCTTGCCGCCGCCGACCGGGCCGCCGATGCCGATACGCAGATTGCGCCGATCGCGCCGGCCAGCCACAGCCAACGCCGTGCCGCGCGGCTCAGCCCCAAGATCGTCACGATGCAAAGAGGGTGACCTCCTCAGCGGCGTGCAGCTCGGCCATGATCTCCGGCATCGGTGTGGTGTCGGCAGGGAGTAGGTCGGAGTCGTCATCGGCGACCGCCCGCGCCGCGATCGAGGCCGCCTGTGCCGTGACATCGTCGGCCAGCGGAGCCAACCCCGCCTGCGCGGCGGTTACCCGCAGCGGATCCAGCCCGAGCAGCCGAACGGCGGCCGCCGCCGCGCCGCCCACCAGATGGTGTACCGCCAGGGCGGCGGCCTGCTCGTGACCGCCGCCGGCCGCGGCGACCGCGGCACCGAGCACCAGGGGATGGTGCGGCTGGTCGATGTCATCGAGCCCCCGCAGGCCCGGATCATCAGGCCACGCCAACCGAACCGTGCGGCGCAGTGCGCTGCCTTGCGCCCGGGACACCTCACGCAGCGCACTCGAGGTGGTGCGCACGTCCAACGCGGCGTCCCAGCGCTCCCAGTCCCAACGTGGCCATTCCTGGCGAGACAACGCCGCCACCGCCGCGAACGCGCCAACCACCAACCCGGCCGTGCGGACTCGGCCGTTCAGGAAACAGGTGAGATCATTGACGTCGGCCAGCAACCCTCGCTCGACCAGTGCCTCGACCCCACCGGAGTGCCCGTGCCCGCCAGAAGGCAGCCGCGAGTCGGCCAGCAGCAGCACGCTGGTCAGCATAATCGATCGCCTATCCGGTGAGCGCCTCAATCGAGCTTGACGCACCCGCCCAAGCCGGTCCATCCGCCGATCCAGTGGCGCATACGCCGATTCAGCGATCCATGACGCTGGGATCGATCTCGGGCCGGACCGCAGTGCTGCGCCGTTCGGCGTGGACCGGTCGGCCCGCTACCCTGATCCCGATACACAGGAGGTAGGCGATGACCGAAGCGCTGCTCGGTGCTATGCCGTCGGGCGGGTGGACCGTCGACGATCTCGACCAGATGCCGGTCAGCAACATCCGCTACGAACTTACCGACGGAGCTATGACCGTGTCGCCTTCACCGTCCAATTTGCACCAGCGGCTATCAGCGGCGTTGACAATCCGCCTTGCCGCCGAGGTGCCACCCGAACTGGACGTGGCACAAGCTGTCGAGATCCGCTTCGCCCGGCAGCTCACCCGAATCCCCGACGTGATGCTGGTGCGCAGTGACGACCCTGGCCGACACTGGTTCGCGCCCGCCGAAGTGGTCGTGGCGATCGAAATCGAGTCCCCAGGCAACCACATCGAAGACCGGACAACCAAGCCTGTCCTCTACGCGCGATACGGCATCCCGCACTACTGGCGGATCGAGCTCCTACCGCTCCAGGTCACTACATACCAGCTCAGGGAAGGTGACACCTACCACAAAGTGAGCCGAGGTGACCGGATTAAGATCGACGAGCCGTTAGCGCTGGACATCCCCCTCGTCGAGCTGCTGCCTCGCTGGGCCCGACGCGGCTAAAGGCGGCGTCTCAGCCACGTTCTGTGGGTTGTGGGTTGATGTTGTCAGGCGGGGACGTGACCGGCTGCTGTCGACTGTTCCCCTGATCTCTGAGGCAGCCGTCGGGTTCGGCGCCGCCGGTAGACCCGGACGGGCGCTGGCTAGCCTCGGCCGGCGACGATGCGACGGTGCGAATCTGGGACCCAGACCTCGGCTCATGCCTCATGTCGCTCCGGACAGCCCACCATCTGCGGCACCTCATCATCACCGGTACACACTGCAAAACCACAGGCGATCGTGGACCATACTTCTTGACCGTGGATTCCAGGGGTCGACTTGATAGCGCGGCCGGCTAGGCCCGCTGGACCGAAGGTGTCAAGGGACAATTTGACTTCCCTGTGGGCGGACAGTTGATCTCCCTGCTGGCGGACAGTTATGTCCTTGTCCGCGGTCAGCTGATCTCCTGTTGATCTAGGCCAAGGGGACCACTCCCTTGCCGGCGGTGGCCTCGGCGAGCCGGTGGCTGGTGCCCTCGGTGATCACGATGTGGGCGTGGTGCAGGAGCCGGTCGACGGTGGCGGTGGCCAGGGTTTTGGGCATGATGGTCCAGGCCTACAAAACCGCTCCCACCTCGAACGCGGCTTCCGCTCGATCAAAACCGACGATCTAAATTTGCGCCCCATCCACTATTACCTCCGACCGGGTCCGCCCCACGTGCTGATCTGCATGCTGGCCTGTTGTGGAACAGCCAGAAAGTGAATTTGGTGAGGTGGTTGCCGCCTATCACAAGGTCCAAGCGGAATCCGCTGTTGCCGATTACCGTTGCGTAACGGTGCCAGGAGGTACCATTACGGGCGGCCGGATGAGGATGATAATTCAGTGCGCCTCCAGTCTCTCGCTCGAAGGCCCGGGATTCGGGTCGATGCCACCGGTCGCCAGGATGCCTGTCGTGTGGTCTCATGGTTCGGATGGGGGTGCTGGGTGCCCTGAGAAAAGGAACGCGTCACCTACGCTATCTCTGCGAGGTCCTCATCGTCGATGGCCTACTCAAAAATCAACATACAAGGTTCTCGAGACGGAGTTGCCAGCGAAATGACACACGTGGAGACTGTCCGTGGTCCTGTCAAGAGCACCGACCTCGGCCGAACTTATATGCATGAGCACATCTTCGTGCTCACCGCGGACGTGCAGCAGAACTACCCGGGGGAGTGGGGCAGTGAGGACGGCCGTGTCGTCGACGCCGTCGGCAAACTGCGCTCGCTCGCCGCGCAGGGCGTGCGGACGATCGTCGATCCCACCGTCGTGGGTCTCGGCCGCTACATTCCGCGCATCCAGCGCATCGCCGAGCAGGTCCCCGAGCTGAACATCGTCGTGGCGACCGGTATCTACACCTACGACAGCGTCCCTTTCTTTTTCCAGTACCGCGGACCTGAGCTCAGCGCGATTATGGGTGCTGAGGTGCCCGACCCCATGGTTGACATGTTCGTCGCCGACATCACCGAGGGGATCGCCGGGACCGGCGTCAAGGCAGGAATGCTGAAATGTGCTATCGACCGCGAAGGCATGACACAGGGGGTCGAGCGTGTGATGCGTGCGGTGGCGCAGGCGCACCACCGCACCGGCATACCGATCACGGTGCACACCCATCCTGCGTCCCGGACCGGGATCGAAGTCAAGCGGGTGCTCTGTGACGAAGAGGGCGTCGACCCACGCCAGGTTGTGCTGGGTCATAGCGGCGACACGACGGACTGCAACCACCTCGCCGAGCTCGCCGACGCCGGTTTCCTGCTCGGCATGGACCGGTTCGGCATCAACGTCGAGACGACGTTCGAGGCCCGGGCCGGCACATTGGTCGAGATGTGCCAGCGCGGCTACACCGACAGTATGGTGCTGTCGCAGGACGCCTCCTGCTACACCGACTGGCTGGACCCGGGCGTCATGGCCTTGTTGCCCCGATGGAACTACCTGCACATCGCTGACGAGGTGCTTCCGTACTTGCTCGAACGCGGCGTCACCGAGGAACAGATCTCCACGATGCTCGTCGACAACCCACGCCGTCTGTTCGAGAGCGCGGCCAAATGAAACGTTCCGGCACTAAACAGCCTATCGGCGGTATTACGGTCACGCTTTTCTTTTTCGCGTTGGCCGCGTGGTCACCTTCATCCGGGGGAAAATGAGCTCATTTGCGATTCCACTTTCTATCGGCATGGCATTTGGAGTGGCGACCGCACTGAGGTGTGCCCTCATAAGAAAATTCAAATATGTCGGGGTTGTCATTGGCGCCTTGCCGCGTAGCCTGGGCGGTACCTCCTCACCGAGGTTTTGCCCCCGGGTAGCTCCCGGGGGCATCGGTGGGGCGATCCGGTGAGGAGTGGTGGTTCGGTGGATCTTGACGACACGCGGACGATCGGTCAGCGGTTGCGGCGGATCCGCAAAGCTCGGCGTAAATCGCTGGTGGCGGTCGCTGGCCTTGCTGGGATGAGAAGTCGCAGCTTGACCGGATCGAGCGCGGCGAGGTCGCCCTCGACCGTATCTCCCAGATCGTGGCGCTGGCGAACGCACTCCAGATCGCCCCGGGTGATCTGATGCGGCTGCCGGTGCCCGCACCGGCCAACGGGCACACCGATTCCGCCACGGATGAGGTGAGGCTGGCGCTGATGGCAGTCAGCCGCCATCGGCCCGGCCGGCAGGTGGCTCCGGTTGAGGTATTGCGGGCCCGGGTGAACGCGATACTTGCCGCGGGGCGTGAGTGCCATCAGGCCGAGGTGGGTGCTGCGCTGCCCGCGTTGATCCGGGATGTGCACACTAGTCTGGCCGCCGGGCGTGATGTCGCTGAGCTGCTCGATCTGGCGGTAATGCTGCACGTGCAGAGTGCCAGCCACTGGTTACGAGAAGCGGGTGCTCCACTGGACTTGCGCCGGGAAAACGACGTTTCGCTGACTTACCGGCTCGCCGAGGAGCGGGATACCCCAATCGCGCTGGGCTTGGCTACGTACGGCGTCACCAGAGTGATGCTGGCCGCGGGAGCATTCGAGCTGGCCAAGGCGGAATTAGCCGCGGTCAATGTGCCCACCACAACCGCGGAGTCGACACAGCTCGCAGGCATGCTCGCGCTGTCACAGTCACGGGTCGCGACAGCTAACTCCCAGGGTGCCGATGCGGAGGCAGCCGTTGAGCAGGCCGTAGAGCTGGCGCGGCACACCGGGGAGGGCACCGCGTACGGGCTGGGATTCGGTCCCACCAATGTGGGCCTGTGGCGGATGGAAGCCATGCTGGAGATCGGAGATCATGAGCAGGTCACGGTGCTGGCGGACAGTCTGAATCCTGACCTGCATCCCTACCGATCGCGCCGGTCCTCTTACTGGCGCGACTACGGCCGAGCGCTGGCCCGGGTGCGGGGCCGTCACGACGACGCTGTGATCGCCTTCCGCCGCGCCGAGCAGATCCATCCGCACCGTGTGCAGCGGGACCCGTTCGCTCGGGAGGTGCTTGGTGAGCTGCTGCTCGGGCGCCGCGCGGCACGGTGGGCCGGGAACTGCGCGGGATGGCTTACCGGGCGGGATTGCCGCTGTAGCCCATCTGGGGGTGGCATCCCGGCCTCGGGAACACAGCGCACGTGGATCGGTGATGGTTGCCGATCATGGGCGAGAACACCACCCTCGCGGCGAGTTTGGTGGAGCCGGGCCGGGGCTGGTGCCGGAAGTGCGTCCGGTGAGCGACGTGTTTTCCACCATGGCTCGATCACTAACGCCGCAGGTCAGCGCCCGTTAACGCTCCGATCATTGCTCACGTACGGCACCTGCTGCCGCTGGCCAGCCACGAACAGCGCGACCGCCGAGCGGGTACCGGGCTGATTGAGTACGAACTGTGTGACCTGAGCGGCCAGCACGCCGGGATCGTTCGACAGTTCGGCGGCGTGATCCTCGGCCGCCTTCCTGCTCTGGGTGGCCAGCACGATAGGTCCCACCTCGGCGGGTCGTACGGCGTGCACGGTGTAGATGATCACCGTAGGTTCGTTCATGGGTCAGCTCCTTGGTAGCTGATCAAGGCCCTCGGCGCGCGGTGAGGTCGCGTGTCGAGAGCCGCCTTGTCGGGGGCGCCTTGTTGGAGAGCCGTAAGTATCCGGGCGGTTCAGACCCGGTGCGGCCCCTTCCGCCGCTAGTAGGGAACCTGCTGGAGTCAGAACAGGAAGTAGCGCTGGGCCATCGGCAGCTCGACGGCGGGAGACTCCTCGACCACCTCACCGTCCACCCTCACCGTGAACGTGTCCGGCTCAACCTCGATCCGGGGCAGCGCGTCGTTGAGCGGCATGTCGGCCTTGCGCAGGGAGCGGGTGTCCCGCACCGGCACCAGCCGCCGCCGCACACCGAGCCGGACCGCCAGGTCCGTCTCGTCCAGCGCTCCGGGTGCGACGAAATGCACCGATGTGTCAGCGGCCGCGTCCGGCGCGGCGCCCCACATCGGCCGGGGCAGCACCGGTTGCGGGGTGGGAATGGACGCGTTGGCGTCGCCCATCGCCGCCCAGGCGATAAACCCGCCCTTGAGTACCACCGACGGACGCACGCCGAAGAACGCCGGATGCCACAGCACCAAGTCGGCCAGCTTGCCGACCTCGACCGAGCCGATCTCGCCGTCCAGCCCGTGCGCTACCGCTGAGCAGATCGTGTACTTGGCCACGTAGCGGCGGGCCCGGTTGTTGTCGGCCGGTCCGTCGCCGGGAAGGGAGCCCCAGCGGCGCTTGCCTACGTGCGCGGTCTGCCACGTACGGATGATCACCTCACCGGCCCGGCCCATCGCCTGGCTGTCCGACCCGATCATCGAGATCGCGCCGAGATCGTGCAGCAAGTCCTCAGCCGCGATGGTAGATGGGCGGATCCGGCTCTCCGCGAATGCCAGATCCTCCGGCACCGAGGGCTTGAGATGGTGGCAGACCATCAGCATGTCCAGGTGCTCGTCCAGTGTGTTCACCGTGTGCGGGCGGGTCGGATTGGTGGAGCTGGGCAGCACGTGGGCCTCACCGGCCACAGTGATGATGTCCGGCGCGTGGCCGCCACCGGCGCCCTCGGTGTGATAAGCGTGGATGGTGCGCCCAGCGATCGCGGCCAGGGTGTCGGCGACGTAACCGGCCTCGTTGAGCGTGTCAGTGTGGATGGCGACTTGGACGCCGGTCTCGTCGGCCACCCGCAGGCAAGCATCGATCGCCGCCGGAGTGGCCCCCCAGTCTTCGTGCAGTTTGAACCCGGATGCCCCGGCCGCCACCTGCTCACGCAGCGCGGCCAGCCCGACCGTGTTTCCCTTGCCGAGCAGCGCGATGTTTACCGGCAGCTGGTCCAGCGCGCGCAGCATCCGAGTGAGATACCACTCGCCGGGTGTCACCGTGGTCGCTTTGGTGCCCTCGGCCGGCCCGGTACCGCCCCCGATCAACGTGGTCACCCCGGAACCAAGCGCCTCGGGTACCTGGGTCGGGCTGATCAGATGGACGTGACAGTCCACCGCACCGGCGGTGAGGATCAATCCGTTCCCAGCGATGATCTCGGTGCCGGGACCGATGACCAGCGCGGGGTCGACGCCGTCCATGATGTCCGGGTTCCCGGCCTTGCCGAGCCCCACTATCCGGCCGTCCCGCACGCCGACATCGGCCTTGATCACCCCCCAATGGTCGAGCACCACCGCGCCAGTGATCACCACGTCAGGCGCGCCGTCGGCACGGGACGCCCGAGCCTGGCCCATTGACTCGCGGATCACTTTGCCACCGCCGAACACCACTTCGTCGCCGCCGCGCGGTCCTCGGCTGTGGTCCTCCGTGACCTCGATGAACAGGTCGGTGTCGGCCAACCGGACCCGGTCACCCACCGTCGGGCCGTATAGCTCGGCGTAGCGGGCGCGGTCGATCCGCCAGCTCATTCGGGCAACCTCAGACCCGGCACGGCACGCTCGCCGCCCAGCTCGGTCAGCCGCACCACCCGCTCCACTCCCGGCTCGAACCGGACCGCCGTCCCCGCCGGCACCGCCAGCCGCCACCCGTGCGCGGCGGCTCGGTCGAACTCCAGCGCCGGGTTGGCCGCCGCGAAGTGGTAATGCGAGCCGACCTGGATGGGTCGGTCGCCGGTGTTGCGCACGACGAGCTCGATGGTGTCCTGGTCCACCACCACCGGCTCGGCGGCCAGCAGGTACTCCCCCGGGATCATTGGATCGGCCGGTGCACGGTCACCAGCTTGGTTCCGTCCGGGAAAGTGGCTTCGACCTGGACCGATTCGACCATCTCCGGCACGCCGTCCAGCACGTCCTCGCGGCCGAGCACCCGCTGGCCGCCGGCCATCAAATCCGCGACCGACCGGCCGTCGCGGGCGCCCTCCAGCACCCACGAGCTGATTACCGCGACCGCCTCGGGGTAGTTCAGCCGGAGCCCCCGCGCTCGGCGCTCTTGGGCCAGCTTCCCGGCAAGATGCACCAACAACCGCTCCTGCTCGTGCGGAGACAACAACATGCCTGGCCCGCCCTTCGTCAGTTGCGCTGACTGCGAGCACTGTAATCCGCAACACCGACAATCGCCCACACCCACTGACAATCTTCGACGTCGGCGTGGCGCGCCTGTGGGTCTGAGCCCACTTCGCTGTCCTCTCCCAAGCGCTAGCGGCGCCGTTCGCGATCGTGCTGGTCGGCAACCCGAAAGCCACCGGCGGGTCCACCGGGCTGAACAACTTCCGAGGCTTTTTGGTTTCGTCCCGCGCGACCCGGCGAACCAGCGAATGCTGTTCTTTCTCGCCGCCGGCCTGCTGCTGGTGACGGTCGTGATAGCCCGCCAGCTGATGCTCAGCCGGTACAGCGAGCTGCTGATGGCCTGCCGGGACGCCGAAGAACGGCTCTGGTTTCTCGGCCATGATCCGGCCAACGTCAAAACGGTGGCGTTCGTGATCGCGGCGGGCATGGCCAGCATCGCTGGCGCGCTGTTCGTCCCGATCGTCGGCATCATCTCGCCAAACGATGTCGGCGTCGTACCGTCCATCGCGCTGCTGATCGGGGTAGCCATCGGCGGGCACGGCACCCTGCTCGGGCCGGTGCAGGGCGCGATCGCGGTGGCGTGGGCCGGGACCACGCTCAGCCCCATGGCCAGCTTGGCGATCAAGTCCCAGCTGCCGGGGAACAGAGCGCGGCCCCTAGCCAGCTCCACCACCTCAGCCAGCAACGCCGCCAGCGCCTCGATCTCCTCGGTGAGATCATCCCCGAGAGCCAACCGGCACGGTGGTACCCCCCGGATCTGATTGTGTGGAAGGCGGCGACCTCGCCCGGTTTGGCGTCAGAAGCGGGGCGGATAACGCCAGCGACGTCCAAGGCCACGTATCCAATGGCGGCGGCCTGAAGCGGGTCACCAGTGACCATCGTCAGACTGGCCAGCTTGGCCAAGCAGATCGCCCGGCCGACGGTGTTATCGGTGTCAATGCGCCCGACCGCTGCAGCGAGTCGATCGGTGGCCTCGTCGGAGTCACAGCCCAATATCGCCAGATCGGCCAGGAGCTGCCCGGTGACCAAAGCATGACGCGCGGCGCTGTAGTGAGCTATGCACGGCGGGTCATTGTCCGGAGTGGAATGCGCGAAGTGCTCATCGGCGGTGCCAATGGCGGTCAGCGCCTCGCTGACCCGGCGCATCTTGGCCAACGCGCGCCCCGGTCGGTGTGCAGCATCACCCGTCCGAGGGGACGGTCCGCCGCAGCGGCTAGGGCCAGGGTCCAGGTGATAAGGGGGGCGATGGGTATCGCACTGAGGTCGGTGTAGCGGGCGGCGGGAGGGACGAGGATGAGGGTGACGCCGAGGTGGTTGCGGATTAGGCCCGCGGCGATGTCG
>JAFASX010000026.1 GCA_019244295.1 Pseudonocardia sp.
GAGCGACCGCCAACGCGTCGAGCAAGTACACATCACGCAACCCGCCGCGCCCGTTCTTCAGGTCCGGCTCAACCCTATGGGCCACGTCACCGTTCTTTTCCCACCGCGACTGGGCGGCCGCAACCAGCTCGTCGAACCGACCGCGAATGCCCACCCGCCAGGACTGCCGCACCGCGCTGTTCACCTTCTCGAACAGCGCCCGGTCGCCAGCCAGATGACGGGCTTCGAGCAACCCGAGCGCGGTCCGCAAGTCGGTGACCGCTACCTGGATCACCTGCCCAGGGGTGCGCACCGCATGGTCCAAGCCGATGCCGGCATCCCAGAGCGGATACCATAGCCCTTCGGCCAACCGGTCAGCATCGGGGCGCCGCTCGTGCACCATGAGCAGATCCAGGTCCGAGTACGGGGCGAGCTCACGCCGACCGAGTGCCCCCACCGCGACCAGAGTCGCCCCGTTGTTCAGGCCGATCACGGCCGCCCTGCTGGCCAGCCAGAAGTCATGCAGGTCGACCAACGCACCGCGCAGCGCCTCCGGGGTGAGACGACGCTGGCCGGGCCCGGGAGCAAGCAGAGCCGCGCGAGCCCGGGCCAGGTCGTCAGCGACTCCCGCCGCCGAACTCATCGGTCCGCCTTACCACGCAATCGGAACCCTGGTCAGAGCGCATCACTGCCACGTTCCCCGGTACGCACCCGAACCACGGTCTCCAGCCCGGTGACCCATACCTTGCCATCACCAATCTTGCCGGTGCGGGCCGCTTCGACCACCGCGTTCACCACTCGCTCCGCAACCGCGTCCTCGACCGCGACCTCGACCCGAATCTTAGGCACGAAATCGACCGCATACTCGGCGCCCCGATACACCTCGGTGTGCCCTTTCTGGCGGCCGAAGCCGGAGACTTCGGTGACTGTGAGGCCAAGGACGCCCAACTTCTCGAGTGCGTTCTTGACGTCTTCCAACACGAACGGCTTGATGACCGCCGTCACCAGCTTCATCGGCTCATGCCCTCCTTCTCCGCCGCACGATCTTGAGCAGCACGCGTTCAGCAAATGAAATGATCACATTTCGCCTCTGCTGATACCACAACGGGGTGACTGGCCTACCCTATAGGGTAGGCCAGTCACCCCGTTGTCACGCGGTTTACTTACCGGCGGTCATTTACAGGCCCGGCGGTTACGCTACCCAGCCGTTCACCTACACAGCGTCGGAGCCACGTTCCCCAGTACGGACACGAACGATCGTCTCCACGGGGCTCACCCAGACCTTCCCATCGCCGATCTTGCCGGTGCGGGCGGATTCGACAATCGCCTCGACCACTTTGTCGGCCTGCGTGTCGTCGGTGACAATTTCGACGCGGACCTTCGGGACGAAGTCCACCGAGTACTCCGCACCCCGATATACCTCGGTATGGCCTTTCTGCCGCCCGTAGCCCTGCACCTCGCTGACGGTCATACCGAGCACGCCGATCTGCTCAAGAGCGCCCTTGACGTCCTCCAACATGAACGGCTTGACAATTGCTGTGACTAGCTTCATCTCCTTCAGTCCTCCTTGGCTCCGGTGCTAGAGGTGGCCGCACCGACTTTGTCCGCCCCACCCAGGTTGTAGTGGGCGAGGCCGCTGGTAGCCATGGCACCGAGGGCGGAGAAGTCGTAGCCGCTCTCGGCGTGCTCGGCCTCGTCGATGCCGCTCGTCTCCTCTTCGGGGTCCACCCGGAAGCCGATGGTGTGCTTGATGACCATACCGATGACCAGCGCGACTAGGAACGAATAGCCCATGACGGCGAATGCCGCGATCGCCTGCCGGCCAAGCTGGGTGAGCCCACCGCCGTAGAAGAGCCCGTCGTCCCCAAGCGCGGCCGGGTTAACGTTCTTGGTGCCGAAGAAGCCGATCAGCAGAGTACCGATCAGACCACCGACCAGGTGGACACCAACCACGTCCAGTGAGTCATCGAAACCGAACTTGTACTTGACGCTCACCGAAAGCGCACACACCGCGCCGGCGATGAGCCCGATGGCGATACCACCGAGCGGGCTGACAAACCCGCAGGCGGGCGTGATAGCTACCAGACCAGCAACCGCCCCGGAAGCCGCACCCAGAGTGGTCGGCTTGCCATCTCGCAGCTGCTCGACCAGCAGCCAGCCCAGGACGGCCGAACAGGTGGCAACCGTCGTGTTGGTGAATGCGACTCCGGCGAGGTCACTGGCGCTGAGCGCGGACCCGGCATTAAAGCCGTACCAACCGAACCACAGCAAGCTGGCACCCAGCAGCACGAACGGTAGGTTGTGCGGCCGTATGTGGTCACGCGGCCAGCCCTTGCGCCTGCCCAACACCAGCGCGAGCGCGAAACCAGCGGAGCCAGCGTTGATGTGCACCGCCGTGCCACCCGCGAAGTCCTCGGCCTTGAGTGTGTTGGCGATCCAGCCACCGTGCGAATTGACTCCTGTGAAGCCGTCGAAGCTGAAGACCCAGTGCGCAACGGGGAAGTAGACGATGGTGGCCCACAGAATCACGAACAGTGCCCAGGACAAGAACTTGGTCCGGTCGGCGATCGCGCCGGAGATCAGTGCTGGGGTGATGACGGCAAACATGAGCTGGAACATGACGAAAGCCAGTGCCGGCAGCGCATCGGGGCCTGGCCACGGCACGGGGGGCGGTCCAGAGGCGGCGGCCCCCACCATATGACCGATGGTCTTGCCAAGGCCGGCGAACTCGTCGCCGCCGACCAGCCCACCGAAAGCGTCATTGCCGAACGCCCAGCTGTAACCGTAGAGCGTCCATAGCACGCCGATGATGGCAAGGCAAATAAAATTCATCATCAGCATGTTGAGCACGCTCTTACTACGGACCATGCCACCGTAGAAGAACGCCAGGCCTGGGGTCATAAGCATCACCAGCGCGGCGCCGGCGAGCACCCAGGCGGTATCTCCTGTATTGATCACCCTTCGTCCTCCAGTCAGCCAGGTTGGCGAGAAGAATCTGTCCGGCTTGTTTCACCGAATGTCACACTTTGTTGCACACAGATGAACGCGATTCCCCCGTGTGTTACGACCCAGTTACCGACCACACTCAGGGCGCTGATGTGTCACGTGAGACTGATGTGCCGAGTGGATGAAAAACGCCCACTACTGGGTGAAAAGGAGATAAAACGCTCCGCAATCAGCTGAGCAATGCGTCCACGAACGCGGCCGGTTCGAACGGGGCCAGGTCATCCGGGCCTTCTCCGAGGCCCACCAGCTTCACCGGTACCCCAAGCTCCCGTTGCACGCGAAACACGATTCCGCCCTTCGCGGTACCGTCCAGCTTGGTTAGCACAATTCCGGTGACGTCAATTACCTCGGCGAACACCCGAGCTTGGATCACCCCGTTCTGCCCGGTCGTCGCGTCGAGTACCAGCAACACCTCGTCCACGTCACCTTGGCGGGACACCACCCGCTTGACCTTGCCCAGTTCGTCCATCAGACCGGTCTTGGTATGCAACCGGCCGGCGGTATCCAGCAACACGGCGTCCGCGCCCTCCTTGGCCGCTTGCGCTACCGCGTCGAACGCCACGCTGGCCGGATCAGCGCCCTCGGCTCCACGCACGATCGAGGCGCCGGCCCGCTGCGCCCAGGTGGCCAGCTGCTCGACGGCGGCCGCACGGAACGTGTCAGCGGCGCCGAGCACCACGGTGCGCCCGCCGGCCACCAGCACCCGGGCCAGCTTGCCCGTGGTGGTGGTCTTGCCGGTCCCGTTTACCCCGGCAACCAACACGACGGCCGGGCGACCGTCATGCGGCAACGCCCTGACCGAGCGGTTCAACCGCGGCAACAGTGCTTCGGTGAGTACTTCGCGCAGCAGCACCCGAGCCTGCTCCGGGGTGCGGACGCCACGCGCCGCTATCTGCGTGCGCAGTGTGCTGACCAGCTCGGCTGTGGTCTGTGCGCCAAGATCAGCGAGCAGCAGGATCTCCTCGATCTCTTCCCAGGACTCCTCGTCCAGGTCACCACCGCCCAGCAGGCCGAGCAGGCTCTGCCCAAACGCCGAGCGCGATCCGGCTAGCCTGCCGCGCAGTCGCTCCAGCCGACCCTCTGGGGGCTCGATCGGCTCGCGCTCGGGTACGGGTACCGGGGCAGGCGCGGGAGCAACCACCACCTCCGGAGCAGGCGCGACTTCTGGAGCAGGGACAGCCTCCGGAGCTCGGTCAGCGACCGGCTCGGCGGTTGGAGGCTCAGCGACTGGAGCCCGCTCGGCAGGGCTGGGCTCTGGGGTCGGGGGCGGCCGTTCGAGCGTGGCCGTTCCCGACGAGAAAATGATCGGGCCGGTACTGCGATAGCCACCAGGTGGAGCGCCGGGCTGCCTGGTATCCGGCTGCTGCGGCTCACGCTCGCGTAGGCTCACCCGGCGGCGCCGGGAGATCACCAGGCCAAGAAGCAGTACCACCAGCACCGCGACAAGCACGGACACCAGCACGATCCAGGCAATCGGGCTCTGGCTCACCTCTACTTGAGCCAAGGGGGCTTGACTTGCGATCACAGCGTGCGTCACCAGTCCATCCTGGCACTGCGGCGTGCCCACGGTCTGGTGACTTGGACAAACCCATGCGCCTCCGGCTGGCGCGCCTCCCCTGATCACGGCGGTTCGCCGGACAGCACGGGACAACGTGACCCGCAGACTCGACGACGTCTGCCAGGCCGTACGGCCAGCGGGACGCTTACGACACCGTCCCCAACATCAGCGGCCCCGCATCACATGCCGCTACCCACGCTGGCGGCGGCGGTGCACCCGGGCGGTGACGGTCGCGACCATCGGGGGAAGTTTCCGCGCTGACGCTGCGCCAGACTCGCCAGCAGATGAAAACTATCCTGCCAGGAACGAGGGCGCACAGGCTGCTGTCGCGGCGCTACGAAACCGCTCTGGCGCAGGCCCAGCGCTCCGGTGGACTGAACACGTGCTGTTCCGTCTGGGCCGGCAAAATCGCGTTGACAGTCGTGAGGAGCCCGTTTAGCTACGGATTCGAGCGCCATCAATCAGCCAGCAGGGTCATGATCCATCACCAGCACACCTGATGCCGGCAGTTGAGTGATCTACGTCACATCGATACCGATTGCGGGGTTGGCCGGTGTCGCGTGCCCGGAATTGTCGGTGGTCGAACGTATGGTCGAGCCGTGCAGACAGACGGTGGCCTCGGTGATCTCGATGGCCTGGGTGAGTTAGCGCCCGGTGCCAGGCTGGCCGCTGTCTTGGACACCCTGGTTTTCGATGCGGTACCCGCGGAGTCCTCCGTCGATGTGCTGCAAGCCTGCTACCGGCAACTAGCGCATGATCAAGCTTTGCTGTTTGCCTCGCTGCGACGAGTATCCCAATGCACCCCCTCAGACGACTGCGGAGTGATCGAGGGATTCGCGCGAGCGGCCGGGTGTTGAGCGTCATTCCCCATGCGGACGCCCCGTCACTCCTGATGCGGACCATCTGTGGATAACTGGTGCCCCCGTGATCATCAGTCGGCGCCACCGGCGTGACGATGTAGCCGGCCCCGTTCCCCAGAGCGAGCATGATGACCGGTG
>JAFASX010000086.1 GCA_019244295.1 Pseudonocardia sp.
GCTTCGCGGAATCCCGGCCGGGCGGTTGGCGTCAAGCATGCTATCCAGAATGTGATCAACCGTCATCCGCTCAGCAAGCCCAGTGATCCGGACGTCACGCAGATCGAACAGGATCGGCAACGGCACCGCTTTGCCGCTTGTGCGCAGGTCAAGCAATCGCTGGGTGAACAGCTTCGCGGTGGTCGTCTTACCCATACCCACATCACCAAGCAGCGCACACAACCGAGGCGCCTTCTCATCGGTGGCGGTAACCCAATCCACCAGCCGACCAACCGCGGGCAGCGACGGGCCGGACGCCGAGATCGACCCATCCAACCGGGACTCCTGAAGGGAGGTCTCCGCCGATTCAGCCTCGATCCAGACCGCGCTCTCCCCCGTTCGCCGGCCGCGGGCTAAGAACTCCGTCCAGGCCCTAACAGGATCATCGTCGGTGCGCTTGGTCGGCGGGAGGGCCGGCGGACGCAGCGCGCGCTTGATCTCATCGATGACGTGTGCGACGTAGCGGCGGCGCCGCTCTGTGCGCGTCAACTCGTCCCAGGGCTCGTTCCGGCGCTGGATGTCGTGGATACCCAGCCCACCCAGGTCGAGCGGCCCATCCGGTAAGCCACTCACAGCGAACGCGACGACCCGGTCGGGTACGACCAGCAGCCGCCGGCACTCGGCCTCGGCCAAATGCGCCGGACTCACCAGGACGAGCCGGACATCGGCCCGCGCGCACAGCCGCTCGCGGCCAGCCTCAAGATCCTCCCCGAGCCCCACCGAGTTCGAATCAGTCACCTCCCAGGAGCGCTCGCCATCCGCCGCGAGGTGTTCTCGCAGTTTCCGCACCAGCCCGTCCAGCTTCTGCTTTGCGGCACCGGTGGCTTTCGGAACGCTGACGTAGACAACGGTCCGCCGAGGGGCACCGAGCTCGGCGACCTCCGGCGCCACCGGGTGACCGATGTCAGTCCGCCCGGCCGTTTCACTGCTTAACAACGCGATGCCGGCGTCGATGAGGGTCGCCACCGGTAAACCAGCAGTAACGTTGGTCCGGGGTCGTCTTGCGGGAGTCCAGCTCGAGGCGCAGCTCCACGTGCGCGTCAATCGCCGCCTGGTTAACCCGCTTGCGGAAGTCCTGGAACGCCTCCTGGCCGGGAGCGTCGCCCGCCGGGAACTCGCCCACGTCCAGCGCATCACGCAACAGGAACCGACCGTCATCGGCCATGATCTCGACGATCGCGTCAAGCCGCGCCGCCTGGAGCCGAGTCAGCGATTTTTCCAGCGCAGCCACACGCTGAGCGACCTCGTCGCGGAGCATCCAGGCAGTCATAACTCGCGGTACCCGTTCAGGCCCAGCACCCGTCGGCGCACGCTCGCCGCCAGATCGTTGGCGAAGCGCGTCCGCCGCACACCGACCAGCTCCCCAAAACTCTTGCCGTCCTGAGTGAACACGACCAGCCGGTCGATCCCACCCAAATCCGATTCCGGGCCGAACGCCGGCAACGGGCTCAACGCGACCGGCAACGCACCCTTGTCAGCGGCGAGTCCCACAAATCGAGGCAGCTCGTGCTCCCGGATGAACGGCCGGCTGAAATAACGGGTGCTCAACAACAACAGGCCGAAATCGGCTTCGTCCAGCCGAGCGACGATGCCGGCGGTCAGTTCCTCCCCGCAGGTCAGGTGGCTGTCCTGCCACCACTCGATCTTCACATCGGTGAACAACTTCAAAGCCGGGTGTAGATCCGCCAGCAACGCCGCCGCTAACGGCTTGTCCTGGTGGCACCAGCTCAGGAAGACCCGCGCGAGCATCCCATCTCCTGGATCAGATGAAGTATGACACAGTTTGCGGCGACAACTGGGCAGAACGTTGACGTAATGCTGGAACCGAAGAACCCCTCCATGGCGATCACGGCTGCGCCAGGGCTGAGTGGCACAGCCGCCAGACCCGGTCGTTCGACATCGGCAGCTCGTAGGGGCGCACCCCGATCGCGTCCCGGATCGCGTTCGCCAGCGCCGGCGCCACTGGGTTGTACGGCGACTCGCTCATCGACTTGGCTCCGAACGGACCGAGCCGATCGTAGGTCTGCGCGAAGTGCACCTCGGTACGCGGGACGTCGGCGTACTGCGGGAGGTGGTACTGCCGCAGCGCATCGGTGATCACCCGGCCGTCGCGGAGCACCAGCTCCTCGAACCGGGCGCTGCCCAGCGCCTGCGCGACGCCGCCCTCGATCTGGCCGCGACACTGTTCGGGGTTGAGCACAACTCCCGCGTCCGCCGCGTGCACCGAGCGCAGCACCCGAACCTCCCCGGTGCCGGGGTGCACCGCGACCCGAAACCCATGCACGTTGAACGCCAACGAGCGGGGTGTGCCGGCGTGACTGCCGTGCCCGACCAGCGGGCCGTCGGCCGCGATGTCGGTCAGCGGGACGAACCGCGCGCCGTCCTGCACCCCGGCCGAGGTGAGCAGAGCCGTAGCACCCGCACCGGCGGCAGCCAAGATCGACTCGCGCAGGGCCGTCGCGGCGGTGCGCACCGCGCTGCCGGCGACGACGCTGCCCGCCGAGCCGAACGCACCGGTGTCATGACCGACGGCGTCGGTGTCCGCCTGGTGCAGCGCGATCCGGTCCGGTTCGGTGCCTAGGACGGCGGCGGCGATCTGGGTGTGCACCGTGGCGGTGCCGTTGCCGAATTCGGCGGTACCGACCCGTACCGTGTAGCAACCGGAGGGATGCAGCGTCACCGACGCGTCAGCGAAGTGTCCCCTCGGCGGGATCGTGGCGATCATCGCGGCGGCGGTCCCGGTGCCGACCAGCCACGGCGCCCCCGGGTCCGGATCGGCGCCAGACGCGCGACGCAGCGCCGAGTCGACCAGGTCGATGCACTGATCCAGCCCGTAACTGCCGAACTCCAGGTCGCCCGGCTCGGCACAGTCCGCGACCACCGGGTCACCCGGGCGGATCACGTTGCGCCGGCGCAGCTCGATCGGGTCCAGCCCCAGCCGGCGGGCCAGCTCGTCCAGCGCGCACTCGATGCCGAACCCCACTTGCCCGAGACCGTACCCGCGAAACGCCCCGGACGGCAGGTTGTGGGTGTACACCGAGCGGGCGTCAACCCGTTTGTTCGCGCATCGGTAGAGCGCCATCGACTCGTGGCAGCCGTGGAACATCACCCCGGGACTGTGGTTGCCGTAGGCGCCGGCGTCGGCCAGCACGTCGATCGCCAGCGCGGTGAGCAGCCCGTTTGTGTCAGCCCCAACCCGGACCCTGACCCGCATCGGGTGCCGACAGGGAGTGGTGGTCAGTGCTTCGGCGCGGGTGAGCTCGTGCTGAACCGGCCGGCCGGTACGCAGCACGGCCAGCGCGACGAGGTCCTCCACCAGCAGCTCCTGTTTGGCACCGAAGCCGCCACCGACCCGGGCGGTCAGCACCCGGACCCGCTCGCGCGGCAACGAGTACAGCCGGGCCAGCTCGTCACGCACGAGAAACGGCACCTGGGTACTGGTGCGCACCACCAGCCGGCCGTCGTGGTCGAGCCAACCCACCGCGGCGTGCGTCTCCAGCGAGCTGTGCGTCACCCGGTGGATGCGCCAAGTGCCCTCGACCACGACGGCGGCAGCGGCTAGCCCGGCCTCGACGTCACCCAGCTCGGCGTGCCGCTGGGCCACCAGGTTGCGGCTCGGGTCAGCGATCCGGGACGCCGGCCCCTTGTCGCCGTGCACCAGTGGGGCACCGGGGCGCATGGCCAGCTCCGGGTCGAACACCGCGGACAGCACCTCGTAGTCGATCACGAGTTCCCGGACGGCGTACTCGGCGGCCGCGACGGACTCAGCGACCACCGCCGCGACCCGCTGTCCCCGGAACCGCACGACCGGGTCGAGTATCCGGGTGTCATCTGGGTCCTCGCGAGGGTCCTGGTGGCGGGCGGTGGAGAACAGCACGTCGGGCACGTCGAGGTGGGTGAGCACCGCATGCACGCCCGGGACCGCGAGCGCGGCTCGGGTGTCGATCGAACGGATCCGGGCGTGCGCGTGTGGGCTGCGCGCGACCACCAGGTGCAGCAGCCCAGGCGGGGTCTCGCCATCCAGTGTGTAGCGCTCGCGGCCGGTGACCACCCGCAGGGCCGCCGGGGCGGGCAGTGACCGCCCGAGGCCGGCTCCCTTTTCGGTGTTCACGGTGCCGGTCAGCGCGTCCTCGATGGCGCGGTAACCGGTGCAGCGGCAGAGGTCGCCCTTGAGCAGCCGGGGCAGCTCGGCCACATCGACCTCGCCCAACACGCTGGCAGTGACGACCATGCCGGCGGTACAGAAGCCACATTGGAATCCACCAGCCTCGACGAAGCGCCGCTGCATCGGGTGCAGGTCATCTGGGGTGCCCAGGCCAGCGACCGTGGTCACCGCGCGGCCCACCGCCCGGACCGCCGGATAGACACACGAGTGCACCGGCACGTTGTCCACCAGCACGGTGCAGGCGCCGCAGTCGCCGCTGTCGCAGCCGCGCTTGACCTCGGTGTGGCCGTGTCCGCGCAGCAGCGTACGCAGGCACTGCCCGGGAGCCGGCGCGGTTTCCCGGGAAACCCCGTTGATCGTGATGATCATGCCAGCTCCGCCCGGATCTCCTCGGCGAGCAGCAGTGTCACCGCGCGACGCCAGTCCGGCGCGCCGTGCGGGTCGTCATACCAGCGCGGCACGCGATCCAAAGCCGCCGCCAACTCGACAGACTCGGGCACAAACGGGAACGCGAAGCGATACGGCCGGTCGACGGCGGCGGTGACGGTGAGCACGAACTGGCCCTGCGCGTCGCGCCGGCCAATCACCACCGAGCCCGAGCGGCCCTGGGCGGTCAACGCCGCCCGCCGGAACGCCGTGCGCGACGTGAGCGTGGTCGCCGGCAGGTGCACCGAGCGCAGCACCTCCCCGGCCAGCAGCCCGGTGCGCCGCTCACCGACGACCAGCTCCGCCACGGTGAGCCGGCGCTGACCGCCGTCCGGGGTCCACACCAAAGCGACCGCGTCCAACGCCACCGCCAGCGAGGTCATCGGACCAGCCGGCAACGCCAAACAGATGTTGCCGCCGACCGTCGCGGTGTTCCAGATCTTGAACGACCCGGCGAGCGCCGCACAGCACGGCCGGACCAGCGCCAACGCCGGCCAGTGCTCCGGCGCGGTAAACCCGGCCAACTCGTGCAGCGTGCAGGTGGCCGCGATCTCCAAGCCGTCCTCGGCGACGATCAGCGGCGGCCAGCCCAGCGCGGTGAGGTCAACCAGCGTGTGCAGCATCGGCTGCGGTTGGGAGAACAGCCAGGTGCCCCCGGCCAGCGGGGCGATGCCCAGGTCGGGATCGGGGCGGCCAGGCTCGCCGCCGAGTCGGCCGTTCAGCTCGGCGCGGCCGGTCGGGCGGTGCAACGCGGTGACGGTGTTCAGGTCCACGTTCTTCAGTAGGCAACGCGGTCGGCCGTCGCCAGCCAGATGTCAAAAGGTTTCGTCGCCGTGGGCACCGCCAGCGTCTGCACCTTAGTGGGCCAGCTGGCTCGGTCGGTGGCGAACAGCTCGTAGAAGGCGCGGTCGTCGAACCCGCCCCTGGACGCGTCGTGCCGGTCAGCGGCGTAAACCACCCGGTCGATCCGCGCCCACAGCGCCGCAGCCAGGCACAGCGGGCATGGCTCGCACGAGGTATACAAGGTCGCCCCGGCCAGGGAGAAGTTGCCACGCCGCGCGCACGCCCGGCGGATCGCGACCACCTCGGCGTGCGCGGTTGGGTCGTTGTCCCTGGTCACCCGGTTCTGCCCGATGGCCAGCTGGCGACCGTCGGCGACGATCACCGCGCCGAACGGCCCGCCGCCCTCTCCGATATTAGCGACGGCCAGCTCGACGGCGAGAGTCAGCCAGTCTTGATCAGTCACCGTACTCAGCTCCCTCGGTAGGTCGAGTAGGCGAACGGCGAGAGCAGCAACGGCACGTGGTGATGCTCGCGGCCGTTCTCGACGGTGAAGCAGATCGTGACCTCCGGGTAGAACGCCTTCTGCCCGGTGGCCGCGAAGTAGCCCGCCGTGTCGAACCGGATCTGATAACTGCCGGAACGCAACGGGCTGGCGAGCAATGTGGCAACGCGGCCGTCAGCGTCGGTGACCGCCGCATGTACCTGCCCATCCGGTGCGGTGACCGTGACCGCCAGCCCGGAAGCCGGACGCCCGAGCGCCGCGTCGAGCACATGGGTCGACAGTCCGCTCATGAGCGGTCCCAACCGTACAGCCGGCCCAGCCGGAGCCGGTTGATTTTCGCCAGCTCCACCCGCGGGACCCGCCGCTCGGTCTCCAGGTCGTTGCCCAACCGGGCGCGCAACACGTCCAACAGCTCCTCCGCCGACTGGCCATCGGCACACACCAGGTATACGTGTCCGAACCGCCGCTCGTAAACCCGGTTACCCTCAGCGAGCGCTATAGCCCTACTCCCCGCCCACAGGCCCACCAGCGCAGTTGGTTCATGTAGATGTAACCGCATGTTCTCACCTATCGGCTTAGCCTCATCGACGTTGGCATACGGCCTCGACCCTGGAAGACGTCATGGGGGGCATCTCCCTCGGGTACAACCAGTACGGCAAAGCTGAGTGTCGGCTGGTGCACGTCGACCGGTCCACCCCCACCCACCAGATCACCGACGTGACGGTAACCAGCCAGCTGATCGGCGACTTCGCCGACACCCACCTGACCGGCGACAACTCCAAAGTCATCGCCACCGACACGCAGAAGAACACGGTCTACGCGCTAGCCCGCCAAGGTGGGGTGGGTGCCCCGGAGGCGTTCGCGCTGCGGTTGGCTCGGTACTTCGTTGACGGGTTCGAGCAGGTGCACAGGGCCCGGCAGGAGGTCCTGCTGCACGGCTGGGAGCGGATCTCGACGTCCACCGGTGGGCCCCACGACCACGCCTTCCGCCGCGACAGCTCCGAGACCCGCACCACCGTGGTCACCAAGCACGGCGCCGACGAGCTGGTCATCTCCGGACTGTCCGACTTGGTCGTGCTGAAAAGCACCGGCAGCGAGTTCCACGGTTTCCCGGACGTGCCCTACACCTCGCTGGTGGAGACCAACGACCGGATCCTCGCCACCTCGGTCACCGCCCGCTGGCGTTACCTGGGCACCGACCTGGACTGGGACAAGGCGTTCGCCTCCATCCGCCGCATTCTGCTAGACACCTTCGCCGATCACCACAGCCTGTCGCTGCAGCAGACGCTGTACGCGATGGGCGAGGCCGCGTTAACCGCGCACCCCGAGCTCGCCGAGATCCGGTTCTCGATGCCGAACAAGCACCACTTCCTCGTGGACCTCTCGCCCTGGGGCCTCGAGAACCCGAACGAGGTCTGGTACGCCGCCGACCGGCCCTACGGCCTCATCGAGGCGGCCGTGACCCGCGACGACATGCCCGCGGACGAGGCCGCCTGGGCCGGGATCACGGGGTTCTGCTGAGCGTCGGGGCGGGAGGGGGACGCACTAGTCTCGCCAGGCGATGCCCCCCGCGCCCACCCTCGTCGTCCGCGCCCGCCGCGCCGTCCTGCCCACCGGGACCGCGCCGGCCGCCGTCGTCGTCGCCGACGGGCGGATCACCGACGTCGCCGGCCCCGACGCCCCGCTGCCGGAAGGCGCCGCCGTCGTCGACCTCGCCGACGACG
>JAFASX010000162.1 GCA_019244295.1 Pseudonocardia sp.
CCGCCTCAGCTCGGGCGAGCCTCGAGCTCGATACCGTCGTCGTAGACGACCTCGGCCACCGGAGCGACCGGGCCGATATCGACTTCGACATCGGAGTGCGCGCCGCAGCCGTACTCGGCGTGTACCACCGCGCCGTCGGCCGGGGCAAACTCGTTGGCGCACACTCCGAAGGCGGCTGACATCGAGCCCGCCAGTGGCAGATAGAAACCACAGCTGCCGCAGGTGCCTGGGGCGGCCCTGGCCATATCGGAAAGCGGCCCCCGGTCACCGTCGAGCCATCGATCGGCGGCTTCCATGCGCCCGCAGCGGCTGAGCACCTTGGGCCGGCCAAGCCCGACTTCCCTGCTCACCTCTTCGACCGCCGGGTCGTCCGAAGCCAGGTAACCGGGAACCAGCCGCTCGTCATCGGGCCGGCTGGGCAGCAGATCACCAACGCCGAGGTCACCCGCCCGCACCCGTTCTTGCCATGGCACCCAGACCGGCGCAACCAGCGCATCCGGCCCGGGCAGCAACACCGTCTCGCTGACCGTGATGGGCTCGCCGGGCCCGATCTGGGCCAGCGTGATTGCCCACCGCCAACCGCAGTAGCCTGGTTGGTGGGCGGTGAAGTAATGAGTCGCCGCGTGATCGTCTTCTTGGCGAACCTCCTCGTGCGCACCGACCGCATCCTCGCCGGCCAGCTCCACGGCTACCGCTCTAGCCAGTTCGGCCGCCGCCGACAGGCTCAGTTCGACGGAACTCACCCTTCGATTGTGCCACCCTCGTCGTCATGATCACTGAGCGCACACACCCATGTACGGTTCCGCATCGGCATCTGGCTAACCGATGCGGAACAATGACAGCGTGGCGCGGAGCCGGTCCGAGCAAGCATCGAGGTCGGCCTCCGGACAACCAGCCCGCGCCGGCTGGTCGTCCGGGGGCCGGCGCCGAAAAATCTGGGTCACGGCGGCCGGGGAGTCTCCGGCCGCTCCCCCACCGCCCCAGCAACACCAGCCAAATAAGCCACGCCAGCCACGTTCGCCACCATCGAAGCTGACCGTCACCCGGGTGGCCGCCTGGCGCGGGCGCCAACTTACCGAGCAAGGCGTCCGGGCCTTCCACGGAGCCGCCGGCGCGGATGGCGCCGATCGCTCCGGCCTGCGCGCGCTGATCTACACCTCGATGATGGACTACGGCGCGGATGCCGCGCTCGCGGTCGCCCTGGCGAACACCCTGTTCTTCTCCGCGGCCGCCGCTGAGAGCAGAGCAAAGGTCGCGTTGTACCTGCTCGTGACGGTGGCGCCGTTCGCCCTGGTGGCACCAGTCATCGGACCGCTGCTGGACCGGCTGCAACGGGGCCGCCGACTGGCACTAGCGCTCTCGTTCGTCGGGCGGGCGGTGTTAGCGATCGTGATGGCGTTGCATTTCCACGACTGGGCTCTCTACCCAGCCGCGTTGGGTGTGCTGGTGCTGTCTAAATCGTTCACCGTGCTACGCGCCGCCGTCACGCCCCGGGTACTGCCCACAGCCATCACGCTGGTCACCACCAACTCCCGGCTGACCGTGTTCGGGCTGCTAGCGAGCGGGGTCTCCGGCGCATTCTCGGTCGGCTTCGCGAAGCTTTTCGGTTCCGCTGGCGCGCTGTGCCACTCGGCCCTGCTGTGCTGCCTTGGCAGCTGGCTATGTACCCGCATCCCGCGCTGGGTGGAGATTACGGTGGGTGAAGTGCCAGCCTCGCTGCGCGGCGGTCATCGGCGGAACGGTGAGCGTGATCGCCGGCCGGATCTTCGGGGTGTCCAGCCCATGGGCCGGCACGTCGTGATCTCGCTGTGGGCCAACGGCACCGTCCGAGTGCTCAGCGGGTTCCTCACATTGTTCACGGCGTTCGTAGTCAAAGCACAGACCGAGCACGACCCGGTACGCCAATTGATGCTGCTCGGGGTGGTCGGCGCCGCCGCCGGAGCAGGCAGCATCTCAGGCAACGCGATCGGCGCCCGGCAGCGCTTCGATCGCCCAGACCGCCTGGTGCTGGGCTGCGCCGGAACCTGCGTAGTCAGCGCCGCTACCGCGGCCCTGTTCCCGGGAATAGTGACTGTCGGCATATGCGCGCTGGTGACCTCGATCGTCGGCGCGCTAGCCAAGGTATGCCTAGACGCGGTGATCCAGCGGGACCTGCCGGAGCGTTCGCGAGCCTCGGCGTTCGGACGCTCCGAGTCGGTGCTGCAGCTGGCATGGGTGGCCGGTGGCGCATTCGGAGTCCTGCTCCCACCGGTTTACTGGATCGGGTTCACCTCGATCGCGGTGGTCGTGGCCATCGGGGCCGTCCAAGCTGGCTTGATCGCGGGCGGCCGCTCGCTGGTGCCCTGGATCCGACACCGAGAGCGAGCGCCCGCTAGCGCCTCGAGTTACCAATAACCTCAGCGGTTACCGACCGCCTCAGCCGTCAAGGTCACGAGCGACCGCGCGAAACATCTCAGCGGCAAGCTTGGCGTTGCGGCGGTCAGGATAGCGGCCTCGGCGCAGGTCGGGCTGCACCTTGCCCTCCAGCAACTTAATCATGTCCTCAATCACACCGTGCAACTCCTCGGCCGGCCGGCGCCGTGCCTCGACCACCGAAGGAGGGGAATCAACCAGCCGGACGGACAGCGCCTGCGGGCCTCGGCGACCTTCGGCCATCCCGAACTCGACTCGTTGGCCAGATTTGAGGCCCTGAACGCCTGCTGGCAGGGCCGCCTTACGGACGTAGACGTCCGCGCCCCCATCCTGGGACAGAAAACCGAAGCCCTTCTCGGCGTCATACCACTTGACCCTGCCGGTCGGCACCTTGCTCACCGCTCCTCGTTCTTACTTCGGTCGGCGACCGCAGAGCCCCGCGTGCTCTGCGTCGACGCACCACAAGTCGACGCACCACATAACGAACGCGCCCCGAGCCACGTCGGGACGCGGTCCGCCAGCCTACCCGCGATCATTACCCGATGACTAAGGTCACGGCTTAGATTTGCGTTCGTTCCTCTCATCGCGCACTTACGCATACTGGATCTGCGCCACGGCGGTCAGAGTGGTCTTCGGATCAGTGGTCTTCGGGTCAAAGGCCGGAGCTGTCGCGCCGGAGACGCCACACGCACGGGACGGGACCGGTGGGGCTACCGAGCACACAAGCGCACTCCTCGGACATTCAGCCGGGTCGACGGCGCTGCGCCGCGTCGCGCCATCTTCTCGCTCCAACGGGCCGACCGCCAGCACCAACCTGGGTGCTACCTCAAGGATGATCGGCGCGCGGTTCCCGAATGGCTGGCACCACAGCCAGGCTAATCAGCCCGACCACGATCAGGTACGCCGAGATGGACAGCGAAGTGCCGGTGCGCTCCCGCAGCACGGTGGCAATAAACGGAGCGACCCCAGCTCCGAGCATCGCACCCATCGCGAAGCTCAGCGACACCCCGCTGTACCGGAACTTTGGCTCAAACATCCCGGCGAACAGCGCTGGCTGCGGACCATGGGTAGCACCCAGCCCGATGCCCAGCACGATCACCGCCACTATTAACAGCACGGGCACGCGAGTGTCCACCAGCAGGAACAATGGCACCGCCCAAGCCACCAGCACGACCAATCCGGCGAGATAAACCACCTTACCCCGGAATCGATCCGACCAGGCGCCGCTGCCCAAGATGGCGAACAGCCACGTCATGGCACCAACGACCAGGACCACCAACATCAGGTTGGGGCTGAGCTTGAGCACCTCTGTGCCGTAGGGCATCAGATACACCATAAATACACAACCCACGGTCGCGTTCGCCATGAAGCTCAACGAGGCCAGCACCAGCTCACGCCCCCGGTGACGACACAGCTCATCCAGGGGCGCCAAGCTCAGTGCCCGACTATCCGAGAGTGCGCGGAATACCGGGCTCTCCGGGACCCGCAGCCAAATCAGCGAACCGACCACCACCAGCATGATGCTGGCCAGGAACGGTATCCGCCAGCCCCAGGCCACGAACTGCGCTGAGCTAAGCAAACCGCGACCGACAAAGAACGCAAGTTGAGCCAGGATAAACCCAGCGGGAGCGCCGACAGCAACGAAGGAAGTGTACCAACCGCGCCTAGCCGCCGGGGTGTGCTCCACCACGAGCAGCACCGCGCCACTCCATAGACCACCGACGGACAGGCCCTGCACCAGCCGCAACATCACCAGCACCACCGGCGCCCACAAGCCGATACTGGCATACCCTGGCAGCAAGCCAATCCCCACGGTAGCCGCTCCCATGAGCAGCAACGAAGGTACCAGCACTGCCCTGCGGCCCAGTTGATCACCGAAATGGCCCCAGATCCCGGCGCCGACCGGCCTGGCCAGGAAGCCCACACCAAACGTGGCAAGGGCTGCCATCTTGCCAGCGGCCGGGCTCAGCTCGGCAAAAAACTGTCGCCCGAAGATCAATTCAGCACCCAGGCCATAAATGAAGAAGTCATACCAATCAATGGTGGAACCGAGCGCGCAGACCATTGCCACCCGCCGGAGTCGCGCGCCGACATCGCGGCGCACGATCCTCGGCGACCCGTCTACGCCTTCGGCCACGCCTGGGGTCCTCATGCTCACCTCACCGGATCCCGGTCACGCTTAGTCGGCGACGCACAGTCCAAGTGACGCACAGTCCAAGTATGGCCAGCACCGCTACGAACTTTAATTAGGCTGCCCACTATTATATAGGCCACTACCGATAACGAGTTAAAAGTAGACCCTAACGAGGTAACGCGGACCCTGGCGACCATCGTCTGGCGGGATCTGGGCAGGCCGAACACGTGGCACGCGGGCTAATCACGCGCTAATGAGCTAATGAACGGACGGGTGAGCGAGCACCTCGGTTGCCTTGACCGCGAACCACAGCACATCACCCAGCGCGTCCCCAATGCCTAGGTCGGCCACCGCCGCCGGGCTTATGTCGGCGGCCAGACCATCCAACCAATCCGGACCGCCTGGCGGGGCGCTAACGCGCAACCGAACCACCTCCGCGTGTGGCTCTAGCGCCGCTAGACGCACCGCGAACACGTTGCGCGGACTGCCATCCGGTCGCTGTCGGAACACCGACACCGCCGAGGGCGCGAACACCGCCACCGCCGGCGCGCCGTCCCAGCTGTCCGACTCGCCGGCATCGAGCAGCCCAGAGACCCCGGCATCGAGCAGCCCAGAGACCAGGGTGCCGTCGTGGGTGCGCAGTCCCTCGGCGCACCCGGTGCCGGGAATCAGGTTGAGCCCAGCGATCCGCGCCGCGAAGGGGCTGCGTGGCCGGGTCAGTACCTCGCGGGCCGGCCCATCCTCGACCACTCGGCCCTCCGCAAGGACCACCACCCTGTTGGCCAGCACCACGGCGTCCAACAGATGGTGGGTGACCAGCAGCGCGGTCCGGGCACCAACAGCGTTACCACCGCGGTCGCCGCCACCGCGGTCGCCACGCAGCACGCGCCGCAACAATGAGCGCATGGCCGGCGCGACGTCGATGTCCAGTGACGCCAACGGCTCGTCCAACAACAGCAGCTCGGGTTCCCCGGCCAGGGCGCGAGCCAGCGCGACCCGCTGGGCTTGTCCGCCGGACAGCTGCCCGGGACGCCGCCGGGCCAGCTCCAGGGCGTCCACCTCGGCCAGCCAGCCCCGGGCCTGCTCATTCGCCGCTGCCCTACCCACCCCGGCGCAGCGGGGCCCGAACGCGACGTTGGCGGCCACGCTCAGGTGCGGGAACAACAGGGCCTGCTGGGCGAGCAGGCTGACCCGGCGACGGTGCGCGGGCACGTGCACCCCAGCGGTGGTGTCGGTGAGCA
Organism: Pseudonocardia sp.; assembly: GCA_019244295.1. Taxonomy (GTDB): domain Bacteria; phylum Actinomycetota; class Actinomycetes; order Mycobacteriales; family Pseudonocardiaceae; genus Pseudonocardia. Next base: position 5,788 of record JAFASX010000162.1, read on the forward strand.
CTCGCCCATCCAGCTCGATCCGACCGGTGTCCGGGCGCAGCAACCCGGCCAGTGCGCCGAGCAGGGTCGACTTGCCGGAGCCGTTGGGCCCGAGCACCGCCACCAGCTCACCGGCCGCCACCTCAAGCGAGACGTCCAAGGTGAACGACGGGCGGCGGACGGTCAGCTCAGCGATCAGCCGGCCACCAGCCACCTCGATCACTGCGCACCCTCAGCGACCCTCGGTCGGGCCACCGCGACCACCACCACCGCGACCACCACCAGCACCAGTGACAGTGCGATCGCCCCATCGGTATCGACTTCCCGCTGCTGGTACACCAGCAGCGGGAGGGTGCGGGTGGTGCCCTCCAGGCTGCCGGCGAAGGCCACCGTGGCGCCGAACTCGCCGAGCGAACGAGCGAACGCGAGTACCAGACCGGACCCCAAGCCGGGCAGCACCAGTGGCAGGGTGACCCGGCGGAACACGGTGGCTGGGGCGGCCCCGAGTGTCGCGGCCACGCGCTCGTAACGCTCGCCCGCTGTGCGGAGCGCGCCCTCGAGACTGACCACCAGAAACGGCATGGAGACGAACGTCTGCGCGAGCACGACCGCAGCCGTGGTGAACGGCACCGTCACCCCGAACCACAACTCCAGCAGCCGTCCGCCGGGTCCAGTGCGGCCCAGGGTATATAGCAGAGCCAACCCGCCCACCACGGGCGGCAGCACCAGCGGCAGCAGCACCACCGGCCGCGCCAGCCGCACGGCGGCCGACCGCGAGCGAGCCAATACCGCCGCCAGCGGACCCCCGAGCAGCGCTGTCAGCAGGGTGGACACGGCCGCCGTAAACAACGAAAGCTTCAGCGCGGTGAGCGCCTCCTCGCTGGTCATCAACTCCGGCAACCGGACCAGGTCAGCTCGCAGCACCAAACCGACGACCGGCAGCGCGACTAGAGCGAATCCGAGTACGGCCGGCGCCCACAGCACGACCGGCAGGCCGACCCCGACCACGTGCGGATCACCGCCGTCGGCTGTCCTCGGCGCACCCCGCGCACCGGCAAGCGAGCGATGGGACCGGATCGTGGCCGACCATCGGGCCAGCCACGTGGTCACGGCGTGGTCACGGCGTGCCGAAGCCCGCCGCTTGCAGCACCTGATGCCCGTCCGGGCCGCGCACCAGCTCAACCCACTTCGCCGCCAGGTCGGGCTTGGAGGCGTTCTTCAGCACCGCGATCGGGTAGTCGTTGATTGCCTGGTCGGCCTGCGGAAAGTCGATCCCGGTGACTTTGCCCGCCGTTGACTTCACATCGGTCACATAGACCAATCCGGCGTCGGCATCTCCCGTGCTGACCTTGCTCAGCACCGAGCGCACGTCCGGTTCCTCACTGACCGGCTTGAGCGTCGTACCGGTGTCCTTCTCTATTTGCTTTTCCGCCGAACCGCAAGGCACCTGGGGTGCGCAGACCACCAGCTTCAGGCCCGGCTTGGTGAGATCAGCGAAGCTGGTCACGTGTTTAGGGTTACCCGGCGCGACGGCGATCTCCAGCTTGTTGGTGACGAACACCTGTGGCTGCCCGGCGACCAGACCAGCCTTGCTGACGGTGTCCATGGTGGCGGTATTGGCCGCCGCGAAGACGTCCACCGGGGCACCATTGACGATCTGCTGAGCCAGATCCGACGAGGCACCGTAGTTCAGCTTGACCGTGACCCCGGGGTTCGCCGCCTCGAACTGCTTCTCTAACTGGTTGAACACGTCGGTCAGCGAAGCGGCGGCCGACACCGTCAGCGTCCCGGCCGACCCTGGAGCCACGGTCGGCGAACCCGGTTGCGACGATCCCCCGCCCCCGCAGCCAGCTACCAACGCCACCGCGAGAACCGCCGCCGATACCATCACCAGCGCGCGCGCACGCAGCATCACGATCCGCACAATCCCCCTCCGGGAGTCTCGATAACCACGTGGGTGGACTTGACCACCGCGACCGCGAGCGATCCCGGCTGCAGCCCGAGCTCTTCGACCGCTTCGGTGGTCATCAGCGACACCACGCGGTGCGAGCCGCACTGCAGCTCCACCTGGGACATCACGCGGTCAGACACAATCTCGGTAACCAACCCGACGAAACGGTTGCGCGCCGAGCGCCCCACGGTGGACGGATCTGGCACCGCATGCGCCTGCGAGCGGGCGAACTCGGCAAGCAGAGCTCCGTCAATCACCTTCCGATTCGAACTATCAGCCTGAACCGGGAGGCTGCCGGCATCGACCCACCGGCGCACGGTGTCATCGCTGACACCGAGTAAACGGGCAGCCTCAGCGATCCGGAACTGCGGCATACCTACGATCTTACGTGCGCGAATGCGGAACCCGCCAACTGGCGCTGGGCGCGCCCCGTGAGTGCTGAGTATGACTAGAACCATACTCAGCATTTACGGGCACGCGTAGCGTGCATACATGGATTTCTCGCCGAGCGACACCGCCCTCGACTACAGTAACCGGATGCGCGCCTTCCTGCGCGAGGCGGTGCTGCCGGCCGAGCCGGTGTACGACGCATGGCGGGCGCAGCGACGGGGCACCCCGCGGGAGTGGGACACCCCGCCGGTGCTCGAGGAGTTGAAAACCGAAGCGCGCTCCCGAGGGCTGTGGAACCTGTTCCTGCCGGACATCTCCAAGCTGTCCAACCTGGAGTACGCCCCGGTCGCGGAGGTGTCCGGGTGGTCACCGGTGATCGCGCCGGAGGCGATCAACTGCCAGGCGCCGGACACCGGCAACATGGAGATCCTGCACATGTTCGGCACGCCCGAGCAGAAGCAGCGGTGGCTGGCTCCGCTGCTGGATGGTGAGATCCGCTCGGCGTTCGCGATGACCGAGCCGGACGTCGCCTCGTCGGATGCCACGAACGTGCGGACCTCGATCCGACTGTCCGCCTCCGGTAGCGAGTACGTGATCAACGGCCGGAAGTGGTGGATTTCCGGGACGGCCGACCCGCGATGCGTGATCTTCATTGTGATGGGCCAGACCGACCCTGACGCGCCCGCGCACCGCCAACAGTCCATGGTGCTGGTCCCCCGTGACACCCCAGGCGTGGAAATCAAGCGGCATCTGCCGGTGTTCGGCTATCAGGACCAACACGGGCACTCCGAGATCGAGTTCCATGACGTGCGGGTGCCGGTGTCGAACCTACTCGGCGAGCGGGGCGGCGGGTTCGCGATCGCCCAGGCCCGCCTCGGGCCGGGGCGCATCCACCACTGTATGCGGCTGATCGGGATGGCCGAACGAGCCATTGAGGCGATGGTGCGGCGCGCGTCCAGCCGGGCGGCGTTCGGACGGACGCTGTCCGAGCAGGGCGTGGTCCGCGAGCAGATCGCGCAGAGCCGCCTGGAAGTCGAGCAGGCTCGGCTGTTGGCGCTCAAGACCGCCTGGCTGATCGACCGGCATGGCGCGCGCGGAGCGCGGACGGAGATCGCCGGGATCAAGGTAGTGGTACCCAGGATCGCCTGCGCGATCGTGGACCGGGCCATCCAGATCCACGGCGCGGGTGGGTTCAGTGACGACTTCCCACTGGCCTACTTCTACGCGTGGGCCCGCGCGCTGCGGATGGCCGACGGACCGGATGAGGTACACCTGGGCGTCGTGGCCCGCGAGGAGCTCAAGAAGATCGAGTAACGCCCAGACCCACTCCCGCAACCGCGGCAGTTGTGACGGTGATCGCTCAGCAACCGCGGATCAGACCATCATTGCTGGTCGGCGAGCTGATCGAGCCACGTGTAGTCCAACCGTCAGCCGGCTACTCTCGTGGGGTGACAGTGACCGATCTCGGCCTACCTCGCCTGCGGGGCACCTTAGCACACGCTCCGGCACCCGTTTCCGACCGTCCCGACGACCCCCGGCTAGTAGACCGGTTCGGCCGGGTCGCAACCGACCTGCGGGTGTCGCTGACCGACCGGTGCAACCTGCGCTGCACGTACTGCATGCCAGCTAAGGGGCTGGACTGGACGCCAACTCAGCAGTTACTCACCGACGATGAGATCGTCCGGCTGGTGCGCATCGGGGTGGGTCAGCTCGGCATCACCGTGATCCGTTTTACCGGGGGTGAGCCGACCCTGCGCAAGAGTTTGACCGCGATCGTCCGCCGAGTGGCTGGGTTGCTGCCGCGCCCGGAGATCTCGCTGACCACTAACGGGATCGGCCTGGCCCGGCAGGCTCGCGCCCTGGCGGCCGCCGGGGTAGACCGGCTGAACGTCTCGCTCGACACCTTGATCCCCAAGCGGTTCGAGCGCATCACCCGCCGCAACCGGCTAACTGACGTGCTGGACGGGATGGCCGCCGCCCGCGCCGCCGGGCTGACCCCGGTGAAGGTGAACGCCGTGCTGCTACGCGGGGTGAACGACGACGAGGCGGTCCCGCTGTTGCGCTACTGCCTGGGCGCCGGCTACGAGCTGCGGTTTATCGAGCAGATGCCGTTGGACGCCCAGCACGGCTGGCAGCGCGACGAAATGATCACTGCCGCCGAGATCCTGGAGCGGCTGCAGACCGCGTTCAGGCTGACACCTGATCCAGCTGAGCGAGGTGGCGCGCCGGCGGAGCGCTGGTTAGTCGACGGCGGCCCGGAGACTGTCGGGGTGATTGCCTCGGTGACCAGGCCGTTCTGCGGTGATTGCGACCGCACCCGGCTCACCGGGGACGGCCAGCTGCGCACGTGCCTGTTCGCCCGGGGCGAAACCGACCTGCGCGCCCTACTGCGCGGTGGCGCTTCGGACGACGAGATCGCCGACGTGTGGCGTGGCGCGATGTGGGTGAAGGCCGCGGGTCACGGCATTGACGAACCAGGGTTCCTCCAGCCGGAGCGCCCGATGAGCGCGATCGGAGGATGAGTCGTTGACCGTAACCGTACGGTACTTCGCCGGGGCCAGGGCGGCCGCTGGGCTGGACGCCGAACCCGTGGAACTCTCGCCCGGAGACACTGTGCATGACGTGCTCGCCACCATCGCCAGCCGGCACGGTGAGCGTCTGACCAAGATCCTCGCCGCATCGAGCCTGCTGCTCGACGAGGTAGCCATCCGAGACCGCTCCATGCCGCTGCGCGTCGGCGCCGTGCTGGACGTACTGCCCCCATTCGCCGGCGGCTGAACGCCGACCAACTTGCGCGGCTGTGTCCACATGAGCACGCAGGACGAACTGGACCGGGCGTTCGATGCCGCCGAGCAGGAGCTGTTTCGCCTGGAGACCTGCCAACCTATGATGCGCCTGGGGACGCTGCTCGGAACGTCGGCGACTACTGGATGTTCGACTCAACTACTGTAGCGCTGATGCGCTACGACCAGACCGGCAAGTTTCTCGGCACCGACACCGTGCGCGAGCCGGGCAAGGTCGCGTACTACGTCGACCTACGGGACCGACTGTTGGCTGCGGCCGAGCCGTTCCAGCGGTGGCTGGCTGGGTGGCGACAACGCGTCCGATAAGCGACGCTGCCGGCCCGGAACAAGCCCGGCGGGAGTTCGGCGGCCAGCTGCGTGCGCTGCGCCGCAAGGCAGGGTTGACCGGCGACCAACTGGCCATGCGATTGGGCTGGAGCCAAGCGAAAGTCTCCAAGACCGAGACCGGCAAGACCATGCCCACTGTTGCCGATGTGCGGGCGTTCGCCGAAGCCGTCGGCGCCACCCAGGGTGAGACTGCCTCCCTGGTCAAGCGGTTCGAGGGTTTGGCTACCGAGGTCACCGGCTGGCGGACTCTGCTGCGCAGCGGCATCCTCGGCAGCCAACAGCGCGTCGCTGATCAGGAAGCTGCCACCACAACAACTCGCCAATTGGCGTCCGCCATCGTGCCCAGTCTGCTACAGACCGCCGACTACGCCCGGATCATGTTGACCGACGGCCCTGACCCGACCGTTGACGTCGCGGTCGGCGTCCAGGCCCGGCTGCGACGCCAAGAGGCGCTCTACGCGCTGGGCAAGACCTTCCATTTCGTGATCTTGGAGGACGTACTTCGCCGCCGGGTCGCCCCAGTGGCCACTCTCGCTGTGCAGATGGACCGGATCGGTCAGCTGTCCACCTTGCCGAATGTGCACATCGCCCTGGTACCGACCGACCGCAGGCTGCCGGTGCCACCACTGCACGGCTTCCGCATCCTGGATGACCGACAGGTAACCATCGAGCTGGAGACGGGCGCGGTGCACGCGCACAGCGAGACGGACATCGCTTACTACCGGCGGATCTTCGATGCCCTCGACGCGGTATCCGAGCATGACGACGCGCTTCGACGCCGGCTAAATGCACTGGCTGAGCACTTCCATTCGCTGACTGACTGATCGGCTATGGCGCGTTTTGTGGGTTCGTGCGGCGTCAAGGAGCACGCCGACGGCGGCACCACCGCCTGCGCGGACTACGGAACACCAATGGGAGAGTGTCGATCAGTTGGGTGGCGTGGTCGAGCTCCCGGTCGGCGACCGACGGGGTCCAGGTGAGCGCGGCGGCAACCTCGCCGGAGACCCACGTGTAGCCGTCGGTGGCCCGGCCCGCGCGATAATCCACCGACGGTGTGCACCGTGACACCCGCCGCAAAGAGGCGAACACCTGGGCCTGGGTGTGCGCCAGCTGCCGACAATATGCTTGGAGCACGTCGACGGCCGACCCCTTCGGCACCGCGTCGAAATCCAGTCCTTCCAGGACAGCGGCCAGCCCGGCACCGGGCGCGCCAGCTCACCCAGCCCCTCAGCACCACCACCAATCGTCTCCACGACAACGACCGTACGTTCGACCACCGACAATTTCGGCCATCTAAGACCGGCCAACCCCCCAACCCGCAGAGATGTGACACAGTCCCCGGTCGCTGGATCGACCGCCGAACCGGCCGCGTTGAGCACCCGCCCGAGATCGAATACCACCGCGGCCGGCACGATCGGCACAATCTGGTGCCTATGGGAATCCACTGGATAGCCAATACCGGCCGCTTCCAGCCGGGACATCACCCGTCGCCAGCACCACGGTGGCTCCGGTCAGCGCGCCGGGACCCCGTCACGTCTCCTACCCGGAGGCCGGACATGTCCGTTACCCCATTGGTGACCCGAAACCTACGGCGCCGAGGCTCACGCTCAGTCGTTGCGGTGCTTGATCCGGCGCAACACCACGAAGAGCACCAGCAGGGCGACAAACACCACCGGGATAAGCCGTTTAAGCACTGGAACACCAGCCGATCCGAGCAGATCAATTGCCTCAACGTCGCCTCGGACCGGCTCCGGCGATGAAACCAGCGTCGGTACCGCGCCGTTCGATGACCACAGGGCCGACTCGCCTACGGCTGGCCCAGCGGCGCGGACCGACAAAACTGAAGTCGACCCGGCGGCGCCAGCAAGCTCGACTGAAAGCGAAGCGTTGGCTGTCCCCTCGGATTCCTCGACCGGGCCGAGTGTCTTCGCCAGACACGACGAGAACTGGTCGACAAGCTTGTCACTGACCTCGGCCATCATGCCGCGGCCGAATTGCGCCGGCCGGCCGGTGATCGTCATGTTGGTGATCATCGTCACCGTTGTCTGTGTGTCGCCGTCCGCGACGAGCGTGCCGACCACCTTCGCGCTAGCGGTGCCGTTGCCCCGTGAGTCGCGCCCGATTGCGTCGATCACTACCCGGTGCGCCGCCTCGTCCCGCTCGACGAACGTGCCCTTGCCCTTGTAAGTCAGCGAGATTGGACCCAACTTGACCTTCACTGTTCCGGTGAACGAGTCGTCCTCGTACGAATCAAGGGTGGCTCCGGGAAAGCAGGGCGCTACCCGGGTCGGATCGTTGAACGCCGCCCATGCCTCATCGATCCCGGTCGGGACCGTGAAGGTGTTTTCCAGCTGCATCGCAGTTCGTCTCCGTCCTTTCTCTCACCCGAAAACGTGTGGACGCCCACCCCTGCGCCAGGGCGGGCGTCCACAGTCAACGGATTGTGGATTGTGGTCAGCCGGCCGCCGCAAGCACCGCACGACCGGTGAGCACCCTGGCCAGGTGTTCACGGTAGTCCGAGGCGGCATCGGCGTCACTCGGAGCCGCGGTACCCTCGCTCGCGTGCTCGGCGGCCGCTCGAGCGACGTCTTCGCTCACCGGCTGCCCGACCAGCGCCCACTCCACACCGGACGCTCGGATCGGCGTGGTGCCCATGTTCGTCAGCCCGATCCTCGCCTCGGAAATAGTGCCACCGGCTGCCTCGAGAGCCACCATAGACCACAGACCACGCCTGCGCGGTGCGGTCGAACTTCTCGCAGTGATGCTTCCACCCCGTATAACGCGGAAAACGGACCTCGGCGAGCACCTCGTCCTCGGCCAGCGCGGTGGTGAAGTAGTCGATGAAGAACTCGCCCGCTGGCACCGTGCGCTTCCCGCCAGCACCCACGATCACGAACTCGGCATCCAACGAAAGCGCCACCGCGCCAAGATCGCCCGCCGGGTCGGCGTGCGCGAGTGCACCCCCGAAGGTGCCCCGGTGCCGCACCTGGGGGTCGGTGATCGCCCAGCGGCGGCCGTGCACCGCGCACACGACGCAGATAGCAAAACTGTCGGCTATCAGTTCCTCAGCCGCGGTGGCAGCCACCCGGCAAATCCGCTATCGCGGGACGCAGATCGGGTGGATTCTACCCATTCGGGCTAACCCGGTTGGTCGGGCGAGACCGGCTGATCACTCCCTGCACGACTCGAGTCGGCCCAGGAAAACTGGTTGGCCCGCCCGATATCCCGGCTGCGCACGTCCCACTCATCAGGAGTCTCTGGCCCGCGCAGCGGCACGATTGCCCAGCCAGACCGAACAGGTTCGCCTCGGATCTCGACAAGCGAACCTGGCTCGGTTACTAGCGGGTGTGTCGGGCGAAACGCTGGATCCGGAGGTCGGCAAGGACATCGGTCGGCTGCTCAGTCGAAGCAGTACCAGCGACGTCCCTAATGCGCACGTCGTTAGTACTGGCCCAGTCGGCGAACGTGATCTCGATCAGCAACCCTGATGATCTCGAACACTTGCTCGCGGCCAAGGGTGTGAAGGCTGCCACCCGTCGCGTCTAGCCGCCTTCACCGTCAGATCCTTAACCGGTTCGGGGGTTCGAATCCCTCCGCTTCCGCCAGCCCAACCAACACTGGCGCTGGACATGATGACCGTCTCTCGGTGATCCGTACGCAGGTTGAGCGGTCGACCTAAGACACCTCGTCAGCCGAACAGATCGTCAACAGTTTTAGCGTGAACCGCGCGACGTAACCACATGTCAAGCTGACCGAGGTCACAGCAGCTGGTAATCCGAGCGCGAGCCTGATCTGAAACCTCGACGGCGGC
>JAFASX010000044.1 GCA_019244295.1 Pseudonocardia sp.
GTCGCGACCACCTCGGGTACGTTGCCACGCCGCACCCGCGCCGCGGCCTCGACCGGACCGTGCTGCTCGACAAACGCGACGAGCGCCGGTGCCGGCGGCTCAGCCACACCCACCAGATACGCCCGAGCCAGCCGCACCTCCTCGGTAGCGTTCATGCGGCTCGTTGCCCCTTGAACGTTATCGCCCGCTCGATCATTTCAAGGTCAGGGCGGTCCTGGCCAGCGAGGTCAGACAGGGTCCAGGCCAACCGCAACGCTCGATCCGCGCCACGCGCGGTGAGCCGGCCGCGCCGAAGCTCATCGTCAAGCGGCTTGACCACCTCCCGAGGCAGTCGAAACTGGCTACGCAACACCGTCCCAGGAACCTCAGAGTTGGTCCGCCAGCCGTGCTCGGACCACCGGACGGCGGCGGCCGCTCGCGCCCGCAGCACCCTAGCCCGTACCTCGGTGGTGCTCTCGGCGCTATCCAGCTCGAACTCCGAGATAGCGATCAGCGGGTGCAGCTCCGCGCGCAGGTCAACTCGATCCATCAACGGTCCGGATAACCGGCCAAGGTATCGACGGCGCACGGATGGCAGACATTCACAGTCTCGATCATGCGCCGGCGCGCACGGACAGGGGTTGGCCGCCATCACCAACTGAAACCGAGCCGGGTAGCGCACCACACCCTCAGCCCTAGCCAACCGCACCTCCCCCTCTTCAAGCGGAGTACGCAAGGACTCCAGCAGGTGCGACCCAAACTCAGGTGCCTCATCCAAGAACAACACACCCCGGTGGGCCAACGAGACCGCGCCCGGCCGGGCCAGACCGCTGCCGCCCCCTACCAGGGCGGCTATCGAGCTCGAATGGTGCGGAGCAACGAACGGCGGCGTTACCGAGAGCGGGCCGGCGATCGGTAGCCGGCCGGCGACCGATCGAATCGCGGCCAGCTGGAGAGCCTCATCCTCGCGCAGTTCGGGCAGCAGGCCGATCAGCCGCTGGGCGAGCATCGTCTTGCCGGTGCCGGGTGGCCCGACGAGCATCAGGTGATGGCCGCCCGCCGCTGCGATCTCCAGCGCGAGCCGGCCGCTGCGCTGGCCGATCACGTCCGCCAGATTCGGCGGCGAGGCATCGGGCTGCGGGGCGACCGCCGTGGGCCTGGCCAACTCGTGATCGCCCGTGAACCACTCCAGCACGTCGTTGAGTTGGTTCGCGCCGTAGACCGTCAAGTCCTCGACCAGTGCCGCTTCCGACAGGTTCGCGGTCGGAATCACCACCCGGCGCGGCCCAGCGCGGCGAGCCGCTAACAAGCTCGGCAGCACACCGCGAACCGGACGTAGCCGTCCATCCAGCGCAAGCTCACCGATCAGCACGGTCCCCTCGAGCTGTCGTTGCGAGATCGCGCCACAGGCGGCCAGCACCGCACAGGCCAGCGAAAGGTCAAACCCGCTTCCCGCTTTGGGCAACGTGGCTGGCGACAACGCCAGCGTGATTCGGCGGCTGGGCCAGTTCCGGCCGGAGTTCACGACTGCGGCGCGCACTCGGTCCTTGGACTCGTGCAGCGCCGCATCCGGCAAGCCCAGCAGGTGCACTCCCGGCAGGCCGGCACCGATATCAGCCTCGATTTCCACGAGCCGGCCGTCCACCCCGTACAGCGCGACCGACCACGCCCTGGCCAGCGCCATCAGAACGCCGCCCGGTAGTGCTGGACGGTTACCTGACCACCCGGTTCAGCCAACACCGCCACGACATCAAATCGAATCTCGCACCAACGCACCCGGTGCGCCGCCAACCACGCTTGGGTCACCCGGCGGATTCGGGCCGCTTTACCACTGGTCACCGACTCGGCGGGCTCACCGTACGCGGTGCCGGACCGAGTCTTGACCTCGCAGACCACCAGCCGCTCCCGGTCGGTCGCCACCACATCGAGCTCACCGTCCCGACAGCGCCAGTTGCGAGACAGCACGACCAGACCCTGGTCACGCAGGTAGTCAACCGCGAGGTCCTCCCCGCGTCTGCCCAGCTCATCCTTTATTGCCACGACCGAAGGGTGCCGCTACCGGGCAGCTGAGCGCGAGCCACCACCGGCCCGTTGTGGATAACTCGAGGCGATGTGGATAACTCGCCGTATTGCGCCGAATCAGCCGAACGCTTCGCCCTCCGGCAGCCTAAGGTCGGGCTTGTCCAATTCCTCGACGTGCACGTCTTTGAAGGTGATCACTCTGACGTTCTTGACGAATCGGGCCGGCCGGTACATGTCCCACACCCAGGCGTCCGACATGCGTACCTCGAAGTAGATCTCTCCGTCGGTGTTGTGGGCGGCGACATCGACGGAGTTCGCGAGATAGAAGCGCCGCTCGGTCTCCACCACGTAGGCGAACTGACCAACGATGTCGCGGTACTCCTTGTACAGCGATAGTTCCATCTCGGTCTCGTACTTCTCAAGATCCTCGGCGCTCACAGCCGCACCTCCCACTCACCTGGCCGGGCGCGGACGCCCTCGCCATCATCGTCGGCCCCCACCGCGACAAACCTCGAACGATGCACCCTCGGATTGTGGACCACCGCCTTCAGCCGTCGAACGGCACCGGCCTCCGTTGTGGCCTCTCCCGACGCCCGCACAACGTTGACGAAGGAGAACCGATGTACCGGACTCGGCCCGTGCTCGGCCAATGCTCGATCGTGCGCAACTGTGCAGTACCCTTTGTGCTCAGCAAAACCGTAGCACGGCAGCTCACGGTCCAGCTCTATCATGATCCGATCACGGGTTACCTTGGCGAGCACCGACGCGGCCGCGACACATGCTGCCGCCTGGTCGCCCTTCGGCACGGCGAGGTTGGGCGTCCCAAGACCTGGAACCCTGAATCCGTCGGTCAGCACGTACCCCGGTGGCGTGTCGAGACGAGCGACCGCCCGCCGCATACCATCCACGTTTGCCGCGTGCACTCCCCTGCGGTCGATCTCGACGGGCGGGATGACCACCACCGCCCAATCCACCGCTGTCCGGACGATCAACTCGTAGTAGCGCTCCCGCTCCGCCGGAGTCATCAGCTTGGAGTCGGTGAGCCCGCTCCACCGTCCGGAGTCGCCGGGACGGGGCACGCAAGTAGCCACCACCAGCGGCCCGGCACACGCGCCCCGGCCGGCCTCATCAACGCCGGCGACCGGCCCGAGGCCATGACGACCAAGCGCCGATTCCCAGGCCCACATTCCGCTGGAGCGACGGATGACCGCGCGCCGCGGACGCGGCCACGATCGTTGCTTCGTCGAGACAGGCTGCGTCACGGAACCCCGGCTGCGGCTGGAGCATTCAACTCGGCCGGCTGCGGGTTCGTGTCGTCAATCCCCTGCACCCGCGAGATCGGCAACACGATGAGACGAGCCTTCCCGATCACGCTGTCGGTCGGGATCGGACCATGACCTGGTACCCGGGAGTCGGCCGAATTGTTACGGCTGTCCCCCATGACCCACAGCGAGCCCTCGGGCACTCGGACGGGCCCGAACTCGGCTTGGCTCGGTGGTCCGGCTTGGGGCAGGTAGTAGATATAGGGCTCGTTCAGCGGCTTGCCATCGACGGTCACTCTGTCGCGCGAATCACAGCACGCGACCGTTTGCCCTCCCACCGCGATCACCCGTTTGATCAAATCTTTTTCGTCCGGAGGCGCAAGCCCGACCAGTGAGCCAGCCGCCTGGAGCACCCTTACCAGGACGTTATCGGACTTACGAACCCGATAATCGGGATCCTGCCAATTGTCCGGGCCGGCAAAGACAATGACGTCACCTGGGCCGGGATCGCTGAAACGATACGTAACTTTGTCCACCAATACCCGGTCGTTCGTACATCCGGTGCACCCGTGCAGCGTCTTCTCCATCGATCCCGAGGGAATCTCGTAGACACGCGCCAGGAACGTCTGAATAAGGAAGGTGAGCGCCAGAGCAACCACGACGAGCATCGGGAGCTCGCGCCAGAAAGTCTCGCGCCGTCGACGCCCCCGCTTCGGCTTACGACCTGGGCCCGCGGCGGCCCCCGCGAACTCGGTTGCCGGGATGCTACCGGCCCGGTGGTGCCGGGCTCCGGAGCCCGCACGAGAACCAGAGCGACGACGTCGGGGAGCAGTGACCGAGCCATCTGGCCGTTGGACGAGCCCATCCGGGGGAACGTCCACGATCTCAGCGGGCGTTTCACCTTCCGGTGGCTCGGGTGCGCTGGCCCTTCGCCGCCGGCCAGGTCGTGAGGTCGTTTCGCGCCGGAATAGGGCATTGGCCGAAATCGCGCTGGGTTCCTCCGCATCCCGGATCGGACCCCTGACGCGGCGATCCCGCCTTGGCATCTGGAACGGCTGGGCCCGGCCTCCGGGCACCCCGGCCCCGGGCGAAGGGGGTGGGGTTGACGGACGCGTGGTTGACGCCGGACCCGGCCGGGGAAGGCCGGGGATCGGCGCGGTCACCAGCCCGGCGGCCAGCTCATGTGGAGCAGCCGACGGCCCGCTAGCGGCCAGCCGCGATGGCGGCTTGGGGGGCACGCCCGACGACCCAGCGTGCCTGCCCGAGCGATCCAGCCTCGGCGCGACCGGGTGGCTCGCCCTCGGTGGCTGAATCCGGCCGACCTGGCGAGCCATGCCTGGGCGCGACGGAGAGCCGAGCGGCGGTAAGTAACTGACGGGCACTGAGTAGCCGAGCTGGCCCTGCGCGGCTGAAGACCCAGCGGGCGGCGCGATAGGCGCCGCGTCGGCGCCGCGATGCGGCTGCCCCGGCCGTGGATATCCCGGGTTGGGCGGCTGCCACGGCTGGGCTGGGGAACTCGGCGTCAGGCGTGAGCCCAGTGGACGGTGACCGTTGCGGGGCACGCCATTTTGCCCATTTGGCGCGGGCCACGCCGCAGGCCCGGCCGTGATCGGCGCACCGCCATTGCGTCGCCGAGGGCCCGCTGGGTCACTGTCGAACGCTCCGCTCCGGGACAACCGGTGATCCGAAGCCACGTGGGCACCATTCTCGCAGTCTTGCGGCGCCGAGCCATTCTCACTGATATCGACGCCCGGCTGCCACCCCGCAGGCACCGGCCGATGGCCCCTGGCCGCGTCGAGCGGACCTACCCGACGAGCCGGTGGCCGAGGCTCGCCCGGAATACTGGGGACAACCACGGACACGAGGCTACGGCACCTCCAGTGGATCTGGTGCCTTTAGGAGGCCGATGGCGTCTCGCGCTTTTCTTTGATCTTGGCGGCCTTTCCGCGAAGCTCACGAAGATAGTAGAGCTTTGCCCGCCGGACATCGCCCCGAACGGCCACTTCGATCTCAGCGATGTTCGGTGAGTGGACCGGAAATGTACGCTCGACGCCGACCCCAAACGACACTTTGCGAACGGTGAAGGTCTCGCGCAATCCGGAGCCCTGGCGGCGGATCACGACACCCTGAAAGATCTGCACGCGAGAGCGTGAACCCTCGATGACCCGGACGTGGACCTTCAGGGTGTCGCCAGGCCGGAAGGCCGGGATATCGGTGCGCAACGAAGCGGCATCCAGCTCGTCCAGGGTGTTCATGGTAAAGATCCGTCCTCGGGTGATGAAAGCGTGTGCAGCAATCGTGCCGCGCACCGACGAACTCGGGCCTTTCACGTCTGGATACATCCTGTGCACCCAGTTCATACGGATCGCGCCGTTCTTCGTCGTTCCCGACGCGAAGCATCAGGCGGCGGCAACCCGTCCAGTGTGCCAGACCCGATAGCCCGTCAGGAAACCGACGTCTGGTGCGAGCTGGCGTCCCGTTCCTCGTCCCGTTCCTCGGCAATGCTCGCCAACAGCTCACAGTCTCGGTCACTCAGCGCGTCAGTGGGCAGCGACTCAATCAGATCGGGCCGAAGCCGCGCGGTACGGCGCAACGACTGCTCTCGTCGCCACCGCGCGATAGCGGCATGGTCGCCGCTGCGCAACACCTCCGGCACACGCAGCCCGCGCCACCGCTCGGGCCGGGTGTACGTGGGACCCTCCAGCAGCCCATCGGAGAACGAATCCTGGGCGGCCGATGCTGGATTGCCCAGGACCCCGGGCAGCAACCGCGCCACGGCTTCGACGATCACCAGCACGGCGGCCTCACCGCCGATGAGCACGTAGTCACCGATGGAAACCTCATCTACCACCATGCGGCGCGCCGCATCCTCGATCACTCGCTGGTCGATTCCCTCATATCGCCCACAGGCGAACACCAGCCACGGCTGCACGGAATATTCTCGCGCAATCCGCTGGGTGAACGGTCGCCCGGCAGGCGTCGGCACCACCAGACGAGGCGCCACCCCTTCATCGACCCGGGTGCCTTCGCAGCACACCGAGTCCAGTGCGGCACCCCAGACCGATGGCCGCATCACCATGCCAGGACCACCGCCGTACGGGGCGTCATCCACGGCTTTGTGCACATCGTGCGCCCAGTCACGCAGATCGTGCACGGCCAGATCGATCCGCCCGCTCGCGATGGCCCGGCCCACCAGTGCCTCCCGCAATGCCGCAAGGTAGCCGGGAAAGATGGTCACCACATCAATTCTCACCAGTCCGGCTCACCTCTCACCCGCGCTACTCCGCCAACAAGCCGTCCGGCGGCGTCAGCACGATTCGGCCCTCGGCCAGGTCGACGGTGGGCACGATCTGGCGCACGAATGGGACAAGCGCATCCGAGCAGGCCGGGCGCTCGATCACCAACAGATCACCGCCAGGCCCGTGTACCACCTGGCGGACCGAACCAACTGACACACCATCAGTTAGCTCGGCACGCAATCCGATCAGTTGATGGTCGTGAAACTCATCGGGATCCTCCAGCGGCGGGAGATCGGCGACAGCCACAGTGAGCACGGTACCCCGCAGCCCAGCGGCGGAGTCACGGTCCGACACACCATCGAACCGCACGAGCAACATCCCGCTTTGCCAGCGCGTGCCGGCGACCCTCAGCCGCCGACCCGCGCCGACATCGAACTCCGCTCCGGACGCAAAGCGCTCGTCCGGAGAGTCGGTGTGCACGGCAACCACGACCTCACCCCGCAAGCCGTGCGGGCGGCCGATCTTGCCAACTACGATTGCCTGCGAGTCCTGCATCGGCCAACTAGCGGTCGGTATCAATCACGTCCACCCGCACACCCCGACCACCTACGCCACTGATCACCGTGCGCAGCGCGGTAGCGGTGCGGCCACCCCGACCGATCACCTTGCCGAGATCGTCAGGATGTACGCGAACCTCCAGCGTGCGGCCTCGACGGTTGGTCACCAGTTCGACCTGGACGTCGTCCGGGTGGTCGACGATGCCGCGCACCAAGTGTTCGAGAGCGTCGACAAGAACGCTCACTGCCCACCCTCGGTGGCTGCCGGGGACTCGGCAGCCTCGGCTTTCGAATCCGCCGCTTTCGAATCCGCCGCTTTCGAATCCGCCGCTTTCGAATCCGCGGTCTTCGAATCGTCCTTCTTGGCCTTAGGCTCGGACTTCTTCTTGGACGTTGTGGCTTCGGTGGTCGCCTCACCGCCGGCCTCAGCCAACGCGGCATTGAACCGCTCAAGCTTGTTCACCGGTGGCGCCGGCTGGCGCAGGGTCCCTTCAGCACCGGGCAGACCCTTGAACTTCTGCCAGTCACCGGTGACTTCGAAGATATTGCGTACCTGGTCGGTCGGCTGCGCGCCCACACTCAGCCAGTACTGCGCACGCTCCGAGTCGACCTCGATAAAGCTGGGGTCGCTCTTGGGGTGATATTTACCGATCGTCTCAATGGCCCGACCACTGCGACGAGTGCGGGCATCGGCCACCACAATGCGGTAGTACGGAGCTCGGATCTTGCCGAGCCTCAACAGCTTGATCTTGACAGCCACGGGTCTTTCGCTACTCCTCGCGCGGATTGAGATGCTGATTATGTTCAGTGACAGCCCCCAGCCAGCGCCACCCGCGTGGGGAAACGTGTGGCGTAAGCTCGGTGTCAACCACGGCTCGGGGAGAGGGTCCGGCCACGGCGGTCAACCAGACATTGTGCCAGATGCCCTACCCAGCAGGCAGCCAACACCGCCTATCGGCACGCGCCCCTCACGGCGGCCGAGCGCTCAGACCGCCACGAACGATTGCACCGCGCACCCAGCCGCGAGCAGCTTGGCGCGAACGGTTCGCGCCATGTCGACCGCGCCAGGGGTGTCACCGTGTATACACAGCGAGCGCGCGGCGATGCGCAGCACCGTGCCATCCACCGCGACCAGCTCGCCCTGGCTCGCTAAACGCAGCGCTCGCCGTACCGCCGCTTCGGTGCTATCCAATAACGCGCCAGGTTCAGAACGCGGCACCAGGGTGCCCGCCGCTGTGTAGCCCCGGTCGGCGAACGCCTCATGGACGGGCTCCAAGCCGGCGCTCTCCGCCGCCGCCAATAGCCGCGAGCCGGGCAAGCCGAGCACTGGTAACGATCCGAACGCCCGGACACCCTCCGCGACCGCCTTCGCCTGACCGGCGTGCCGCATGGTGGCGTTGTACAGCGCGCCATGCGGCTTGACATAACTCACCCGGGTCCCACTGGCCCGCGCGCAGGCGTCCAGGGCGCCGATCTGGTACAGCACTTCATCGGCGAGCTGGGCGGGCTCGACGTCGATGAAGCGGCGTCCGAAACCCGCCAGGTCGCGGTAAGACACCTGGGCGCCCACGGCCACCCCTCGCTCGGCGGCCAGCCGGCACACCCGGCGCATGGTCGAGGCGTCCCCGGCGTGGAACCCGCACGCCACGTTGGCCGAGGACACCACGTCCAGCAGCGCGCTGTCGTCGCCTAGCCGCCAGACACCGAAGCCCTCCCCCAAGTCGGAGTTCAAGTCCAAGACAGTCATACCTTCGTCACCCCAAGCAGCATCAGCAGCAGAGACAGCGCCGGCAAGAAGTTGTTCACCTGGTGGGCCACGATGCTGGTGCCTAGCCGACCGGTCGCCAACCGTGCCATCCCGATCGGGACCGAAATCACGAGCAGCAGCGGAGTACGGGTGAACTCGAAATGCGCCAGCGCAAATAGCAGCGTGGTCAAGCCGAAAGCCCACCACTGATTCGCGCCGATGCGCTCCATCGCCGCCCACAAGAGACCTCGATAGACGATTTCCTCGCAAATGGGCGAGACCAGCCACACCGCGAGAAAAACACCGATCGCCAACGGAATCGAGAACCGCTGGCCGACAAACAGCTGGGCAACCGCCGAGCTCGATTTGTCCGCACCGACCACGCTGGACCAGAGAGCGGCCGCCGGGAGGCTCAACAACAACCCGGCACAACCGTACCCGAAGCCCTGGCGCAGATCGTCCCGCGCGAAGCGCAGCCCGAGATCGAGCCGAGGACCGTTGCCCCGCACGCAGGTCACCAGCACAGCCGTGCCAGCGGACAGCATCGTCGGTACGGTCAGGCTGATCAGCAAGGCCTCGGCCGGCGGGGGGCCATGGCCCGGACCGATGAACGGCAGCACCAATAGCGCCGAAGTCACCAGGAACACCGCTTCCACCAGCAAGTAAGCGCCAAGCCCCCAACGCCTGGGCGGCGCAGGCTCAGCCTCGACTAGCAGCTTCGACCGATTCACGCCTACCTCCCCATCCCCTGGTATGACGCTACCGGCTCAGCCTCAAATACGCCGGTGCGCCAATATCAGGTAGACCGTGAGGAACAACGAGTCCCCAGGAGACGCCACCGCGGACCGGGAGGCACCGAAACCGAGCGAGGTGACTGGACGAGGGCTGCGCGCATTAGCGACGCACCGGACGGCCCCGCAATATGATCATTTCCGGGGCGCGGAGCACCGCCAGGTCGGCTCGCGGATCCTCCGGGTAAACCACCAGGTCGGCCGGTTGTGCCTGGGTCAAGCTCGGACCAGCCAACCACTCGCGGGCCGCCCAGCTCGCCGCGCCAAGCGCGTTGGCCGAAGGCATTCCCGCGGCATGTAGCGCGATCACTTCGTCAACGATCCGGCCGTGCTCGATCCCGCCGCCGGCGTCGGTGCCCGCATACACCGGCACCCCGGCCTCGAACGCCCGCGCAACCACGCGATACGCGCCCGCGTACAACTCACGCATGTGGCTGGCGTATCGGGGATACTTACTCGCCGAATCAGCGATGCCCGGAAAGTTGGCCACGTTGATCAATGTGGGTACCAGAGCCGTGCCCCGGCGCGCCATCTCGGCAATCAATTCATCAGTCAGCCCGGTGCCGTGTTCGATACAGTCGATGCCCGCCTCGATCAAACCCGATAACGCGTCAGTGCCGAACACATGAGCGGTTACCCTGGCTCCCGCCGCATGCGCGGCATCAATCGCTCTGGTCAGCACGTCGTCCGGCCACAGTGGGGCGAGATCACCCTCCCCGCGGTCGATCCAGTCACCAACCAGCTTTACCCAGCCATCGCCCGCGGCCGCCTGCGCAGCCACCTGGTCGGGTAGCAGCTCCGGATCGTCCAGCTCAACGGCCACCCCAGGGGTGTAGCGCTTGGGCCTGGCCAGGTGCCGGCCCGCTCTGATAATCACTGGCAGGTCAGCCCGGGACTGCAGAGGGGTGGTGTCCAGTGGCGAGCCACAGTCACGGATAAGCAGGGTTCCAGCATCTCGATCGGTCCGCGCCTGCGCCGCGGCCTCGGCCAGCTCCACCGGGCCGCCCGGACCCAGCCCGACATGACAGTGCGCGTCGACCAGCCCCGGTACGATCCAGCCACCGTTGATCAGCAGCGTCGACTCCGCGATCGGTTGCGCGCTGAATCGGCCGCTGCCGTCGACCCACAGCTCCACCGGCCGCTCGTCAGGCAGCACCACTCCGCGCAGCCGGTACGCCGGGCGCTCACTCATCGCGGCTTGGGGAGCTTGAACTTGGACGGGTCAAAACCTGGGGGGAGTTGATCCAGGCCGGGCGGCAGCTCAGCCAGTTCTGGCGGGAGCCCGCCGAGGCCTGCCGCGAACCCAGCACCCGGCAGCCCGGCACGAGGCCGAGTGGGACCGCCCTTGACTCGACCCTTCGCGGCCTTCTTGCCCTTGCGGTTCTTCGAGCTTCGCCGACCACCGCCGAAGCCGAACTGACCGGCCATCTGCTTCATCATCTTGCGCGCCTCGAAGAAGCGGGTGACCAGATCGTTCACCTCGCTCACCGAAACCCCGGACCCCTTCGCTATCCGCAAGCGACGGGAGCCATTGATTATTTTCGGATCGGCCCGCTCGGCGGGGGTCATGCCTCGGATGATGGCCTGTATCCGGTCCAGCTGGCGGTCGTCGACCTGGGCCAACGCCTCCTTCATCTGGCCGATGTTGGCCCCGGGCAGCAGGCCGAGCAAGTTGCCGATCGGACCCATCTTGCGGATCATCAACATCTGCTCGAGAAAGTCTTCCAGGGTCAATTCGCCCGAAGTGATCTTGCTGGCGGCCTGCTCGGCCTGCTGGGCGTCAAAGACTAGCTCGGCCTGTTCGATCAGCGAGAGCACGTCGCCCATGCCGAGGATCCGGCTGGCCATCCGGTCGGGGTGGAAGACGTCAAAGTCCTCCAGCTTCTCACCTGTCGAGACAAACAGGATGGGCTGCCCAGTGACCTCGCGCACGCTCAGCGCGGCGCCGCCTCGGGCGTCGCCATCGAGTTTGGAGAGCACCACGCCGGTGAAGCCGACGCCATCCCGGAACGCCTGCGCGGTGGCCACCGCGTCCTGGCCGATCATCGCGTCGACCACGAACAACACCTCGTCGGGGCTGGTCGCCTCCCGGATCGCGCGGGCCTGCGCCATCAGCTCGGCGTCTACGCCCAGCCGGCCGGCGGTGTCGATGATCACCGTGTCGTACTGCTTGTCGCGGGCGTATTCAACGCCGCACCGAGCAACATCGACGGGGTCACCGATGTCGTTTCCCGACTCTGCCCGATGACCGATCGCTGACACCCCCGGGTGGGGAGCGAACGTCGCCGCACCGGCCCGCTCACCGACAATCTGCAGCTGGTTGACCGCGTTCGGCCGCTGTAGGTCGGCCGCGACCAGCAACGGCGTGTGTCCTTGGGCCTTGAGCCAACGCGCCAGCTTGCCGGCCAGGGTCGTCTTGCCGGAACCTTGCAGGCCAGCCAGCATGATCACACTAGGCCGCTGCTTGGCCAGGTTCAGCCGACGAGTCTGGCCACCGAGGATGGTGATGAGCTCCTCATTGACAATCTTGATGACCTGCTGCGCCGGGTTCAAAGCGGTGGAGACCTCGGCGCCCTTGGCCCGTTGTTTGATCGTGGCGACGAAGGACCGCACCACCGGCAGCGCCACATCAGCGTCGAGCAGCGCGAGGCGGATTTCCCGGCAGGTGGTGTCGATGTCGGAGTCGGATAACCGGCCTTTGCCACGCAGGGTGCGCAGGGCGCCGGTCAGGCGCTCGGAGAGGGTGTCGAACACGGTGACTCGTCGCTCCAGGTCTTGTGCGGGTCACGGCTGCTGGCTTGCTCACGGACTGATACGCCCTCGAGCGTAGTTGATGCCGGACTCAGGGCTCGGCGGCCGCCAGCACCGCTTGTTCCAGTACCAGACGCCGCACCCGCGACCGTGGCGTCGCCTCGGTTGGCTCGCTCAAGCAGAACGAGTCGACCACGGAGGAGCCCAAGGTCTCCACCCTGGCCCACCGGATGTCGGTCCCGCAGCTCTCCAACGCGGCAGCCACCCGGTGGAGCAGGCCGATCCGGTCAGTACCCCTCAGCTCGAGCACCACCGCTCCGGTTGCCTCGTCATCAAACCACAGCACCCTCGGCTTGACTGGCTCGCCGGGCCCAGAGCGCCCGGCGTAATCACGTTCCTTCACGGCCAACGCGTCTTCCAGCACCAACGCACCATCAAGGGCACGCGCGAGATCGGCGCGCAACATCGAGATATCAGGCAACCGGCCGAATCGGGGTGACACGGTGAATATGCCGACGGCGATGCCCTCGCAGGAGGTCAACTCGGCCGCGTGAACCTCCAGGGAGTGCAAGGCTAGCACTCCTGATGCCAGCGACAGTGCCCCCGGCCGGTCCAGCAGCGCCACCAGCAAGGTCGCCGACTCACCTGGTTCGCGGCTGCTGTCTGGTGCCAGGGTTACCTGCGGCCGACCCTCCGAAGCCTGCACGCGCTCGGCCAGTTCGCGCCGCAACTGGTCCAGCGGGGCCGGCTTAGGCAATGGCTCGCCCACCATCGTTGCCCGGCAACGATCGACCAGGTCGGCGACGAGGGTGCGCTTCCAGTGTCCCCACACCCCTGGCCCGGTCGCCAACGAGTCGGCCTCGGCCAACGCGTGCAGTAGCTCGAGCAGCAGAGGATCACCGCCGAGGACGGCCACCACCCGGGACACCGTCGCGTTGTCCTCAAGGTCCCTCCGAGTCGCGGTATGCGGGAGCAGCAGGTGGTGGCGAACCATCGCGGCGAGCGTATGGACATCTTGACCAGCCAGGCCAAGCCTGGTGCCGATCTGGCGGGCGAGGCGCTCGCCAACGACTGAGTGATCCTCATCCCGGCCCTTGCCGATGTCATGCAACAGGGCACCGAGCAACAACAGGTCCGGACGGGCGACCGTGGTGGTCAACCGGGCGGCCTGCACGCAGACCTCCACCAGGTGCCGGTCGACGGTCCAGACGTGCGCCCAATCCCGTGGCGGCAGATCGCGCACCGCACCCCACTCAGGGAAGATCCGCCCCCACAAACCGACCCGGTCCAGTGCTTCCACTACATCGACCAGCGGGCGACCGGAGCCGAGCAACGACAACAGCTCGGTGAGCGCCGCCTTCGGCCACGGTGTGCGCAGCTCTGGGGCGGTGTCAGCCAGTCGGCTGAGGGTGCCAGAGGCGATGGGGAATCCGGTGCGGGCGGCCGTCGCGGCCACTCGCAGCACCAGCGCGGGATCCTTGGCGGCCGCCGCATCCCTGGCCAGTGCCACCTCGCCAGCATGCTCGACCACACCGTGGTCCAACGGACGCCGGACGGGAGCCCGGCGTAGCGCCGCCAGGCCTCTGCGCGGGAGGGCGGCTCGACCAGAACGCAACGCGACATCGACCGCGTACCCCACCACGCGGGCCGCCCTGGACAGCGCGCGGGCCAGGTCGAATCGGTCACCGAGCTCCAACAGCCCGGCGATCTCGTCGGTGTCTTGCACCCGCAGCACATCCCGTGCGCGGCCGGCAAGGCGATGCAGCTCGGTACGCACGTCTAGCAGCAACAACCGGGCGGCGGCCACCTCGGGGCCCGGTCGGTCGACGAGCTGAGC
>JAFASX010000077.1 GCA_019244295.1 Pseudonocardia sp.
CGAGGTGCTGAGGCGAGTTCGCTAATGGCCCACTGGACGCTGCAACATCTGTGCAACCGGGGCGGTGCACGGTTCACTCACGATCCGGATATTCACAGGGGGGCACTGATGACGACCGCCCATGCCCGTCCGCGCCTGCTCACCTGCGGTGGTGAGTGTGCCGTCGCGGCCCGTTTTCCCGAGCACCACGATCGGCTGCTCGCGCTCGACTCCGATGCGGACGTCCTTCTTGAGCTGTTCGAGATCGCGGTGACGTGGCATGAGCTGGACTACTCCGGGTCGGGCCTGATTGACCCGAGCGATTGGCTGAGTTTTGCCGAGACGCACCGCTGGCGGTTCCCGGAACGCGTCCACCGGGCGATGGTCTTGGCGACGGACATCGCGCGCCGGCACCCGGACGGTTGGGCCAGGACCTTCCAGTTGACGGACGTCATGGAGTTGGTCCGGTCTTGAACTGCCGCATATGTCACATAGTAGATGTCTATTCACTATGTGAATAGAGTGAGTGAGTGCCCTCAGCTGATTTCCTGGAGCTGCCGGAGCGGTCGGCTAAGCCGCGTGCTACCGGCCTGACCCACGTGCTGGACCAGGGCGCCAGCGCGGCGGTCACGGCGGACTTGCTGGCGTCGGCCGCTCGCTACTTCGACATCTGGAAGGTCGGCTGGGGGACCGCATACGTCGACCCGGCCATCCAGGCCAAGATCGCGTTGCTCCGCGCGCACGATATCGGGGCTTGTCTCGGTGGGACACTCTTGGAGATTGCGTGGGCGCAGGGGGCCGCCACGCGATGCTTATCCTGGGCCTCGGCTGTCGGGTTCCGGTACGTCGAAGTGTCCCGGGGCACGGTGGAGATGAGCCAAGTGGATAAGCGAGCCCTGATCCAGCAAGCCGGTCGGGACTTCATCGTGCTGGCCGAGGTAGGCGCCAAGGCTCCGGGCGAGCGGATGGCCGCGCGGAGTTGGCCCGGTGAATGCCTGGCGGACCTCGAAGCCGGGGCGCGGTGGGTGGTCACCGAAGGTCGTCAGAGCGGCACGGTGGGCACGTTCGACGAGCGCGGCCGGGTGTTACCAGATGTCGTGGAAGCGGTCGTCGCGGCGGTCGGGGTACATCGGGTGATCTTCGAGGCGCCCCGGACCAGCCAGCAGGCATGGTTCGTGCGCCGTTTTGGTGCTGAGGTGAACCTGGGCAACGTCGCCCTCACCGATGTGTTGTCGGTGGAGACCCTCCGGCTCGGGTTGCGCTCGGACACGGCTTCGGTGCCGGGTCGGCTGCACCTCGGGGCCGAGCTCGCGTGACGACGGCGTCAGAGCCCAGGTTGATGGCCAACTTCGTACCCGATCGTTACCGAGGGGTCTCGGTGGCCAGCTTGCCGCCTGAGGTCGGGCTCGCGCCGGGCGCGCTGCGCGCGCACTTCCTGGGTCGCCCGGCCTACCGGCGCACCCGGTTCGTGGTGGCTCGACACGCCGGACGCACCGCGCTGCTGCGAGTCACCCGGGCCTGCGACACCGAGCTGTTCGCTCCGATCGTCACCGTGGATCTGCTAGCCGGGCCGGACGACTGCGCTTATGTGGTCGAGCCGGAGGTAGACACCGGGATCCCGTCGGCGCTGGCCGAAGTGGCGCGGCGGCGGGCACCGGGGGCCCGTGCGGTCGTGGTGCAGGGAAGGTACGCGCACGTCAACTTCATCGTCGAGGCCTGTCCGCTGCGGGTGGTGGTTCGCGAGGTGGTGCCGCCTGAGCCGGCCAAGCTGCTCGACCAGGCACGCCGGGTGTTGGCCGTCACCGAGCCCCTGCCGCCGATCGAGCTGGTCGGGGACGTGACCGAGTTGGCGGCGCTGGCGGCGCGCCGACCCGACCAACACTACCTGCTGCCCTGCCGGGGCTCGGGAGCCGAAGTCCCCGGCGCGCTGGTGTCGTATCTCGACGAGCACCCAACGCGGGCCGAGTGGACCTTGCTCGGCTGTGCCCGATCCCGCCAGATCCACCGCTGGTTCTACGGCGACGAACCGCCGACCGTCGACTTCTGTCCCCGCCGGATCGCGGCGCCGGCACAGGGACGACTGCTCACCAAATGCTGCCTGCAAGAAGAGCGGGTCGAGTCCGGGGACGGCTGGGTGTCGGTGCCATGGGGGTCGTCCCTGGAGCAGGTGCGCGAAGCATTGCTCATCCTGGCCGCGCAAGAGGAGCCGGCGTGGGTACCCGCCTGAGTTCCTCGCGATTGTACAGGCATCTGTGGGGGACACCTGAGCTGGCCGGCGTGTTCGATGAGCGGGCCATGCTGCAGTCCTGGTTGAGTATTCTCGTCGTGCTTGCCAAGGTCCAGGCTGAAGTCGGCATTGTGCCGGCCTCGGCGGCGGCGCAGATCGCCGCCGAGGCCCGGGTCGACGCGCTGGACCTCGACTTCGTTGCCGAGCAGACCGCGGAGACCTCGCACTCCGCCCTCGGGTTGATCAAGGGCTTGCTGGCGGTGTTGCCGGCGGAGGCACGTGAGCACATTTATGTCGGGGCAACAGTTCAAGATGTAACCGATACCTGGTTCGGCCTGGTCATGCGGGAGGTGGGCGCGGTGGTGTGGCGAGACCTTCGTGCGCTAGAGGCCCGCCTGGTGGGGCTCGCGGCGCGGCACCGCGACACCGTGATGGCCGGTCGCACCCACGGCCAGCTGGGAGCGCCCGTTACCTTCGGGTTCAAAGCCGCCTCATGGGCTGATGAAGCGCGTCGCCACATCGAGCGGCTGCGCGCTGGCCGGGCGCGCTGGGTGGTTGGCCAGCTCGGCGGCGCGGTGGGCGGGCTGGGCTACTTCGGGGCGCACGGTCCGCGCCTTCGCGCCCGGTTCTGCGCGGAGCTGGGGCTGGCAGACCCCGGCATCTCCTGGCTCACCGCGAGGGATCGGATCGCCGAGTTCGGCACCGTGCTAGCCATGGTCTGCGGCACGCTGGCCCGGATCGGCGGCGAGGTGTATGAGCTGGCCCGCCTGGAGATCGGGGAGTTGGCGGAACCGGCGTCGCCCGAAGGGGTCAGCAGTATCACGATGCCGCACAAGCGTAATCCGGAGCGCAGCGAGCACCTGGACACGCTGGCTCGTCTGGCGCGGTCCTCGGCGGGTGTACTGCTCGAGGGTATGGTGGCGGCCCACGAGCGCGACGGCCGGGCTTGGAAGGCGGAGTGGATCGCGTTTCCCGAGGTGTGCCAGCTCACCGGCGCGTCGCTGAGCTTGGCTCTGGAGCTGCTGGACGGGCTCGAGGTGCGCGGTGAAGCCATGGCCGCGACTGTGCGCCGCTATCAGCGTGAGCTGGGCTCGGAGCGGGTCCTCGCTGAGCTCGCCGGTCGGCTTGGCAAGCACCGCGCCCAGCAGCTGCTGCATGAGGTACTCCGCCGGGATGGAGCCGATCTGGTGACGGCGTTGCCGGCTCTTGGCGTCGCTACCGCTGAGGAGGTCAGCTGCTGGCAGCGGTCGCCGAGTGTGGATGCGGTAGCCGAGATGGTCGACGAGGTATGCCGGCGCGCCGCCGAGGCCCGCGCCGCCGAACCAGAGCACTGGACGTGACCGAGCTGGCCGTTGGGTTGCCGAGGGTGCGGCTGGGGATCTTTCCTACGCCGTTAGTTCGGGCGTACCGGCTGGAGCGTGCTCTCGGTCGGAGCCCACTGCTGGTGAAACGGGACGACCTGGCTGGCTTCGGCGTGGCCGGCAACAAGACCAGGCCGCTGGAGTTCCTACTTGGCGCCGCGTGCGCGCAGGGGGCGGAGGTCCTGGTGACTGGCGGCGGCCCCGGCTCGAACTTCTGCCCGGCGGCGGCGATGGCGGCTCGGGCGCTCGGGCTGGCCTGTGAGCTGGTGGTGTGGGGTGACCTGGGTAGTCCTAACCTGGCGCTGGCCTGGGCCGCCGGTGCCAGAGTGTTGCCGATCGGGACCGACGACCGGGAGGCGGTCGACGCGCTTGTGAACCAGCTTGCCGAGCAGCTCACCGCGAGCGGCCGGCCGGCGTTCGCGGTGCCCAGGGGCGGCTCGACCGCGCTCGGCGCGGTCGGGTTTGCACTGGCCGCTGTCGAGCTGGCCGACCAGCTCGACGTTTTGCCGGAGGTGATCGTGCTGCCGGTCGGCTCGGGGGGCAGCTGCGCGGGGCTGCTCGCCGGGCTGACCGCGGTAGGCCTGGACGTTCCTGTGCTCGGCGTCTCGGTAAGCCGGCCCCCGGAGCTGATCGAGGCCCGAGTGCGCGAGCTGGCCCGCGGCTGTGCCCGATTGCTCGGCACGCCCGCACCGACCAATCAACTGGAGATTATCGACGCCCGAGGCTACGGGTTCGGTGTGGCGTCGGTTTCGGAGCGCGCCGACGCGCTGCTGGCGTTGCGCACCGAGGGAATGCTGCTGGATCACACCTATGGCGCGGAAACGTTGCATGCGGCGCTGCGCGGGGCCCACTCGGGGCCGGTGCTGTGGTGGCACACCGGGGGTTTAATCCCGGCGGTCGCCGCGCGGACCAGCGGCGAAGAAGCAAGGAACGCGACGTGACGCCGACCCGCCGCCCCCGTCTGGGTGGACCGCCGGAGGGCGGACCGGCCCTAGAACTGATCGAGTCAGGGTTCGCGCTGGAAAACGCCGACGCTAGCTTCCTGCATCGGGGCCTGAACCTCGCCGACATCGCACACGCGCTGGATCTGGGGCGGCGCGGGCTGACGCCGCCGGATGCCCAGCGCGCCCTGCTTGCGTTGCTGCTCGAGGTGGCGCAGATGTCGGCGGAGGATTTCCCGTACGACCCGACGTACGGCGAGCCGTACAACTCCCGGGAACGTTACTTCGTGTCCCGGATCGGCGAACTCGCCGGATGGCTGCACGCCGGCCGGCCGCGCCGGGAGGCGGCGAGGATCGCGCTGCGCCTGCATCTGCGACGCCTGATCACCGAGCTGGCGGACGAGGCAGTGGGGTTCGTGTTCGAGCTGGCCGAGCGCGCCGAGGAGCACGCGCGAACGTTGTTGCCCGACCAGACCTACCTGCAGCAGGCGCAGCCGTCCACCTTCGGGCACTACCTGCTGTCGTTCGGCTACTCCACGGTGCGTGACGTCGGCCGGCTACTGGACGAGCTGGATTGGGTGGACGCCAGCCCCGGTGGCGCCGGCTGCGTGAACGGGACTCGCCTGCTCGACGACCGAGGCCCGGTGGCCGACGCGCTGGGTTTCCAGGGCGTCATACCTCACACCAGGGATGCGATGTGGCAGGTGGACGGCCTGATCCACCTGCTGGCCACGGCGGCGAGCCTGCTGTCGAACTTTTCCAAGCTCGCCGAGGATCTGGAGATCTTCTCCTCGAGCGAGTTCGACTTCGTCGACCTGGCGGACGCTTACACCCGAGCGAGCATCCTGATGCCGAACAAGCGCAACCCCTACGCACTAGCCATCGTGCGGGGCGCGTCCGGAGTTGTCGTCGGGCGGCTCACCGGGTTTCTGGCGGTGACGAAGAGCCCGTCGGCCCGCAGCGACAATCTGATCTTTGCTTACGGTGAGGTGCCGAGGACCCTCGAGTTGTCGCTGCGCATCACCCGGCTGATCACCGGTGTGGTGCGGACACTGCGGGTCAACCCGGCGCGGATGCGCGAGGAGCTGGACCTCGGCTACACCCAGGCCACCGACCTGGCCGAGTACTTGGTGCAAACGCGTGCCGTGGACTACCGCACGGCTTACCGCGTGGTCGGCCAGGCCGTGCGGGCGGCCAGTGAGTCCGGCATTCCTGGCGCGGGGATCACCGGAGAGATGATCGACGCGGCGGCGCTGGCGCACACCGGGCGGGACTGGGGAATGGCGGGGGTGGACCTGTCGGAGGTGCTGGACCCGTGGCGGATCGTGCTCTCCCGGACCGTCGAGGGTGGAGCGGCACCGGCAGCTTTGGCGGACATGATCCGCGCACTGCGCGAGCGCCTCGGGTCACTCGCCGAGCAGGTCGGTCGGCGCGTCGCCGCGTTCGACCAAGCGGAGAGTGATCTACTGGCGGCGGCACAGCGTGTGGTATCCGGCTGACGACCCCCATGACTGTCGGTTCCATGCTTATCGCCGCCCCCACTCCGGATCTGGGGCCTGCTCGCGCGCGGTCGCGGTACGACGCACCAAGCTCGGCGCGCACCATCCCCATTCGACAAC
Organism: Pseudonocardia sp.; assembly: GCA_019244295.1. Classification (GTDB taxonomy): domain Bacteria; phylum Actinomycetota; class Actinomycetes; order Mycobacteriales; family Pseudonocardiaceae; genus Pseudonocardia. The sequence continues at coordinate 6,128 of JAFASX010000077.1, forward strand.
CGTGGCCAGGAGCAGGCCGACGCCGAGTGGGATAGGTCAGCGGTTATCGAGGGCGCGCACCAGCAGGTCTTTGACTTCGGCGACTGTATCCTCGATCGACCGAACGCGGTCGTCGATCAACCGAACTCGCGCGTTCGTATCGTCGATCTTCGTGGTGAGCCGTCGCTCCACCCCGTCGATTTTCTCATCGAGAGTGTCGAGCCGGTGACGTGTCTGCTGGCTCAACGCGTTGATTGTGGCCAGGACGGTTTTGTAGTCGGCGTGCTCGGCTTCCAGCGCGGCGACCCGCGCCTCCAGCTCGGCCGGCATCGTGGGCATGGCAAGCATGCTATCGCTCGCCCGAGCGGCCATGGGTAGAACGGCGAACGCCCCTTTGATCAGTTGGGGTTACCAGGCTGGCTTGGGCGCAGTCTGCGGCTAACCGGAAATAGGTACTCCTGGGGCTGGTGGTACTGATGATACGGTGAGTGCCGGTTTTCCCGCCCGCGCGGCGTCCCCACCGGGGCGATGGAGACTAGTCCAAATTCCGACGCAGCACTCGACGCGCTCGCGCAGATTGCGCTCACCACAGAAGGCAACGAGGCGATCGCATATCTCTGGGCGGCGGTTGCGAGCGCCGAGCGGGGTCCGGCCACCGCCTCCGAGTATCTGGTCGAGGCGCGGCGGCTTGATCCCGACCGGCGGGACGAGTGGGTGATCATCACCATCATTGACCCGGACGCGAGCTAGGCGGGCCGCCAGGCGGGCGAGGGTTGCCCGCGGCGCGGGTCGAACCGGCGGCACCACGGCGGTCCGGTGGTGCTCAGCACAGCGGCACACGGCGGCGCAAACCTGCGTACCCTGGCACACATGCGTCACGGAACCGGTGGCGACCACATCGGCCGGCGGCTGCGCGAGATCAGACTGTGGCGCGGCATGTCCCTGGCCGCCACGGCCGAGCTGGCCGGGTTCACCGGCGCCTACCTGTCCATGGTCGAGCGCGGGTTACGCACCGTCGAACGCCGCGGCACCCTGGAAGCCCTGGCCAACGCCCTGCAGGTCGCGCCCTCCGAACTCACCGGGGCGCCGCTACTGGTGAGCGGCATGGCCGCCGAACACCCCGCTGTTGCCGCGCTGCGCCTCGCGCTGGCTGAGACCGAACTGGGCGAACCGGTCGACGCCGAGCCGCTCCCGTGGCCCGAGGTCGCCGGGCGGTTGGCCGAGGTCAACGCGCTACGGCCTCGGGCCGATTACGCTGAGCTGGGGCTGCGGCTGCCTGATCTCATCCGCGACCTGCACGTCAGCGTGGACGGCCCGCACCGCCACGACGCGCTGGTCGGGCTGGTGGACTGCTACTTAGGCACCCTATTCGCGGTGAAGAACCTCGGGGTGGCTGACGTGGCCCACGTCGCGGCCCGGCACGTCCGCGACGTGGCAGCGCACCTGTCTGGGCCGCAGTGGGAGGGCCTGGCCGCGTGGGCGCGCGCCCACGCCATCGGCGCCACCGCCCGCGAACGCTCCCGCACCGTCGCCCTCGCCGCCGCCGACGCTATCGCGCCCCACCTGGACGATGACCCGGCCGTGGCCGATGTCTACGGGTCGCTGCACCTCACCGCCGCCCTTGCGGCTACTACGCTGGGCCGCACCGACGACGCCCACGCCCACGTCACCGAAGCCCTGGACGCCGCCGCCCGCCCCGGCAGCGGCACTGAGTTCGGGCTCCTGTCTTTCGGGCCCGGCAACGTGCAGGTCTGGCGCACCCTGCTCGCTGTGGAGCAAGGCGACGGTGGACACGCCGTCCGGATCGCCCGGGCCATCGACCCGGACACTCTGCCCGCCGCTCCCACCCGCCGAGCCGCCTGGTGGATCGACATCGGCCGCGGCCTGGCAATGGACAAGGCCACCCGCAACGACGCTGTGCGCGCGTTCCGCACCGCCGAGGACCTGGCTCCGCAACGTGTTCGTTCGAACCCCTTCGTACGCGAGATTGTCGTCTCGCTGCTCGGTCGGGCCCGCCGCGACGCCGGAGGCCGGGAGCTGCGCGGCCTCGCCCACCGGATGGGCGTCGCCGGGTAGGCGCGGCGTAACCGGGTGTTAAAGCCCTGGGCACAGGCGCCCATACCGTCCCTAGAGTGGCGCGCTACTGGCCGGACGGCACCCCAAGCATCGGTGACCTGATCGCGTTCTACCGAGCGCGCTGGCGCCGCGCGATTGCGGCAGCCGAGGGTGGCCGGTGACCACCTACCACCTGCACGCGCGGCTCCACGAAGGCCAGCTCGGGGCGCCAGACTCCCGCTACCTGTTCCAGTCCAAGGACACCAACGACCTGGACGAAGCCACTACGGTTGCCAAAGACCTCGCCGGCCGAGGCTTCGAGGTCGTGATCTACGACCACAACCACCCCAGCCCGATCACCGGCGCTTCCGACTACCGCCAGATCATGAAGTTCTACCCCGACGGCGCGGTGGACACCACAACCGTGCCGTAGTCAAGGGCACTCTCACTTTCATCGCGCTCCACACGGGCGGGGGGAGTTGTTAGCGGTTGCGGCGTTGACATGCTTCCTGCGTCGAGTATGGTCAATGTCTTGCGTAGGATAGTAAATATCTTTCGGTGGAGCTTATCTCACATGGTGGAAGGCGGATGGACGTGCCGCATCGGGTAGTCGTGATCGGTGGTGGCGCTGCGGGGCTGGGCGCGGCGGGTGGCGTCAAGGCGGTGGATCCCGAAGCCCAGGTGGTCGTTTACACCGAGTTCGAAGATGTCGCTTACAGTCCCTGCGGTATCCCGTATGTGCACGGTGGCGAGATTGAGAGCTTCGACAAGCTCATCCTGGCCGGCAAGCAAGCCTACGTGGATGCCGGAATCGACGTCCATTACCAGACCATGGTCACCGCGATCGACACCGCGGCCAAGACTCTCACTGTGGCCGGTGAGGGCACAGTGAACTACAACTCCCTCATCATTGCCACCGGTTTTGACTACGCCGACCCTGGCGTGTCGGGCACCGACCTCACCGGGCTGTACTACGTGAAGAACATCCGGCGAGCCGCTGAGTGGGACAAGGTCATCGACGAGACCAAACGGGCAGTGGTCGTCGAGGCGTCACCTCTGGGCCTGGAAATGGTCACCGCACTCGCTCACCGGGGCATCGAGACGCACCTGGTCGACCCCAACCCGTACGCGCTGGCCGCCATGGCCGACGCGGACATCATGGCGCCGGTCGAAGACTCCTGGCGCGAGATGGGTGTCCAGCTGCATTTCAACACCATTCTGGAGGCGTTCCTCGGTGACGCCGACGGCAAGCTGCGTGCGATCCGCACCTCCAGCGCCGAGGGCACCGCCGAAATTCCAGCCGAGCTCGCTGTGGTGGCCACGCATAAGACACCCAACAATCGGCTGGCCCAAGCGGCCGGCATCACCCTCGGTTCCACCGGCGGCATCGTGGTGGACGAGAAGATGAAGACCTCCGCGCCCGCTATCTGGTCGGCCGGCGACGTGAACGAGATCCCGCACGGGTTGACCGGGGTCCCGTTGCAGGGGCTCACCGGCTCGCATGCCTACGCTCAGGGCAAGGTGGCCGGCGCTAATGCCGCCGGTGGTAGCCGGGCTTACCGGGCGGTGTACGTCCCCTGGGGTACCCCGGCGGGCAAGTGGGTGATCGGCGGCGCCTCGTTCGGTGAGACCACCGCGACGGCGCTAGGCATCCCCTACGTGCTCGGGGTCGGGCAGGGCATCTCCCGGGCCCGTTACTACCCCGGGGTCAAGCCCATCACAGTCAAGTTGCTGGCCGAGCCGAAGTCGTTGCGGCTGATCGGTGCCCAGATGGTGGGCGGCGGCGAAGGCATCAAGGAACGCGCCGACTTCCTGGCGATCGCGATCAAGTTTGGTCTGACGCTGCACGACCTGGGGTCGATGGAGAACGTGTACTCGCCGGCCATCGGCGCGCTCAACGAGCCAATCGCCGTCGCCGCCAACAACGGTCTGGCCGCGTTGTCCCGGAGCTGATCATGGATGCTGGATTCCCCGCCTGGTTGCGCGGCAACGCCGAGCGTTACCTGCTGGTGAACGCGCACCGCCGGTTGGCGGCCAGGAACGGCTCGCCTGCGCCGCGACCTCCTAAAGGAGTGAAGGAATTCTTCTGGCTGAGGATCTTCGCTCCGCTCTACACCCTCCTCCCGTGGCCGATCCGGCACAAGATCATGCGGGCCATGCCGGGCAGCCACCGAAAGACGTGGGCTCCGCCACCCGCCCCCCGCGGGCCAGCGGTCTGACCCTCAACCACCACACTGAAAAAGTAAGGAGAAAGCCGTGGCGCAGATCGTCGGTGAGCGGGCCCATACGGGCGATGCGATTGTCGATCACGAACAGAAGCTCTTCGCTGACATCCAGGCCGAGCCGGGCGAGAAGGCCTACGTCTTCATGCACACCGTGCCGTTCGAAGGCTCGGTTGGCATCGTCAACATGCTTACCGCCACCCGCATCAACCGCAAGGGCTTCGACACCTCGCTGTTCCTCTACGGCCCTGGCGTGCTGATGGCCTCGGCCACCCGGGGTTTCCCGACCGTCGGCGCGGAAGCCTTCCCTGGCCACATGAACTACAACGGTCAGCTGAAGACGTTCATGAAGGAAGGCGGCAAGGTCTATGCCTGCCGGTTCGCCATGGCCGCGCTTTACGGCATGCGCGAGACCGACCTGATCGAAGGCGTGATCCCGGCCCACCCGCTGGATGTGCTGGACGCCCAACTCACCGCCCGGCGTGAGGGCGCGCTGGTGATGCAGACCTGGACGCTCTGATTGTGCGGTACGGAGGCCGCTCTGTCCTGGGGCGGCTCCCCGCATCGGTGAGGTGATGGACATGCTCGACCGGACGGAACTCGTCGCTCGCGCGCGCTGGCTCGAAGCCGAGAACAGGTTGTACCCCGCACTGATGATAGATCCCGACCGGTACGGGCGCGCACTGGCGCAGATCCGCGCGGTCGTCGAGGAGCTGCGGACACGCTGTCACGACCTGTCTGACCTGCTGGTGGCCGAGACGTCGGCCGAGGACATACTCGCCGCTGTCTGTCCAGAAGGCCGCTGGCTGCCCACTGACTTGCTCATTCAGGTGGCATGCGCGATGCGGGCCCGGGAGATTGCCGCCGCTCGAACGGAGCCTGCGTGAGCACATCGACCCGGACTGAGCACGCGGTGCGCTGCCACCTCGTAGACAACCCCGCCGACCTGGCGGCCCATTATACGATCCGGCGCGCGGTTTTCGTCACCGAGCAGCGGGTGTTCACGCGCTGCGACCTTGATGTCCGGGACGCGTGCGCCGACACGTTGCACGTGCTCGGCTTCGTCGACGGGGTGCCGGCCGGTGCGGTGCGGCTGTTCCCGCTCGTTGCCGACGACCCCACTGGCGTGTGGCAGGGTGACCGGCTTGCGGTGCTGCCGGAGTACCGCGGTAGCGGGCTTGGCGCCCCACTCGTGCGGTTTGCGGTGGCCACGGCGGGTGCGCGCGGTGGACACACCATGATCGCGCACATTCAGCCGGCGAACCGGACCTTCTTCCTTCGGCTGGGTTGGGTGCAGCGCGGCGAGCTGGAGATCTACGTGGACCTGCCGCATTTGTTGATGGAGATTCAGTTGCCCGGTGACCTTAGTTCCGTGAGGTGTCAGCTATGACTCGCTACCGAGCAGTGCCCGGGACCGTCCATTCGATGACCTACGCGCCGCCACCCCAGCGCGTTGATGGCCGTGCGTGCGGCCCGAGCCACCCAGATCATGATGGTGTGGTCGCGGCTCACAGCCGGCAGGGACACCGGAACGCCGCATCCCGGACGAGCCCGAACCCGGGCGAGCCCGAGGACGAGGGGCCGATCGCGGCCGCGGCGGCTTTCCTTGTCCAATTCGGTCACGATCGTTGGCCCCAGCTGCTGGACGAGCACTCCGATGACGGCACGGGACACTGCCGGGGCTGCCGAGGATTGGTATGGCCGTGCTCCCTGTACGTGATCGCGGAACGCGCTCAGCGCCTAATCCGCGCGGATGGTTCGGATCAGCCACCCAGCGCGCGCGATAGCCGCTGAGCCGGCCCGACCGACGGTGCCCCCTGTTCGTGGTTTCCCTAATGCGTCTTCGGCCCGGGGACGTGCAGCCGCCCCTGGGTGACGAAGGACCCACGCAGCTCGTCGGGCAGTGCGGCGGCGAGCCGGTCCAGCGCGGCGCGGCGCTGGGCAGGGGCACCGAGTTGACCGATGAGGAAGTCTGAACCGATCGCCTCGGCGATTTTGCCGGCTTCCTCTGGATGCCCGAGGGCGCGCAATGCGAGTGCCTCGTACTTCCGCGAGGAATACTTGCGAGCCTGGTCGAGCAGCTTCTCGGCCACCGAAGGATCCCAGCGGGCGCGCATCTCCAGCAGCCGCATCTCGGCGCGTGGCTTGAACGGCAGCGAGCGCTCCAGCATCGGCGCGGCGGCCTCCACCGCCGCTCCGGCCGCTTCCTCACGGCCCAGCAGCAGCTCGCAGTCGGCGACCGCGAGCAGTGCGTGCAGCTCCTGCTCGAGTTCCAGCGCGCCGCCACCGCGATGGGCCAGCTCCACGCCGATCTCGGCGTGCTCCTTCGCGCGGTGCACCTGGCCGAGCTCCTGCCACAGCCAGGACGTGGTGGTCTCGATGCCGGCGAGGTAGAAGCTGACCTTCTCCGCGTCGATCATGCGCCGGGCGCTGTCCAGCGAACGCAGCGCGCCGGCGAAGTCACCGCTGTCACCGAGAGCGAGCGCGGTGAAGAACAGTGTCTGCATCATCGCGCGGAACTCTCCGGTACGCCGGCACAACACCGCCGCACGGGCTAGCACGGCGCGGGCCTCGGCGAAGCGGTCCTGGTGCTGCAGTAGCGCCCCCTGGTAGGTCAGCGCGAGTGCGGTGGTGGTGGCTTCCGGGCCGGCCGCCAGCGCCCGGTCATAGGCGGCCGTCGCCGCGGCGTACTCGCCGTCCCAGTGCCGCACCCGGCCCAGCAGCAACATCGCGCTGGGCAGCGCGCCGGGCGCGGCGGCGGCCGACTCGGCCAGCTGGGTTGCCTGCTCAGCGAAGTCCACCGCGTGCATCGCGTCCCTGGCGAACAGGGCGGTCCAGCCCAGCTGCTCGAGCGCGCGGGCTTCCAACTGCGGGTCGGCGGCCGCGCGGGCCAGCTCCAGCGCGGCTTGATGGTCGGCTCTGGCCAGCTCGAGGTGCCCGAGGTGGGTGTGTGCGCGGCCGCGCCGCAGCAGCACCTCAACTACCAGCAGGTCGTCCCGCGCCGCGCGCGCCGCGTGGAGGGCGTAGCTGAGC
>JAFASX010000095.1 GCA_019244295.1 Pseudonocardia sp.
CCCTGCGGCTGTCCATGCCCAGGTTTCACCAACCCCGATCGAGGTTTCCTATGTTGATGGCCCTGTGGTGGATCGGCGACGCAGTGCTCCTCCTCGTCGTGTTCCCGCTGGTCACTATGTTCCTGCTCCGCATCATCAGACCGCTGATGATCGGTCACCAAGCACTGCTGAGCATCAGCCAGTCTTCCCAGTCCATCACCGGCTCACTGCCCTCCGGGGTGGCGGAGCTGGCCACCACCGCGCAAACCGCCACTAACCTCCAGCCCGCCGGTCTCACCACGCCCCGACGGTAAGTAACCGGCCGTCACACCCGCACGACATCCGGCACAACCTCAGAGGAGTATCACCATGCCCGCCGCTGGCTTGGTCACCCTGCTGGCCACCTATCTGATCGTGGGCACCCTCGTGGCAGGACTCGCGGTCATCGTCACCCTGCTCACGCGGATCAGCCGCGCGCTGGCCGATGCCACCGACCATCTCGGCCTGATTCCCTCCCAACTCGAACCCCTCGGCCCGTCCGTCAGTACCCTGGTCGGCTCGTTGGCCGCAGCCCGGGCTCACACCGACCAAGTCGGCTCGAACGCCCGTCCTCTACTGGCATCCCGCCCAAGCCAGGACACATGACGAGGACCCGACGCCGCTATGACTAGCACGAGTTGGCGTGTCTGTGATGACCCACCTCGTGGTTGATCATGGACATCTCTCGGCGTCACGCACCTACCAGTGCATCGCCCCACCACCCCTAACCACCTCTACCGCCACGTTCGATCCCAGTCGGTAGGTCACGAGCCGACCGGCGACTACATCGCAGGCCGACGGACCTCGGGCCAACTGATCTCTCCCTGCCCGGTCCTAGCGGTTGCCCTGCTCACCGCCAGCTTGATCCTCGGGAGCTGGTGCATCTAGCACGCTCGCCGACCGGCGCAGGCCAGCAGCTGCGGATCCGGATCCAGAGACTGAGGGCAGACCCCCAGGCATCCCGCCCAGCTCACCGCACCGGGCTGCCACGTCACCCTCGAACCCGCCGCCCAACCCCATAACCGAAAAACCCATTCGGTCGGTCAGACATATCGGACAGTGCTTTTGCCATCCGTGGCGGAGTTGTACGCCGTACTCGGACAGCCACAAGCCGACCAGCTCAAACCAGGCGGCCCGCTAGCAGGCCGGTGAGACTGGTCAGCGCGGTTGTCAGAACCTGCTCCGATGTCCGTATCCGGGCGACGGTTCCGCTACAGATCGGGGCGCGAGGAAGATCGGAACAGAAGTCTCCGCTAAAGACCGGTTCCCGGTGTGGATCTTCCGGTTGGATGGAGGGCCATGCCGGTGGAGTTTCTCAGTGATGACCGCGCAGCCTCATATGGCCGGTTTGTCGGTGACCCGTCGCAAACCGAGCTGGAGCGGTGTTTCTTCCTGGATGACGCTGACCGGGCGCTGGTCGACAAGCGCCGGGGCGAGCACAACCGATTAGGGTTTGCCGTCGCCCTGTGCACGTTGCCATGGCTGGGATTCGTGCCGGACGAAGTGGCGGCCGCGCCGCGCGCAGCGGTCGCGCGATTGGCTGAGCAGCTCCAGGTTGATCCGGATCAGGTCCGTTCCTACGGTCGGCGCGCGAAGACCCGGACCGAGCATCTTCGGCTGGTAGCGCAGTACCTGGGGTGGCGGGCGCCGACGACACTGGAATTGAAGGAGCTGGACGAGTTCCTGCTGGTGCGGGCGATGGAGCACGACTCACCGCTGCTGTTGTTCCGGCTGGCCTGCGAGTATCTGATCTCGGCGCGAGTGATCCGGCCGGGGCCGGTGACGGTGGTCGAGCGGGTCGCGCACGCGCGGGAGGAAGCGCAGCGCGAGACTTACGACCGACTGGCGCACGAGTTCACCGAGGGAGCTGAACGCCACCGGCGCCCGCAAGGTCCCGGAGAATGCGCCGGCCGGGTTCGTGCCGGCCCGCTGGCGTGGCTACCTGGACACTGCGGCGAAGGCCGGGAACGTCACCGCCTACCGGCACTACTGGGAGCTGTGCGTCCTGCTGGCGTTGCGCGACGGGCTGCGCACGGGGATGTGTTCGTGCCCGGCTCGCGCCGCTACTCCGACCCGGCCACCTACCTGCTCACCCCCAGCAAGTGGGCAGATCACCGGGTCGAGTTCTGCCGGCTGGTTGGCAAACCCGTCGACGCGGACACGGCGCTGGCTCAGGTGACCGACGAGCTGCACACCGCCCTGGGCGAGCTGGAAGCCACCCTCGCCGGAGGGGATGGTTGCTTCACCCACGCCGGCGGCAAGCAGGCCCGCGGCAGCGAGTTGAAGCGCAACCTGATCGCGGTGCTGATTGCGCAGGCGACCAACCTCGGGCTGACCAGGATGGCCGACGCCCGCGGGATCTCCTACGACGTGCTGTCCTGGACCGCCGAGTGGTACGTGCGGGAGGAGGCGCTGCGCGCGGAGAACCTGGCGATCACCGACTACCACGGCACGCTGCCGCTGACCCCGATCTTCGACACGGGCACCCTGTCCTCCTCGGACGGCTAACGGTTCCCCACGCGCGGCAAGTCGGTCACCGTCAGGGCGTTGAGCAGGTATTTCGCGCATGAGGGGCGAGTGCGTACACCCACGTGACCGGTCAGCACACCACGTACGGCACGAAGATCATCGTGGTGACCAAGCGGGAGGCCCACTACGTCCTTGATGAAATTCTCGGGAACGCGACCGACATTCCGATCACCGAGCACGCGACGGACACCCACGGCGTGACCCTGGTCAACTTCGGCCTGTTCGACCTGCTGGGGTTGCAGCTCTCGCCGCGCATCCGGGACCTGGGCAAGATCACGCTCTATCAGGCGGGACCGAAAACCGAGGCGGAGATGGCGTTTCCGCTAGCGGGGCCGCTGCTGACCCGCCGCGCCAACCTCGATCTGATCGCCGCGCACTACGACGACCTGCCGCGGCTGGGTCGCTGAAGTTCGGACACGCGACCGCGTCGCTGCTGGTCGGCAAGCTCTCGGCGTCCAGCCGGCAGAACGTCCTGGCCGCCGCGTTGAAGGAGTACGGGGCGCTGCGCCGCACGATCTACGCCGCCTGCTACCTGTCCGACCCGGCGTACTGGCGCAAGATCTCCCGGCAACTCAACAGGGGCGAGTCGCTGCACGCCCTGAAACGCGACCTGCTCTATGCCCACGAGGGCGCCGTCCGCGCCCGCCACCTGGAAGCCCAGACCGAACAGGCGTGGTGCCTCACGCTGGTCACCAACGCCGTGGTGGTCTGGACGACCGAGTACTACGGGCCGGCGGTGGACTCGATGCGCGCGGCCGGCCGGCGTATCGACGACGAGGTGCTCGCCCACATCTCCCCGGCGCACAGCGAGAACATCAACTTTTTCGGCGCGATCGAGGTGGACATCGAGGGCGAACTGGCGCAACTCGGCCCGACCGGATACCGACCACTGCGCGTGCGCGACACCCTGTTTTGACTCGCCGTCCGCCGGATGCCGGAGCCGCAGCTGTGGACGCAGGCGTCGCGGGGTGACCGTGGCGCGCCAGGTGAACGCCGGTTACCGGTCCCGGATGCGGCAAGCTCAAGGTCGCCAACCGCCCGGACCTGCGGCCACGTTGGACTACATGCGCCCCGGCGACATGCTCACCGTCCAGGAAGCCGACCGGCTCGGCCGCAACCTGCTGGGGGGTCTGATCATACTCAACGAGCTGTTCGAGCAGGGCGTCGCGGTCAAGATCTTGACCGGGATCGCCGCCGGGGAACACACCGAACGCAGCCTGATCCTCGACCTGGCGCTGGCACTAGCCGAGGACCGACGCCGCGACATCGTCCGCAAGACCCGCAAGGGCCTCGAATCCGCCACCCGGCAGGGACGCACCGGCGGCCAGCCCCGCGTCGTCGACGAGGACAAGCGCCGCGCGATCCTGGCCCGCCGCGCCGAAGGTCAGTCCCTGCGCGAGATCTCTCGGGGCGTGGGAGTCAGCCTTGCCGTGGTGCACGGCAAGGTAAAAGCCGCAGAAGCCGGCGCCCAGCACCAGTCCTGACTACGAAGCCCCTGGTCAGCCATATCCGCCCGATTTTCGGCGGATACTACGGCGACCCTTAATGGCCCCAACATACACGCATAGTGATGCCTACAAGCCCGTTCACTAGCCGAGCAAGCACACCGTGCACCGGCCGAATCCGAGAAGCGCAGCTCAGCCACGTCGCCGCCGTCGGATCGTGCACCAACCACGCCACAGCGCCAGGCAGTACGACACGTACTCAGCCAGACTCAGCGAACCGTCGTAACGAGCCGCCCCGCAGCCGCCCCGTCGTTGCCCAGCGGCGCGACCGGACATGTGGGCATTCGGGCACGGGGACGAGATCAGAAGGGTACTGTGACACCCGGCAACCTCCCGATGAGTACCGGAGCAACAACGGGGGTTGCCTGTCCATGGTCGGGCCATATGACTAGCAAACAAAGCGCGTGTATTTGCTCGCAACGACGAGCAAATACACCTGGAGGCCAAGAAATTGGCGAACACCGCCGGTACACCGCGTCGTCGAGCCGGGCGCCCACCCAAGCCGCAAGACGGCTCAACTTCTGCCCTGGCCGCGCTCGGCGTGCAGCTGCGATCACTGCGCAACGAGCGCGACTGGACCCTCCACGCACTTGCCCAGCACACCGGCTACTCACCGCAACACATCGGCGCCGTCGAACGCGCGACCGTGGTCCCCTCCGAAGCGCTCATCACCGCCTGCGACACCGCCCTGCTGGCCAATGGACAGCTGATCAACACCCACGCGGCAGTAATCCAGGAACAAGCCCACACCCGCAGCCACAATCTGCTAGCCCGCCGCAGGCGAGACGGCGCGCCGGTTTCCGTCGAGGCTGCCCGGGCGGGAAACGCTATGGCGCTCACGAGCAACACGATCAGCGAGGTCGGGCGCGATCGCCGTGTCCTGACGCCGGAGCTGGAGGGAATCCACGCCGCAATACCGCGGTTGCGCCACGCGCTTGATCGCATTGACATTCCCGAGGATGGACCAACCAGAGCTCGCGCCGTCTTACACGCCGAGATCGTCCGGGTCAGCGAGGACCGGCTGCAGTCTCGCTACGGCACCCTCGTCCACCGACTCCCCGACCTCATCACCGAACTCGCCAGAGCGGGGCAAAGCCAAGACGCCAGACTCCGTCGCGACGCCGCCGCTCTACAGACGCTTGCCCTTCGGGCCGCCGACGGCGTGGCGTTCAAGTTTGGCTACCTAGACCTGTCCGCCCGACTCATTGACGTGATGCGGTGGGCAGCCCAGTCGGCAGAAGATCCGCTCCTGTTGGCAGCGGTGGCCTACGTACGTACCGAAACGTTCTTCGCCACGGGCGAGCTAGACACCGCCGCCCGCGCCCTCGAGGTCGCCGCCGACCAGATCCCGGCGGCGAACACGGCGCCCTCGGTAGCCGCTTTTGGCGCTCTGCACATGCGTGCCGCTGTGGTCGCGGCCCGTGCCGGAATAGCAGACCGCGCGATCGAGCACCTGCACGAAGCTCGGCAAGCAGCGCAAACGGTCCCCGAAGGGACCTACTACGGAACCGCTTTCGGCCCCGCCTCGCTGCGGATTCACGAACTCTCCGTTGCGGCCGAGCTACACGACCCCATTGGGATCGAACGTGCAGCGGCCTGGCAGCCACCTCAGGAGCTTCCCGCCGAGCGCCGCTCGCACTACTACATTGACCTCGCCCGAGCCCAACTCACTCAGGACCGCAACCAAGACGCATTCCTGTGCCTTCAGACCGCCCGCCAAACCGCGCCAGAACACACTCGCGCGCATCCCCAGGTGCGGCAGTCACTCATGCAGCTGGTGAAAGCGAAGCGGTCACCTAGCACCGAGCTGCTCGAGTTCGCGGAATGGACCGGTGTTCACGATTCGGCGCGGCCGGTCATCCTTGGTTCCAGCAGCCCGGGTAGGTCCTCCAGCGAGTCAATCACCCAGTTAGCGTCCCGACGGACGACAGGGTCGTCGGCCCACAGGTAGCCCCATGGTCCGCGCCGGATGAGCGCTGTACGGAACCCAGCCGCGTGGGCCGGCACGACGTCGTTATCCCGCTGATCACCGACATAGACAGTCTGCTCGGGGCCGTGCGGAACCATTGCGGCTACGCGGGCGAAGAACTCACCTGAGGGCTTCGCTACACCCCATTCGCCAGAGGTCGCAAGTTGATCAACTGGTAGATCCAACCTGCGCAACAGCTCGGCCGCGCGAGCTGTCTGATTTCCTGCGATACCAACCCACAAGCCCAGCTCACGTAACCGCGTCAGCGTGGTGCGAACGTCAGGGTAAAGGTCAGTCTCCTCAATGCGTTCCCCCACCCCCGCATCCTCGCGGGCCTGCCGTTCGCGTGCGAGGTCAAACCCGGGCTTGAAATACCGGAACGTCTCGGCGTTGTCACGCCCGGCTGCGGTAACCGCGCCGAGAACCGCGGAGAAGGTGTGGCGAGGTACCCCCACCCAGTCCGCCCACGCACCCCATTCACGCGAATCATCCAGCAGTGTCTCGCCAACGTCGAACACCACCGCAGTCACCATGCTCTAACTCCTACGGCAGTCGCCTTGACATCGTGACACTGGGGCTCCGTACGTCCATACGTCACCTAGGTGAGTAAACGCGCTGCGGCTCCGGCGCATAATCACCGTAAGCCGCTACATCGATCGCCGCCGAATCGCATCTGCGGCTCATCCGTCGGCAGCTACACCGCCCTGCACGCACTCAAGACCACGACACCTTCGCTGCCGGCCTGTATCCGCCACGCCGTCATCACCCAGCCACCTGGGCACATACAGCAACCAACCAAATTTCAAGCCCATCACCCACTCTGCTCGCGCCGAACCGCACCGAAAGCCGCAACTCGGACCGCCGCCGCTAGGACACTGGACTCAGTCGGCCCCTACTCATGGTCTACGGCGACTCTGGACCGGGACGACCTCGATGAGCACGGTCTTGGTACGGGTGCCGTTGCGGGGATTCCCGCCGTCGCGGCCCGCTGTGTCGTGGCGGTCATAGCCCAGGTGCTCGCTCATCTCCACTAACCAGTGCGGTCTCGAGTACCGTCTAGGTCGGTCCGGTGAGCAGCCCGTCCGGGCCGACGAGCTCGACCCCGTCGGCGCGGGCGGCGTCCACCAACTGCTAAACGAGCTGCTGCTGATCAATCCGAGCCGGCACAGGCTCGATCGTGTCCGTCATCGCTGGTCCTGCCCCGGGACACGCCCGGAGCTACAGACCAGTTAAACCGAAGATCAGACACTCCCGTGTAGTTAAGCCAGTTATCAGTAAACGCTAGTGGTCAGCTGGGTGCATTGGTGAGATAGTGGTTCGCGTCTGCCAGGAAGTTCCGGTAGAGAGTCGTGGCGGCACGGTGTGCGAGGTCCACGCAAAATTCTGCGTCTAACCAGCGCCAGACAAGACCTTGACTGGCGTCCTCGCCCAGACTCCACCTTTGTAACTGATGTCAGCTGATCTGCGTGAGGCGGCCCTTGCCAGTCGTATAGTCATCAAAGTGTTCCGCGACATTGCGAAGGGTCGTGAGCGATGGCACGTCCTTATCAAATGTGACAAGGTGTTCAAGCAGTCTGCCTTGGAGCCTCTGAACCGTAGTGACGAGGCCTACGGCACGGCGGAGTCGTGTCAGCGCTACGAGAAAAAATGAAGGTCAATCTCCTGGCGCCAGATCTCATCGCCAGGATCATGCGAGTCTATAACTGGATGGGTCACTCGACGGTGCTGCATGTGGACTGCGTTGATCCACGTTGTCGCTTCCGTCCTCATTCGCTCAACCAGCGCGGTATCCGTGATCGGCCGACTCTGCGCTGCGGCGAACTCCTTGAGAAACTCTCGCAGATGCTCTGGCGTGGTCATATCAGAATTATCGCAGGCGCTCATAGCCTCACAACAGATCGGATCGTCATCCACGCTCGCCTAGCAACAGAGCCCCTACCGGACCGTACGCAGCACACGGCTGTGGACTTCGGCCGACAGACAGTCGAGATCCGCTACCAACTTCAACGAGGCAGCAAGCAACTACTTCATCGGCAGACCAAGACCGAAGGGTCTGACGCTGAGCTGCCGTTTCCCACGATCGTGGGCACAGCGCTGCGTGGCACGCCTCGCCGACCGCGATCGAGATAAGCAAGCGGCGGCTGGCGCCTGGCAAGACAGCAACCTCATGTTCACAACCAAGTACGGAACACCCATCGAGCCACGCAACTTCGATCGCTCATGGCATGCCCGCATCGCGCGGGCAGGCGTGCCCAGGATCACAGTGCACGATGGTCGCCGCACCTGCGGCTCACTCCTTGCGGACCTAGACGTCCACCCTCGCGTTGCCATGGCCATCCTGCGTCATGCCCAGTTTGCGATCACGATGGAGATCTACACCGAGGTCTCGGACGCTGCGACCCGTACTGATCTCAAGAAGCTCGGAGACAGCCTCACGTGACTACTGCGGTACTTCACTGCTGTACAGACAGCGAAAGGGCCCGTCCGGTCTGCTTCGGACGGGCCCTGACCTGGTGTGGAGGTACTTGCCTCTTACTCGCACACCGTTCACACCGCTGACCTGCAAGCTTGTGTTCTGGTGGCCACGCGGGACCAGCGGCCAGAGACTGAACCGGCCACCACAGCACCGTGGAGCCTTCGCGAACGACTCTCCGATGACGTGGTTCGAGCCATGGCGTGCGCTTACCGCGCCGGAACCACCGCCCGTGAACTCGCAGTCGCTCACGATCTCAGCCTCAGCAGCGTCAAGCGCCTCCTGCGCATCGCCGGTGTCCGCCGGACACCACCCATTCGACAATCTGATGAGAGGGCAATGCCGGCCGCGACGCGTCCTTAGCCCGGCCACGCCGGCGGCATTCACCGCGCCCACAGCGGCATGTGAGGACGATTTCGCCTGGCGCGTTGACTTGCATGCCCATGCAGTGGCTAGCGGTTGAGGGCATTTTGATCTCGCCTCTTCCGATCCTCAGGGTCCGCCGGGATGACCCGCGATGGCAGACCCGCCGATGTCTCCTGACATCTGTGGCTGTGTCTCAGCAGGGGATCCGCTATCGGGACTCGCGCTCACGGCGCGGCTCCGCCGACACGCTGTGAGGTGGGAGCAGGTGCGAGCCAGGCCAGCGCTGCTGTGACCAGGGCTTGGGTTCCGGTGTCGAGGGAGGGTTGTAGGACGGGAGCGAAGTTCGGTGAGTGGTTGGTCGGGATGTCTTGGGAGATCCGTCCGGCGGCCTCGGCTGCGTGGTAGGTTTCCGGGTCGATGCCGCCGATTCCCCAGTAGCTGTAGGGGGTGTTCAGGGCGTTGGGTAGGTCGCTGAAGTCCTCGCTTGCGGACTGTAGCGGCAAGTCGTGCGCGCGGTCACCGAAGAAGGCGTCGAACGCCGCCCGGATGATGACGCTCGCCGAAGTTCCCCGGTGTTGCTCGGCGAAATTCCCCACCTTGTGGTTGGGGGTGATATTAGGTGGTTGACATTGGTTTTGTCTTGTGTATCGGTGTTGTCGGCGTGTCGTGTGCTGGCGATCCGGGCATGTTGGGCGCTCTGGCGGGCTTGGTGGGCCAGCGAGGGGTCGGTGTGGCAGTGGTGGACGGCGATCCGGGTGAACAGCTCGGCTTTGCGGGCCAGCAACGCGGCGGTCGCGGTGGTGTCGCTGGTGAGGTTGTGCGCGTGTAGTCGGGTGAGGTGGGAGAGGAACTCGGTGATGTCGGCGGCGGTGACCGGCTGGCTGCTGGCCGGGTGAGGGTTGGCCGGTGTGTCGGGGTGCTCAGTGGTCATGGTGGGCCTTCGGTGTGGGCAGCGGGGCGGCGGCGGGGATGGGGGTCATGGGCGTATCGCCTGGCGCAGGGCTTCGGCGCGGGCTTGGTGGGCGCGCATGCGGTAGGAGGGGCCGTCGATGGCCACGACGATGCCTCGGTGGAGCAGTCGGTCGAGGATGGCCGCGGCCATCATGGGGTCGGCGAAGCGCTCGGCCCAGGTGGTGATCCCGGCGTGGCTGGTGATGATGATGCTGGCTTTGAGGTAGCGTTGGGAGATCACTTGGAACAGCGCGGCGTTGGCGGCTTCGCCTGGGCGGCGGTAGCCGAACTCGTCGATCACCAGCAGCCGGGGTCCGGCGAAAAACCGCAGCATGTGGTCCCAGCGGCCCAAGCGGACGGCTTTCGCGCAGCGAGCGGCGAGGTCTTCGGCGGTGGTGAAGTAGGCTCGGTGCCCGGCCTCGATCGCCGCCCGGGCCACCCCCGATGGCCAGCATGGTCTTACCGACTCCGGGCGGGCCGATGAACAACACGTTGACGGCTTCGCCTGGGGAACCGCAGTGACGCGAGGTCGCGGATCACCGCTTCGTCCACGCCGGGTTGGGCGTGGGAGTC
>JAFASX010000015.1 GCA_019244295.1 Pseudonocardia sp.
CTCAGGCGTAGACATTCGGGGCAAGGGTACCGATATAGGGCAGGTCCCGATAGCGCTCCGCATAGTCGAGACCGTATCCCACGACAAACTCGTTCGGAATGTCGAATCCGACATAACGGACCGGAGCATCGACCTTTACCGCCTCCGGTTTGCGCAGCAGCGTACACACCTCCAGCGACGCGGGAGACCGGGCCTCCAGGTTGCGCAGCAGCCAGGACAGCGTTCGACCAGAGTCGATGATGTCCTCCACGATCAACACGTGCCGGCCGGCGATATCCCGATCGAGGTCTTTCAGAATGCGCACCACCCCCGATGAAGAGGTGGCCGAGCCATACGAGCTGACCGCCATGAACTCCAGCTGTACGGGGATCGGAAGCGCGCGAGCGAGATCGGTCATGAACATCACCGCGCCCTTGAGCACCCCGACAAGCAGCAAATCGCTCGCCCGGCCGATGTCGGGGCAACGCATTCGGTAATCGTCCGCCACTTGCTGGCCAAGCTCGGCAATCTTGTCTCGCAGCTGTTGTTCGGTAACCAGAATGGACGCTATGTCGCCCTCGTACACCCCGAGCTTCCTCCTCATTTCACCGGGTATTCCGGAAATCATTTCTCACCCGGTCGGCGTAGCACGAGCCTGCCATGTCGCCGCGCCAGCTCCAACCCGCCTGCCATCGCGATAGCGCCCTGGCCGCGCCAGCGACCAAGCAGATCATCAGCCAACCGCAGCCGCGCGTCGGACAATTCCCGCACCCCGCCCTCGAGCAACCAGCTGCGCAACACCCGACGCCGCACTGGCGCGCAATGCTCGGCCAAGGCACAGGCATCCAATTCGGGGTGTGTTGGGTGCCCCGGCTCCACTTCGACCTGTGCCCTGGCCTGCTCGGCCATCCCGTCCAGCGCGGCGCAGTCCTCGGCGAGCTGGGCCGCTGTCCTGGCCAGCGCGCTGGCTACCCCGCCGGCCAGCACATCCTCCAAAAGTGGCAAAACCTCATGCCGCAACCGCACTCGAGTAAACCGTGGATCGGAGTTATGTGGGTCGTCCCAAATCTCGATCCCCTGCGCGGCGCACGCAGCCCGGGTGTCGGCGCGGCGAAGGCCGAGCAGCGGACGCAGCCACGGTGGGTCATAGCGGGCCATCCCGGCTATCGAACGAGGCCCTGAGCCTCGGCCCAGCCCGAGCAACACCGTCTCGGCCTGGTCGTCCAGGGTATGTCCAAGCAACACCGGAGACCGCTGCGACGGGCGCGCCGACCGCAAGGCCGCGTACCGGGCCCGCCGAGCCGCCGCCTCGATGCCGCCGGCACCGGTGACGCATACGCGCAGCACCTGAGCGGGCAACCCGAGGCCGGCGAGTACCTCAGCGGTAGCTTCGGCCCGCTGGGCCGAGCCCTCCTGCAGCCCATGGTCGACGACAGCGGCCGACACCGGCCACCGAGAGCTCAGTTGCGCGGCCGCCGCAGCCAAGGCAAGCGAGTCCGCGCCACCGGAGCAAGCCACCAATAGCGGCGTGCCGGGGCGGCAGTCGATCTCGCAGAGTCCCCGGCGGACGGCCGTCCGCACTTCGGCGACCGTGACCGGCGGACCAGTCATGCGCGCGCGGGCGCGACGCGGCTCACCCATTGATCTGGCTGGGTCAACTCGGCTCGGGTCGGCAGGGTCTCCACCGAGCTCCACACCGTGTTAAATCCGGTCATGCCGACCGCCTCTACCACAGCCTGGGTGAACGCGGCGCCAATCGCATATTGGCGCACTTTAGCCTCTACCCCGAGTATCACCCTGAGCAACCGGTCCAGCACGCTCCCGCCTCGACGGCGTTCGGTGAATCGAGCTCGGATGGTCGACACCGACGGCACCACCGACGGCCCCACCGCGTCCATGACGTAGTCGGCGTGGCCTTCCAACAACGTGGTAAGCGCCATCAGCCGGTCCAGCACCGCACGCTGCCGCGGACCCTGCAACAGCTCCAGCAACGCGGGGCCGTCACGGCCGTCACCTGAACCGCCGCTTCCGCGCCGCATGGATGTGATCACCTCGGGCAGCCGCTCAAGCAAGCCCGAGGCGCTGTCTTCGACGGCCGACAGGAAATCGCACACTTCGTGCGCGAAGTAACTCCGAAGCCATGGCACGGCGGTGAACTGCAGCTGGTGGGTCACCTCATGCATGCAGACCCAAAGGCTGAACTCGTCGAACGGCACGTCCAACAGCCGCTGTGCGGCTACCACATTGGGGGCCACCAGCAACAGCCGTCCCTCTTCACTCGGCCCGCCGAATGGATCATATTGGCCGAGCACTCGGCTGCCCAGGTACGACAACACGGCGCCGGCCTGCAGGCCAGTGGTGGTAGCGGTGAGCTTGCGAGCGGTGGCTGGGATCACCGGCAAGCGGGCGCCATCGGTGAGCGCGACGATCCCGGCCGTCGCGGCGGCCGCCCACGTCGGCCGGTCGACCACGTCGGGCGGTCGCGGCGGCAACTGAGTGCCAAGGCCGGTCAGTTCACGGACGTGTTCCTGGGCGGTTGCCGCATCCGCCCGCAGCTGCTCGACCGCCGCGTGTGCCTCGGCCGGACTCACCTGTGGGCCTGGCGGCATCAACACGGCTGCGGTACGGGCGGCGAGTGCCCAGTCAACCGGCAGGCCACGCGGCGGGTCTGCGGGCTGGTCGGGTGCATAGTCAGGTGAGGGCGGCACCTGATCCAGGTTACGCGGACAAACCAGGCTCGGCGTTGTAGGTGTTCAGATTCAGTGGCGTGAGCCTTACCGGCAGCCGCACGTCCGCAAGGCCGCGGCAATGGCGTCCAGCTGCGGCCGGGAGTCTGCTGGAGAGGTGCCGTTGGACATCAGAGCGAACGCCAGCAGTCGCCCATCGACATCGATGACCGTGCCTGCCAAGCTGCTCACACCGGTGAGAGTGCCGGTCTTGGCCCGGACATAGCCACGCCCTGGCGCCGACGAGCCGGTCACGAACCGGTCGTCCAGCGTTCCGTCGCCCCCAGCGACCGGCAAGCCGTCCAGCAACGGGCGAAGCCGCGCCGAACGGGGTTGGTTCCCTGGACCGGCCGCGGCCGCCATGATCTGACCGAGCAGCGCGGCCGACACCTCGTCTTCGGTCGACAAGCCGCTTCCATCGACCATTCGGACGCCACTTACGTCGAAGCCGGCCCCACCGAGGGTAGCCAACACCGCGCGGCTGGCCCCCGCGAACGACGGCTCGACGCCTTTGGCTAGGGCGACTTCCCTGGCTAACGCTTCGGCAAGCACGTTGTCCGAGATCCGCAGCGCGTTAGCCACCAAATCGGCGATCGACGGTGAGCGCACCTCGGCGAGGACCGCCGCCCCGGCCGGCGCGCCCCGTTCCCGCACGGTCGCCGGGTCCGCGCCCAAGCGTTGGGCCAGCGCCTTCGCCGCATCTAGCCCAGGTGTCGCGCTCCTGGGCGGGTCGATCTCCTCAGGCTTGCTTCGACCACCGTCCAGGGTTAACGGTTCGATGGGCGCGATGTAACCACCAGGGACATCCGCTGGCTGCCAACCGGGCGCGAGTACGGCGCCGCTATAGCGGCCAAGGTCGTACCCGACCGATCGGATCGGGCCAGGGTGCGCGGTGCGCACCGCGGCAGCCAAGACATCGAGCTTGGCCGCCCCTGGGTACACCGAGTCAGTTCCGACCGGGAGCGTCGAGAGCGTCGGGTCACCGCCGCCGACGATGACTACCTCATCCGGAGCGGCTCCCGCCACTACCCGAGTGGTCAGTCGAGCGGCGGGGTCCAGCGCAAGCAGCGCCGCCGCCGCCGTGAGCAGCTTGCCGGTCGAGCCCGGCACCAAAGCTTTGGCCGGATTGCGCGACCACAGGGCGCGGCCGCTCACCGGGTCCAACACCACACCGGTCGCGGTGCCGAGCTGAGGCACCGCGACCAGCCCGCCCAGGGCGCTGGACAGGCCGGCGGCGCTCGGGATCGGTGCATCTGGGGATAGCGGGCCGATCGCCAACCTCGGCGGTGTCAGGTCGGGGGCCCGTGAGGCGGGACGACCCATCCCGAACCGGTGCAGCATGGACGGTCCGCCCAGCGCCCCCGCCGTACCCAAGCCCGCCGCTAACAACACCACCAGGATGACGGTCAGCGCACCACGCACACCGCGCCGCTGCGCCAGCGGGATGTGGGCAACCGGGTGATTGTGTCGCGGCACCGGTCCTCCCCCGCGTATCCCACTGAGGCCCGGCTCGAGATCGAGACTGCCGACGGTCACGCGGTACACCACACTAGGTGATAGTGGTGCGTTGACGACTACGGGAGGAGCAACGGGTGGACTTCAACGTCACGATTGAGATCCCCAAAGGTGTCCGGAACAAATATGAGATGGACCACAAGACTGGTCGCATCAGGCTGGATCGCACGCTGTTCACCGCAACTCAGTATCCCGCTGACTACGGCTTCATCGAAGACAGCCTTGGCGAGGACGGCGACCCACTGGACGCGCTGGTCTTGGTTGCGGAGCCGACGTTCCCCGGATGCCTGATCCGCTCCCGGGCAATCGGCATGTTCCGAATGCGCGACGAGAAGGGCGGCGACGACAAGGTGCTCTGCGTGCCCGCTGACGACCCTCGCCAGGAGCACTTGCGCGATATCCACCACCTCGACGAGTTCCACCGACTGGAGATCGAGCACTTCTTCCAGGTGTACAAAGAGCTTGAGCCAGGCAAGACCGTGGAGAGTTCGGCTTGGGTCGGCCGCCGCGAGGCCGAGCTGGAGATCACTCAGTCCTGGGCTCGCGCCAAGGCGGCCGCCAGCGACCATAGCTCCAGCGACCATAGCTAGAGGTGGCCAGAGGTGGTGGTGTTCGAAGTCGTCGCTGAAGCGCGTGATCAACTCGCGTGCAAAGCAATGGGGCTCTATGGATGCGCTCTCCCGGAGAAGTACTGAGGGCTTGGATTGCCGCTGGCCCAAGAGGTCCCGACCTGTTCATAGTGTTTGCCCGCACCAACGCGGAGTCGCCGGCAGCGCGGAATCTCCGCTTTCCTGGTGCCCAAGAACACTCCTGGGTTGTCGGTGGGACCCAAAGATCACAAGATGGGCCGGTTTTGGGGTGTGGGCCGACCCTGCTGGTTAATTCGGTGGGTTGTTGATCGCTAGTCTCGCGTGGCCGCGGCTTGTTGATCTCCTGTGTGTTCGTGATCGTGTGGTCGGTTGGGACCGTGTCGGCCCGGACGCGGCGCGGTGATGTCGATGCGGCCGTGACCTCTGGCCGGAGCCGAGCGACGAAGTGGTCGCCCGTGGGGGGTGATGTGGTCTGGTCGGTCCGGTCGGCGGGCGGCGCTGGTGCTGGTGGTGATCCAAGATCGGTGGGGTGAGCCGTTGTCCGGCGAGTCCTTGGCGGCCGGGTTCGGGACGCGTGGTAGGCCGAGGTAGGTCCCCGGGCCGGCTGGCGCTGGTGACGATGTGATCAAAAAGAATTATCCAGCAGAGTCGATGGTCGCGGTGGTGTGGGTGAGCTGGGCATGGCTGTGGTCTCACTCTGGTTGCGCTGCTCGGTGGTGATCTTTCTGTGGGGTGCGACATGGTCGTGACGCAGTACGCCCACGCCGCCACGGCTGCGGACACCGCGGAGCTGGTGGAGCGCATCCGCGCTCCCATCACGGGCGGCGCGCAGCCCGTGCCCGGTGGTTTGTGGGACGAGCTGGGCTTACCTAACCTGGCACCGGTTCCGGTTGGTCAAAACGGCGGCGGGTCGGAGTCGTCCGCGTCGTGTTGTGGTGGTGGTTCAGGCTCCGGCCCGGGTGTGAGGCTGGTTGTCGGCGGCAAGATCGAGTCGTCGCACAACGGCAGCGGGCTGTTCTGGTCAGGTTGGGTGGGTCGTGGCCGGGGCTTCGGTAGTGGAGGCATGACTGGTTCCCCTCGGGTGACATAGATTCGGCCGAGTGGGCTGACCCATCGGAATATTCCGGGCTCGGGCTGGGTCAACCGCCAACCACGGTCCTTATACGGATGGTGCAAACCACATTCCGGGCCGATGTTGATCCGGATCGTCAGTCCGCCGCGGACGTAGTCCTCGACATGATCCATGTCGCAGCAGGCGGCGGGTCGCATACACCCAGGATGCACACACGTGCGATCTCGAATCTGGATATGCCGAGCCAGGGCGCCTCGGGCGAATCGGTCATCGGGCCGGGTATCCAACTGGGCCAGCAGGTGATCACGGCGGGCGAACTGGTCGGCCAGATCCGCGATGACTCGCGCCCAGGCCCCACCAGCGACCAGCGGATGGCGAGCGAGGTGGTCAAGCAGCTCGGCGGTCAGCTGCAGCTCCACAATCCCACCCCGACACCGCCCCGGCGGCGGTAAGCCGGCGACCGGTCGAGGTCGCTGCCGAGTCACCCCACCCAACACCAGATAACCCTCGTCATCGACGATGGCAAACCGCCACTCCGCCCCCCGATACTGCGCGGCAACGACCTCCCGGGCGACTTCAGGCAGCACCGGCCCCAGACGAGGAATCTCTCCAGGCCGGTCATCCCATCCCAGCAGGGTGGCCAGCCCCACCCGGATCTCGATACCCTCCCGCAACCACGGCCGCCGCTGACCGCCCAACCCCAGATCAAAACCTATGTGTGGGTTATCAAGACCCGCGTTCGGGTTGGCGTCGAGCCCCGACCCCAAACTCGGCCCCGGCTCGGGCCGCGATAGCGGCGCGGGTGGGGTACCAGGAGCCGGCCGTTCCTCAGTGACCGGCTCGTGTTCTCGCCCCGGTACAGGCATAGTCTCCGAGCCGGCATCTGGATCTTCTAGCGGCTCAGTCTGATCCCCGGATTGGGACGCTGGGCCGGGTCGCGGCCTGGCCAGCGGTGAAGACCCCACGTGGGGCACGGGCTCGGACTCGGCCTCCGGCTCGGGCTCGACCTCGGATTCGG
>JAFASX010000034.1 GCA_019244295.1 Pseudonocardia sp.
ACTTGATCCGGTCCCGCCGCTTGCCCCGGATAGTCGGTTTGATCAGCACCGTGAGGAACGTGCCATCCGGGTAGGACCGTCACCACGGGCAGGGACAGTTGGGTGGGCCCGCGCACCGTGGTATAGCCGTACTCAGCACCCTGCTTGACATACCCGTACACCTGGTTGATCGTGGAATCAATATCCGCCGAACGCGAGCTGATCACCGCCAGGCAGCAACAGCGCCTGGCCCGCGAGCCCGGTCAGTACTTGGCTAGCGACCGCGTCCAGCTGGCGCACATTCCCCCAGGTAAACCCCGTAGGAACGTGCCTAGGGTGGAGGGTGCGCGGATCCCGGTGAACAACTTCGATAGCGCCGCGTGCCGGATCACCCCCACATCGTCGATGGAGTCCGCGCCCGCGACCATCCCCGCGACCATCGACACGATCTTCGCCGCCGGATTCGCCCCCGTGCTGCCCGCCTCCTGCGCCAGTCGAATCCGTTGATCAGCCGCCTCGTGTAACCCCGCCCGCTCGGCTAGCCGCAGCACCGGAACTAACCCCGCGCACGACACCAGATTCGGCTCATCGAACCTCGCTGACACCCCGGCCGCGGTATGAGATGCTCGCACCTTGTAGATGCCCTTCGTATCTGGTCGGATGGAACCTTGGAGAAGTCTCATCATCCCAGCTCGGAAGGCATCTATCCGTTTACGACACGACCTCACGACCCCAATTCATCGGTGGATCCAGGTTGAAGTGGTCGGGCCGCTTCTTGATCACTTCGACTCGGTGATCCACAGCGTGCTGAATGTTCTCGTCGGCGGCGCCTCACTTCCGGGTGCTGTCGGTGATGTCCATCGTGTTCCGTATATCGCTCGATTGGCAGCCTTTGTTGCCGCTCCCGAGCGGTTACCGCCGCGAATCGGGTCGCTTGTCAATGGCTTGGGCGTCGCTCTTGACTTTCGCCCGCGCCACCGCGATCGGCGTGACAACGAGCCCGGATACCACACCGGTGATGATCAGAGACATGGTCGACGCGCGATCCCACGCGAGCTCACCGATCCCGAAGACGATCATCAACGCGGCGACGGACAAGAAGATGAACGCACCGCTTGCCGGACTCGGACGCGTTCTTCTGAAGAATCGGCGCTTCGATCGAAGCGGATTTGTCCGTCTGCTTGGCGACACTTCGGCGGTGGTCGAATCGATGCGGCCGTAGGATGTGGTCATGGTCAGCGCACCCGCTCAGCGGCTGTCCCGCCCCGGTGGAGACGCCGATATTGCTGCAGTCGGGGCGTTGGTGGCCGATCCGAGCCGCGCGCGGATTCTGCTCGCACTCGACGACGGAAGAGCACTGCCTGCCACCCGCCTGGCCGCTGAGGCGGGTGTGAGCGCGGCCACGACGAGCAATCATCTCCGTAAGCTCGCCGACGCCGGTCTGCTGATTGTCGAAGCCCACGGCCGCCACCGCTACTACCGGCTGGCCGGTCCCGACGTCGGGCGTCTCATCGAGGCGCTGCAGCAACTTGCTCCGGCCGCGCCGGTCCGATCACTGCGCGAGGGCGCCCGCGCGCAGGCTTTGCGTCGCGCCCGCACCTGCTATGACCATCTCGCCGGACAAGTCGGGGTGGCGCTGATGGCAGCCATGCTCCAGCGGGGGTATGTGACCGGCGGGGACGGTACCTTTCGCCCCGAAACCGCGTCCCGGGACAAACGTATCGGCTATGGACACGACATCGACTACCAGCTCACCCCCGAAGGGCAGGTGTTCTTGACCGAATTTGGTGTCCAGCTTCCGCCCCGGTGCCCGGTAGTGCGCTACTGCGTCGACTGGTCCGAGCAGCGACATCACCTCGCGGGCGGTCTGGGGCGGGGGCTGCTGCGGCGGCTACTCGACCTGGACTGGATCAGGCGCATTCCCGCTGCGCGCGCGGTGCGGATCACCGACACCGGACACGCCGGCCTGAACACCACCTTCGGCATCCCGCCCATCCAGTAATTTGCCGCGTAACACCCAGCGACCGGTGGCGGCGCGATATTTGGAAAGGTCCGGAAATATGGTCATTGGACGGGTCCTTGACACGCTTCCTGAATGGGAGGCCTTTGCCCACGCGGTACGGACACGCCGGCCCGATGCCGGTACCTGGTGCGAGGCGTGGACCACCCGAGACATCGTAATCCATCAGGCCGGCAACGCGGAAGAACTCGCCCGGGTGCTGGCGGCGCACCTGGCTGGTGAGTCCGTGGAAACACGCGGTCTTGATCGAGAAAAGCCCTACCGCGAGCTCACCGATTCCGAGCTGTGGACAGCATTTATCAACCGGTGTGAGCAACTCGTCGACATCACCGAGAGCGCCGCCCGTGACCTGTCTACGGATGAAGTGATTATGTGGACAGGTCGGCCGGTGACGCCGCGCTTTTTCGCCGAGCACATGCGCGAAGAGCTGGTCTTACATCGCTGGGACCTCACCGGGGACGACGCCACCGCCACGCAGGCGCTGAGTGAACCCTGGATGACCCGGCACAGCGTCCGCGATGTCGGCAACGTGCTGCTCGACCTCGGCGCGACCACTCTCGACCTCGGCAGCGAGGGTCGGTTTCAGGGCCGGCTGCGCGCTCCCGGAACAGACGACATCGTTGTCACCGCAGCCCCGGAGGGAAACAACATCGAATTCGCTTCACCGGAAGGGCCAGCAACCATCGAAAGCGATCTCGCCGTGCGCACCCTGTTCCTCTGGGGCCGCCGACCCGCCGATTTCACTCGCTGGCACAGCCAGGCCGGACCCGACGCACTGCGGAAAGTTCGCACCCTGCTCAGTGGATACTGAGAGTCGCTCGATCCACCCCCGTTCTTGCTCAGGCCGAAAGCCTCGGATAACGCGCATATTACCAGTGAGGTCTTTAGCGGATGACACGGATACAGCCGAGATCGCCAGGCGGCAATCACAGCGAACAGGTAAGAAACAAAGCATGCTGCCGGGGGGCTAGATTTTGCGCGGGTCGGGTGACGGTTGACGGTGCCCGGGCACGGAGCCTGGTGGCTTTCAGTCAAGGAGCACCGCGCGAACACTCAAAGATCATTAGTGTACCGCCCGGAACGCATGCTGAGGATTTGGGTCCGCGCGCGAGGGGTATGAGCAACATCGACTGAAATGAAATCCGTGAAGGAGGACCAATGATCATTTGCTGGATCGAGTACACGCTTAATCCGCGTCGGCTGGACGCTTTCGAGGAGTACGCACGGCGGTGGCCGCCGATCATCGAACGCTGCGGCGGAGTCCTGATTGGCTACTTCCTGCCCAAGGAGGGTGCCAACAACAAGGCTCTGGCACTGATCGAATTCGACAGCTTGGCTGCGTATGAGAAATACCGGGCGGCGCTGGCTGAGGATCCCGAGGCGAAGGCTAATTTTGACCACGCGCGGCGTACCGAGTGCATCCTCGTTGAGAACCGGTCGTTCCTACGCCGAGCGTGAGCGACACGAGGTCGAGATCGGTGAGGCCCCGGAAGGGCTCGTGGCCTTACAGTGATCGGCGTGAGGGGGAGGGCCGTGTGCGAGCCGCGGGCCCTCTTTCCACCCGTCAGGTGTTGATCAGGCAAACACGACGGTGCGGTTGCCGTTGCGCAGCACCCGGCGTTCGGCATGCCACTTCACGGCGCGGGCGAGCACCCCGCATTCCAGGTCTCGGCCCAGCGCGACCAGATCGGCCGGTTCGTGCCGGTGATTCACCCGGCGCACGTCCTGCTCGATGATCGGGCCCTCGTCTAGGTTCTCGGTGACGTAGTGGGCGGTGGCACCGATGAGCTTTACGCCAGCTTGATGTGCTTGGCGGTACGGCTTGGCGCCCTTGAAGCTCGGCAGGAACGAATGGTGGATATTGATGATGCGGCCGGGCAGTTTGGCGCACACGCGTGGGGACAGGATCTGCATGTAGCGGGCCAGAATGGCCAGCTCGACGTCGTGGTCTTGGATGACATCTAGCATTCGGTCCTCCTGGGCGGCCTTATCGTCGTTCACGACCGGTATGTGATGGAAGGGCAGGTCGTACCATTTGGCCAGTTCCCTGCCGCCGGTGTGATTGGACATGATCGCCCGGATATCCACGGCCAGTTGTCGCGAGTGATGCCGAAACAACAGATCGTTGAGGCAGTGGAGCTGCTCGGACACCAGCACGACCGTGCGTGGTTTCCGGGTAGTTGGTCCGGCATCCCATGTCATCCCGAACCGTTGCGCCACATCGTGAAACTTGTCGATCAGCACATCGATGTCGACCGTGACGACCGTGGCGAAATGGATGCGGGTGAAAAAGGTTCCCGGACTGGGCTCACTGAATTGTTGGCAGTCCACGATATTGCAGCCGCATCGGGCGAGAAACCCGGACACGGCCGACAGGATGCCCTCCCGGTCCGGACAGGACGCGGTCAGGACGTACTCGCGACTACGAGCGGGAGCTACTTCGGGCTTCGTCACCATATCCCTCAGTTATGTCCAGAACGATTCGACCAGGGGTGAAATGCCAGTCAATGATGGATGGGAGCTGGTGGATGATGTGTCCAGCGCCAGCATCGGAAACGCCGCCCCAGCCATGAGCATGAGAACTGGCTGAATTATTTGCCGAACATCAGCTTGAGCAGTGCCATCCGGACGGGTAGCCCATTGGCGGCCTGCTTCCAATACCGATTGAATGGAGTTTCGTCTACGTCTGAAGACAACTCCCCTCGGCGGGGCAGCTCGTTGAGTACCACGAGTCCCGCCCCAGCGTGCTGCTCTAGCACATCGCGGGTTATCGTCACCGAGGATGGCTGGGAGGGGGTGTCCGTGGGCGGTTGCCGCGGCACATCGTCCCGCAGGGTTGGTGAGGTGTACACGACGTCGACGGCTGGCAAGGCGCGTATCAGGTCGGAATGCTCAATGACCAGCCGGCCGTGCGCACGCAGCTCCTGGACTAGCGTCGGATCGAGGCCCTTTCCAGCGGCCGGCAGGCAGTGAATTTCGCAGTTGTAGTGCTGGAGTCCGATCAGCAGCGAGCGGATGCAGCGCATTCGCAGGTCCTCGGTGAACAAGATACGCAAGTCGTCAATGCGGCCGAATTCTTGTCGCAGTGTGTAGAGATCGGTCATCGCCTGCGTGGGGTGCTCGCCGAGACCGTCTCCGGCGTTGATCACCGGTATGGAAGCCACGTGGGCGGCTTTTCCTGGTGCCCCTGTGTCCGGGTGCCTGGTAACGAGGACGTCACCGTAGAACGACAGCATCCGGTAGATGTCCTCGTGCGCCTCCTGGGCGAGTCCGGCGGCGCGCGTGACCTGCGCGTCGGCGAAACCGGAGACGCTCCCCCCAAGACGCAGCATCGCCGTCTCGTGGCTCAGCCGTGTCCGCGTGCTCTTTTCGAAGAAGGCCGACAGCAGAATTTTGCCTTCCAGTGGCTTGTCGGAGGCGTCGTATTCCTCCGAGAAGAGCGTGTCGGTGGCGGTGTACAGCTGCTCCAGGTCACTGCGGTCATACTGTCGCATGGATAGCACATGCTGCCCGGCGAATCGGTCGGTGTCGTTGGCGAGGCTGGGATCATCGGCTCCCGGCGCGGACCTCGGCGTCCATCGGATATCCCTCATGGCGCTCGTCACCATCATTTGCCCTCCACCATCTTCGTCTCCACGTTCGGAATTCGACCATTGCTTGGCAGGGCCGGCGCCTGCGACACTAATCACTGTGCCGCGAAGCGCCAATTGGCGTTTGCGGTCTTCTCGTCAGTGTCGCCGAGCCAGCAGAGATTATGCTTGACCCGTTCTCCGTAGACCTTGTCGTCGTATCCGTTCGAGTACTGAGTTCTGCTGTTCCTGATCATTCAATTCTGCGTCGCCCACGATCAGACAGAGCCATGTTCTTTACCTGGGACATTAAAGAAAATACCCCCCAAGCTTAACCGCTAACCGCGCCCGAGTGAATGTAAGGCAATTATCGAGCGAACGAAAAGCGCCGACCAAAGTCCCTAGTGCCGCGCGTGGTCAAAAATAGGACAAACGATGACGTCTTCGAATAGACCGTATCCGATCTCGTCACGGCTATCGGGCGGCTGTCCGGAACGTGACCAGCTTGTATCCACGAATCGCTGCCACGGGCGGCGGATCCAGCTTGGTGGCGGCGCGATCCGCACGCAGGTTCGGGATCGTTTTCGGTCGGTGGACAATCTGGGCCTGGCCACCACCTAGCGTCTAAGCGACGCTAGCGGGCCGACGGCGATGGCGCTCTGGCAGTATGGGCCTGCCCTTAAAGAACGGCTACCAGTTTTCGAGGGCTACGTAGGGCTGGGTCCAGACGGTGACGTGGAGCATGACGGCTTTGGTCCAGGCGGCGTGCATCTTGTCGATATCGTCGGCGGAGTGCCCGTGGCGGGCTAGGTAGTCGCGGGCGGTGACCAGGACGACGGCGGTGAAGGCCAGCAGGTAGCGCATCGGGATGTGGTCTGTCGATTTGGCGTGGTCCGTGACATTTTTTTTGTCCCGGGTGTGGCGCAGCCCGATCTCGTGCTGGTAGTCCAGCCAGGCTTGATCGAAGGGGCGGGTGCAGGCGTCGATCACCCAGCGCACGAATCGGGGTTTGGACGCGGCTGAGTAGTCCGGATTGGGGTGGCCGTCGGGTGTGGCTGAGTAGATCGCTAGGTGCGGGTGCTCGGCGAGTTGTGCCCGCCAGGCGGTGACCATGTCCTCGGCCTGGTCGGCCAGCACCTCGCCGGCCATCCGCCGATAAGGCTCGTCCTCGGGGGTCAGCCCGACGGCTTGTTTGAGCCGATCTAGGTCGTCGAGAGTCAGGGGGGAACGAGCCGCATCGGGGGTGGCGTAGGTATAGCCGAGGATAGCGGGCGCTGAGGAGGGTTGGGCGTTCACCAACGGATTCCCTTCGTAGCGTTGTCGGGCGGGACCTTCACAGTCAAGGCCAGGAATGTTCGGTGGTCTAGCTACCGGACGGCCGGTCGGTCGGCCCGGTGGTGGTCGGGCGTACGCAGGTTTCCAACACCAACTGTTGAGCAATGTGGGCGGCCGGTCCCCAGTGCGCGGTTAGCTCCCGCACCTGGAGCTCGGTCGGCATGCCGACGCCGTAGAGTCGGCCGACTGCCTTGCGTACCCCGATGTCGCCGGCTACAACCATTGCTCGGCCCAGGACCCGGACGGCAAACCATTCGGCCGTCCACCGGCCGGTGCCGCGCAGCCGGGTCATTGCCTGGAGGTATTCGTCGTTTTTCAGCGCGGCCAGCGTGGGGATGTGCAGCCGGCCGTCCAGGATCGCTTCCGCGGTGGCGATGAGGTAGCTGGCCTTGCGTTCAGACAGTTGCAGGTTGCGCAGCGTGGACACAGCGGCGCCGGACAGCGCTTCAGGCTCGAGCGCGAATACCGGTTCGCCATCGACGCGATATTCGCGTCCGAAGCGCTGGGCCAGCCGGGCCCGGATTGCGGTGGCGAATTTGAGGTGTACCTGCTGCGCGGTGATCGCTCTGACCAGCGCGTAGAACGGATCGGTGAGGCTAAGCGGCCTGATCGCGGGCGACCGTGCGGCCAGCGCGGCCAAGGCCGGGTCGGCGCCGAGGAGACTGGCCCACGACGGTGGCGGCACGGCGAATTGGCTGGCCACGGCCGCGCGAAGGGTGTCTTGGTCGAGTTCGGCGGCCACGGCTGCGGGCAGGGTGACCACCAAACTCGGCGTGGCGTCGCCGTCGGTTGGGCGCATCGCTACGGGCACGCGCTGACCGTGGACAGCCAGGACCCGGACAAGCCGGGTACCGTCCCAGCGGTCGAGCAGGTCGTCGCCATTGCGACGGAGAAACTCGACTGAGGCGGGCACGTCGACCGGGCCGGGCAGCGCTACCGTGAGGCAGATCGTGGCTTCCGCGGCGGGCACGGACTGGTGAAGGGGGGTGGTGAGGTCGCGGGGCGAAGCGGTATGCGCGGGCACGGTCACCTCTAGCTAGTCGGCACCGGTCATGAGTGGCGTTCTTGCAGGCTTCGTACATTGAGATTGAGGCTGTTGTGACGCCAGGCGGTGACGGCGGCGGCAAACGCTTCCACCGCCGCTAGCGTGGTCAGATAGGGGACGCCTTTCTGGTGGGCGGCCGTGCGTAGCCGCACCTGCTCGGAGGTCAGGCTCGTCGCGAGGTTTGCTGGGATGTCGACCACGACCTGCATTGCCCCCTTGTCGACCAGCAGGAAACCGGGCACCTCGACCGCGGGCATCCCCAGCTGCCACGCAGTCCGCGGCGGACCGGTGACGGTAAAGCCCAGCTCGGAAAGCCGCCGCGCTACAGCCTGGGCATCGTCGGCCTGGTCTGGGGGGAATGACAGGTACGCATGGCCGCCTGAGGGGATTGTGACCCCCGCCGCGATTTGGCTTTTGGCGTAGGCCATCGCGAACGAGTCGCCGATGCCCATCACCTCACCGGTCGAGCGCATCTCCGGTCCGAGCACATCTCGGGCGTCGGGGAGTCGGTCGAAGGGCATCACCGCCTCCTTGACACAAAACCCGTTGTGCGTAGGTGGCCGCAGCAATCCTTGCTGGCGTAGATCGGCGAGCGTGGAACCGGTCATCACCCGCGCGGCGAGCCGACCCAGGGGCACACCGGTCGCCTTGGAGGCAAACGGCACGGTACGGCTGGCGCGCGGGTTGGCCTCGAGCACGTAGACGCGGTCGCCGTCGATTGCGTACTGCACGTTGAGCAGCCCTTGGATGTCCAGGGCCTGCGCGATGGCCTTGGTGTGATCCTCGATGGTGGCGACGACGGCTCGAGCAAGGCTGACCGGTGGGATCACGCACGCGCTGTCACCGGAGTGCACCCCGGCTAACTCGATCTGCTCCATGACCGCGCCGATGAGCACCTCACCGGCCGCGTCGCGGATGGCGTCGACATCGACTTCCACCGCGCCGGCCAGGAACCGGTCGATAAGCACCGGCCACTGCCCGCCCAGGTTCCGTCCCCGGTGCAGCTCGGCGATCGCGTGGCGCATGTCGTCGTCGTTGTGGACCACGCGCATGGCGCGTCCGGACAGGACATAGCTCGGCCGAAACAGCACGGGAAAGCCGATCCGGTTGGCGATCTCCAGCGCCTGGTCGTCGCTGGTTGCGGTGTCGCCTTCGGGCTGGTCAATGTCGAGCTTGGCGCACAGCGTGTTCCACCGCTGGCGGTCTTCGGCCAGGTCGATGGCGTCCGGGGCGGTGCCCAGGATCAAATCAGCGGGCAGCCGGTGGATCAACTTCAGCGGGGTCTGCCCACCGAAGGTCACGATCAGCCCGACGGGATCCTCGGCGTCGAGGACGTGGTCGATGTCCTCACCGGTCAGCGGCTCAAAGTAGAGCCGGTCGCTGGTGTCGTAGTCGGTGGAGACCGTTTCCGGGTTGCAGTTGACCATGACGGTTTCGAACCCGGACTCGCGCAGGGCGCGACTGGCCTGAACACAACAGTAGTCGAACTCCACGCCCTGGCCGATCCGGTTGGGCCCGGAGCCGAGGATGACCACACGCCGACGGCCGCTGGGGCGGACCTCGTCGGTGTCTTCCCAGGTTGAGTAATAGTAGGGGGTGTGCGCGTCGAACTCGGCGGCGCACGTGTCCACGGTTTTGAACGTGGCCCGCACACCGGCGGCCAGGCGGGTCGCCCGGACCTTGCGCTCGGGCATCTTCAGCAGGTAGGCGAGTTGGGCGTCGGCGAAGCCGAGGCGTTTGGCCCGCCGCCAATCCAGCGCTCCGCGCGTGATCATCGCGCGCTCGGCGGAGATCATCGCGATCTGCTCAAGGAACCAGGGATCGATCCGGGTGGCCTGGTGCACCCGGTCAAGCCCGATACCCTGGCGGATCGCCACCTCCAGCCAAAAGATCCGGTCCGGGGTGGCGCGGGCGAGACGGGCGAGCAGTTCGTCGTCGCTGCGGCCGTGGTATTCGGCCTCGGCCGGATCGGCATTGAGCCCGAGCCGTCCGTTGTCCAGCGAGCGCAAGCATTTTTGCAGCGATTCGGGGAAGGTGCGGCCGATCGCCATGGCCTCACCAACCGAGCGCATGCGCGTATCCAGGGTGTCCGCGACCCCGGTGAACTTCTCGAATCCCCACCGCGGCACCTTGGTCACCACGTAGTCGATCGCCGGCTCGAAACTGGCCGGCG
Source organism: Pseudonocardia sp. (assembly GCA_019244295.1). GTDB lineage: Bacteria > Actinomycetota > Actinomycetes > Mycobacteriales > Pseudonocardiaceae > Pseudonocardia. The sequence continues at coordinate 10,122 of JAFASX010000034.1, forward strand.
TCTGTCGGGTGATGTCGTTGCGGATCTCGTCGAGCGTGTAGCCGACCGCCAGCAGCGTGGCAATCTTCGCGATGGGAAAACCGGTGGCCTTCGAGGCCAGCGCACTAGACCGTGACACCCGCGGGTTCATCTCGATGATGACCATCTCCCCGGTCCGGGGTTCGACCGCAAACTGGATGTTGGAACCGCCGGTCTCCACGCCGATGCGCCGGATGCAGGCAAACGCCGCATTACGCATGCGCTGGTACTCCACATCGGACAGGGTCTGCGCGGGCGCGACGGTGATCGAGTCACCGGTGTGCACGCCGACGGGGTCGAAGTTTTCGATCGAGCACACCACCACGCAGTTATCCGCGTGGTCGCGCATCACCTCCAGCTCGTATTCCTTCCAGCCGGCGATCGACTCCTCAATGAGGATCGCGCCCGCGGGGCTGGCCGCGATGCCGTCCGCGGCTAAGCCGGCCAGGGCGTCGGGGTCGGCGGCGATACCGGTACCCGCCCCGCCGAGAATGTAGGATGGGCGCACGATCACCGGATAGCAGACCGCGCCGGCCACCGCCAGCGCCTCATCCACGCTGTGCGCAAAGCCAGAGCCGGGCACGGCCAGCCCGATGTCGGTCATCGCGTTTTTGAACTCCTCCCGCGTTTCGGCGGTGCGGATCGCGTCGATGTTCGCGCCGATCATCTCCACGCCGCAGCGCTCGAGCACACCCTCGCGGGCCAGCTCGGTGGCCAGATTCAGGGCAGTCTGGCCGCCCAGCGTGGCCAGCAGCGCATCCGGCCGTTCTCGCTCGATGATCGCGGCGAGGAACTCGACGGTCAGCGGTTCCAGGTAGGTTCGGTCGGCGAACTCCGGATCCGTCATGATCGTTGCCGGGTTGGAGTTGGCCAGGATGACCCGGTACCCGTCCTCACGCAACGCCCGGCATGCCTGCGTCCCGGAGTAGTCGAACTCGCAGGCCTGGCCGATCACGATCGGCCCGGAACCGATCACCAACACGCTGCACAGGTCGTCGCGGCGGGGCATCTAGGCACGCTCCATCAGCGTACGGAACTGCTCGAACAGATAGCGCGCGTCGTGCGGACCGGGACCGGCCTCCGGGTGGTACTGCACGGAAAACGCCGGTACGTCACGGCAGGCGATGCCCTCGATCACGCCGTCGTTGATATTGACATGCGTGGTGTCCGCAGCCGTCGCGCTGCCTTCGACGACCGCGAAGTTGTGATTCTGGCTGGTGATCTCGACCCCGCCCGTCGCCAGCCGCCGTACCGGATGGTTGCCGCCGTGGTGGCCAAAGGTCAGCTTGTACGTTTGGCCGCCCAGCGCCCGAGCCAGCAGCTGATGGCCCAAGCAAACGCCGAGTATTGGCACCCAACCGATCAACCCACCTAGATCCAGGTTCACCGCGTCCGGGTCACCGGGACCGTTGGACAAAAACACGCCATCCGGGCGACGCGCCAGCACAGCCTCAGCGCTGGTACCCGCAGGCACCACCTCAACCGTTGCCATCCGGGCGAGTTCCCGCACGATGTTGCGCTTGATCCCCAGGTCGTAGGCCACCACGTGCAATGGCCCGTCGCCTCGGACATACCAGTCATGGGTAGTGACTTCCGAAACCAGGTCCACGCCCTCGGTGCCGGGTTCGGCTTTGGCCGCCGCCAGCAGCGCAGTCTCGTCCGCGGTTGGCCCAAACGCGCCGCACATCGACCCGGCATCACGCAGATGCCGGGTCAGGCGACGGGTGTCGATGCCGGTCAGCACCGGCGTGCCGTGGCGGGCCAGCCAGGCCGGCAGGCTCTCCGTCGCCCGCCAGTTGCTCGGCCGCGCGGTCATCGACCGAGCGATCACCCCCCGGCAGCGTGGGCGGTCGCTTTCGTCGTCCTCGGGCGTGACACCGTAGTTACCGATATGCGGATAGGTAAAGCACACCATCTGCCCCGCGTAAGAGGGATCGGTGATCACCTCCTGGTAGCCGCTCAAGACAGTGTTGAACACCACCTCTCCGCTGGCTATGCCACCCGAATGGACCTCGCCTTCGAATACGGAGCCGTCAGCGAGCACCAGCAGGCCATCCATGTGTTCCCCCTCTCCCACCGTCCATGTGTTCTCCTTCCCAGCGGTCCGTGGCCGCGAACCCCCGAGGGCTTAGTGGCCGGCGCGGGCTGGGGCCTTAACTTGCTCCGGCTGGCGGCTGGGCCGGGGGACTGTCAGCGCCAGCGCGGCGGCCAGCGCATACGTCACCCCCGCGACGATCATGCAGAGACGCAAGCCTGGTACGAAGCTCGCCGGGCTACCGGCGACAAACGCGCCCAGCAACGCAATACCGATGGCGCCCCCGACCTGGCGGCTTGCGTTGAGCATCCCGGAAGCCACACCGGTCCGCTCCGCGGGGGCGCCTTCCACCACGGCCGCCGTGGCGGCGGGCATGGTGAACGAGATCCCAAAACCGGTGGCCGCCATCGGCACCACGATGACCCAGTAGGGCACGGACTTGCTGATCATGGTCAGGGCGAAAAACCCCGCCGCGCCCGCGGCCATACCCACGATCATTGGCATTCGCGGACCGCTGCGGCTGGTAATCCGGCCTCCCAGCCAGGACCCGAACGCGATGACACCGGTCTGCGGCACCAGCGCCAACCCGGTCAGCAACGCCGAATAACCCCGAACCTGCTGGAAGTACAAGGTAAGTACAAATAGCTGCCCGTAGAAGCCAAGATTCATCAGACAGCCAATCGCCGTCGCCGCCGACAGCTCCCGACTACGAAACAGCGACAGCGGGACCATCGGAGCCGCAACCTGGGCCTCCACAGCCAGGAAAGCCGCCGCCATCACCACGAAGACCACCACACCGGCCAAGACCAACGGCGAAGTCCAGCCGGACCGGCCAGCCTCGACCATGCCGGCGGTGATCGCCAGCAGCGCGACCACGCCGGTGACCTGGCCCGGCACGTCCAGACGCTCACCACCGCGGCCGCCCTGCCCGGCCGACACCCACCGGCTCGTCAGCAATATCCCGACGATGCCAACCGGCACGTTCACGAAAAAGATCCACCGCCAGCCCAGGCTGGCGACCAAAACACCCCCGAACAGTGGGCCAGAGCCCGTGGCCAAGCCGCCAACCATCGCCCAAATACCGATGGCACGCGCGCGGCTGCCGCGGTCGTCATAGCTGGCCTGCAGCAGCGCCAGCGACGACGGCACCAGCAGGGCCGCCCCCAGCCCCTGGACGACCCGGGCGGCGATCAGCACGCCGAGATTCAGCGCGAGCCCGCAGGCCACCGAGGCAACAATGAACACCACCAGACCGAACTGAAACACGCGCTTGGCGCCCAGCCGGTCACCAATCCAGCCCGTCGACAGCAACAGCCCGGCGAAGACCACGGTGTAACCGTCCACCACCCACTGCAACCCCGACACCGACGCGCCGAACCCCTTGCCAAGCTGTGGCAGCGCCACATTGACGATCGTCGCGTCGATCATGACCATAAACCAGCCGAAGCAGATCGCGAACAGCGGGCCGAACAGCGGACGCTTCTCGAAGCCCATTGACCCTCCCCAGTGCCGTACTAGCAGCTATCGATGGCTAGCTAGCCCTTCCCCCACCCCAAGACCGGCTAAACCCAGCCTCAGCGGGGCCATTCGTATGGTTTACAGCACGTGTTGTCCCGCGAATGCGTTCATCACCTGGCCTCGGCCATCTTGGCGGTCCAGGTACGAGAATTCAGCATCGAATCCGCATCGACGATCTTGGCGGTCCAGGTACGAGAATCCAGCATCGCATAACCAGGGCTCACCGGCAGCCGCACGCTGTCAGCGAGGTCTTCAATGCCGGTGATGGACAGCATCAACCGTTCGGTCAGCAGCCCCTGCGACATGGGCGGTGCGCCAGGCACGATCGGACACGTCTGGTCGTCGATCAGCCATTTGCGCTGCATCCGCGGGCTCGGATAGCCGGGCGTCTCGGGGATCAGCCGGCTCATTAGGTGCTCGGCGGCCTCGGGGTTCATCTCCGCGTCCTCGGGCAGGCCGATGAACTGCTCAATCGGCATAGAATCCCGCGTCCATTTCCACAAAAAGGTACGGTTGCCGAAAACGTATCCGGTGATCATAAATTTCACCGATTCCGACGCGCGGAACGCGCGATGCAGCGCATAGCGCGCCTTGAACTCATACGGTTCGATCTCGTCGAGCACGTAGTCGCAGCCCTCGACGAACTCGGCTGCGGACTCCTCGGTGATGCCCTTGGGGAACACCTCGATAGCCACATCCGGCGTCATTTCGTGAACATACTCGGCGACCACTTCAGCTTTGTTCCGGCCGAGGGTATTCACACCCGCGCCGAGCTGCCGGTTAATATTAGAATACTCGAACGTATCCAGGTCAGCGACCTTCAGGTTCAAAACGCCAAGTCGGGCCAGCCGATCGACCATCGAGCCGCCGATCCCACCAGCACCCGCCACACCGACGACCGTGTCGCGAAGCATCAATTGACGCTTACGAGCCTCCTTCTCGGTGTCACCCAGCCAACCGAGATTGCGTTTGACTCGCTCCCAGTAGACCTTGTCGTCATACTCGCTCGAATACCGAATCCTGTCGTTTTTGCTCATTATCATTCCCGTGTCGCTCGCGCTCGGACATAGACTCGTGTGTTCTTACCAGGGACATTTGTAGGAATACCCCCCATGCTTAACCGCAAACCGCGCTCGAGTGAACGTGAGGCAATTATCGAGTAAACGAAAAGAGCCTCCTCGTCCTAAACCGAAGTTTCGTGGTCTTGGGGGTGGTGTGTCTAGGGTCCGGCTTTCCGATGGTCGCGTGATCGCCGGGGCGTGAAGGCCGCTCCGGATGATCCACATCAGTCGCCGAGCATTGCTGATCATGACTTCGATGGACGGACGCAGGCTAACCAGCGAGAATCCGACCTTCATGACCCTGCCGCCGCCCACATAGCACATTCGGAAAGATCAGGAAGGAAAACGCCAAGTTATTTTTCGGCAGTCCCTGGTTGCATGGCGTTCTCCTCGTTATTGGTCGTGTAGCGCGGCGATGAGATGGTTTGCGGCGTGGTGATGCATGACTATGGTGAAGGTGTTCTTGGCCGGGGGTGGGAGGCCGGTGATGAGGTCGCCGATGGTTGTGCAGCGGTGCGGGGTGGGGGTGGTGAACAGGACTTGTGGGGTGCCGCCGTGGGGGCCGGTGCCGCCGTGGTGGAGGTAGTCGGTGTAGGTGCGGAGCTTGGCGCGTAGGCGGGGCAGGTTTTCGGTGTCTTGGTCGACTTCGATCCACCAGGTGTCGCGTGGGTGGGGGCGTCGAGGGTGAGGTATGCGTCGGGGCGCAGCCATCCGCCGGCTCCGTCGGGGCGCCAGGAGGCCGGCTCGGTGACGAACACCGCGAGCTGCGCGTCTGGTGTTGCCCGTGCGATGAGTTGGACGTATATCTCGCTGACGGCGAGTGCGTGGGTGAGGAAGGCCGCGCCGACGGTGGTGGGGGTGTGGGTGCGGGTGGGGCGGGGTTGGCCGGTTGTATGGCGAGGAAGGCGTGTCCGGCGGGGGTGAGGGTGTAGATGTGTCCTGCGGAGCCGGCGCGTACGCCGCCGATTGGTCGGTCGAAGACGGTGACGAGGCGGGCGTCGCGGAGCCGGTTCATGATGCGCCGCCGTACCCGCGCGACGGTCTGGGGCGTGAGGTCGGGTTCGGTGAGGAGTTGGTCGAGCTGTCCGCCGGTAAGGAGCCGGGTTCGTTGCAGGTGGGTGAGTGGGGCGGTGTAGCGCGGGGTGAGGTCGGTGGCGAGCTGCCGTAGTTTCGCGGTGCTCACGCGCGCCTGCGGACCGGAGGTGGTCATGTTGGCTCTCCGATGCGCGGGATGCGGTTGGCCCGCTTGCCCGGCGTGGTTTGGACGCGGGCGAGGAGTGCGGCTTCGATGTCTGCTGGGACCATGCCGTAGCGGGCGGTGCTGGCGCGCGCGAGCGCTTGGCCGTCGGTGGTTGCCGCGGCCAGGGGGTAGGTGGCGCCGGTGACGGGGGTGGCGGTGACACCGTCGACGCAGGGTCGCATGGCGATCTCGAAGACGCCGAGGTGGGCTAGATCGTCGGCGGTCAGCGGCGCGAACGCTCTGGCGAGGTCTTTGGCGTCGGTGTCGATCAGCTGAAAGACGATTTGGGTGCGGGCGGTGCCGCGAACGGCGGCGCGCATGTGCGTGGTGAGCTGGCCGAGGTGTTGATGGGCCAGGGTCAGTCCGAGTTTGAGTCCTCGGGCTTGTTCGAGTAGGTCGGATAGGTCGGGGGCAGGCGTACGACGTCTTGGAATTCGTCGACGTACAGCCACGCGAAGCGGCGTTTGTTGATGGGCATGGACGCGCGCGCGAGCGTGGCTTGCCATACGCAGCCGACGATGAGCGACCCCATCAGCGATGCGGCAGGTCGGGCAGCTCCATGAGCGTGAACCGGCCGCCGTCGCCGGTGCGCGCCAGCGTGAGCGTCAACAAGGTGGCGCGGAGGATGTCGGCGGTGCGCGGCCCCCAATTCGCGGCGAACAGGCTGTGCAACACGTGAAAGACCAGCGCGGCAGCTTCTTCGGGTGGCCCCGCGCGCAGCGGGTTGACCCCAGCGACGTGCCCGCCGAGGGTGGGGTCCAACAGCATCACATCGTTGACCCGGTCCGGTGGGACGCGGTCGAGCACATCGAGGACCAGGTCACCGCGCCCATCGATCACGATGACGGGCTCGCCGTGGTGCATGTCATGACAGATCATGTTCGCCAACAAGGTCGATTTGCCGACGCCCGGTGGCCCCACCACCCACACGTGCCGCAGCCGGTCCTCAGCCGCCCAAGTGGCAGAAAAGATCATCAACACCACGCCAACCACACAAGCACTACCTACTCAGCAGGCAAGTCCTTGTGCAGATGCTGTACGTGCCCCCGGCAGGATTCGAACCTGCGCTCCCGCCTCCGGAGGGCGGTGCTCTATCCCCTGAGCTACGGGGGCGTCTATCAATTGTGACCGGTGTTCAGCTTAGCGTACGGCGTCGAGCCACCCCTGGATGGTAGCGGTGTGGCTTACCGGGGGTGCTCGCGCGGCACTTGTGGCCCGCACAGCACCTGCAAGGGCTGCGCGGGTCGTGGACGGGCTGCGCGAGGGTTGCGGCCTGGGCCAGGAGAGCGTCAGTTGGGCAGGGGAACGGCGCCGCGCTCGGCCAGCAGCTGGCGCATGTACTGGCTCTCCGCCGTCTGCGCGGTGAGCATCTGGCTGGCGAGGTTGCGCACGTCACCGATCTCGGCGTATTGGGCGGCGTAGGCGAGCATGCCGGTGCCGCCTTCGTGGTGACGCAGCATGAGCTGCAGGAACATCGTGTCCATCGCCGGACCCGAGCTGGCCCGCAGCTGCCGAAGCTCGTCGCTGGTGGCCATGCCCGGCATCTGAGCGCGCCCGGGAGAACCACCCGGTGCTGGAGCATGGTCGTGCGCTCCGGGACCGATAGACATCCACCGCATGTACCGGCCGTCGGGCATCGCGGCGGCCCCCCACAGCGCCAGCCACCCTTGCAAGTGGCCGATCTGGCGGCTTTGGGTGGACTCAATGTCGTAGGCTAGCTGGCGCAGCCGGGGATCAGCGGTGTGGTCGCGCTCCCAGGTGGCCATTTCTACCGCCTGCTCGTGGTGCACCGACATGTCCTGCGCGAATCCCACGTCCACTGAATCGGACGACAACACCGACGGCGTAGCGGGCGTGGACCTGGGCAGCCCGATCAACACTCCGGCCGCGTCGCCGAGCAGCAGTAGGGCCGCCGCCGCGCTAGCTACCAGCAGGTAGCGGACCCACGTCGAGTGCGGCGCCGCTGGGCCGTCAAGACCGACCTCGCTCAGTGCCGCCGCTACGTCACGTCCCTCGACTGTCGACATCGATTCGGCGCTCACCCCGTTCCGCTGCCCGAGGCAGCTGGGGCGCCCGGAGCGGACGGGGCACCTGGGACGGCTAACTTCTCGTCGGTCGCGACCGGCAGGCCACTGGCGTCGTTCTCGCCTCTAGCGCCTGGACCCGGCGGGGTAGGGTCGAACGGCGGCGGGTTGTCCTGGTCGAACTGGCCGGGACCGAGCGCCTCACAGCTCGCCCCGACCTCGGGGTAGGTGAACTGGTTGAGCCGAAGCGCCGTGATGAACTCATCAATGCGCTTGTCGTTGGGGTCGGCGAGCTTGAGCTGGTGGCCCCAGGACTGCAGCGAGATCGGCTGGTCCAGCCCCGGGTAGGGCGACATCATTGTGTACGGCTTGCCCTCAACCCGCTTGCGCAGCGCGGCCAGGCCGTCGCCGGTGATCCGCGCCTGGTCGTACGCGATCCATACCGCGCCGTGCTCCAGCGAGTGCACCATGTTCTCGTTGCGCACGGCCCTCGGGTAGACCACGCCGTCGCACGCGGCCCAGTTGTACTCATGCGCGCCGCCGAACGGCGGGAAATGCGTATAGGCCACCCGATCGGTGGGCTTCACGTGCAGCCCGCCGGTGAACGTGGCCGTCGCAACCCCAGGGATGGCCTTGGACGGATCCTGATTGGTCTGCGAAGGGATAAAAGCCGTCAGCGCGTTTTCCTGACTGGTCTTCTGGTGTTCCTGGTAGAGCGCATATCCGAAGACACCGGCGGCGAACGCGACCACCACCAACGCGGCGATGATCGTGCCCCATGGGATGGACCGCTTCGTCACCACCGCCGAACGCGCGCGGCGCGTGCGCTTGCTGGTCTTTCCGCTGGCCATGGAAAGCCGCCCTGGGAGGTGAGGGAGATGCTGGCGGTGGCCAGTCTAGGAGCTGGGCCCGACAGTTTGGCGGGCGCTACCTTGACCGCTGAGCCCACAGCCTCACCATCGTTCACCAAGCTTGGTCGCCCATTAGACTCCGGCGCGTGTACCCAACCGATCTCGCTGCGCTGATCGGGGCCGCCGCGTCTGACGTCCTGGCTGCTCGGGGCTTCGACGTGGGTGTGTTGCCGGCCGAGATCGGGTTAATCCGCCCGAGGGAGCCCGCGCGCGGCGACTATTCGACCCCGGTGGCGCTGCGGGCGTCCTCCCGGCTCGGAGTACCAAGTCGCGCACTGGCCGGATGGCTGGCAGACGAGCTTGCCAGCAAAGACGGCATTGCCGCGGCGGAGGCGGTCGACCCAGGTTTCGTCAACATCCGGCTGAGCTCGGCTGATCCGTGCGCGGCCAGCGTGGACGCCGCGCGCAGCCCCGACGAGCGGATCCCGCGCGGCGGCATGATATTCCAAGTGCCGGCTGACCGGATTGTCCGGCTTCGCGACGGCGCCAGCATGACGGTGGCGCGGCTGGCTGAACTCGTCGGCTGGGATACCGCTCGCTTCGTCGTGCTGCTGGCGTCACGCATTGACCTCGAGGCGCTGACCACGGCAACCGACCGTAACCCCGCGTTCCGGGTGCGATACGCGCACGCCAGGCTCTGCGCGATCGCGCGTAACGCGGCGCGGCTGAACGTCCAGCCCGGCCCGGCTCACGGGCTGGAACATCCCCGCGAGCGCGAACTCATCACCCCGCTAAGCGAGTACCCAAGGATCGCGCAAAGAGCCACCGACCACAACGAGCCACACCGGCTGGCCCGCCACCTGCTGACAATCGCCGACGCGTTCGGGCGTTTCGATCAATGTTGCCAGGTCCTCCCGCTGGGCGACGAGCCGCCGATCGATCAACACCGAGCCCGTCTGGCGCTCTGCGCGGCCACTCGCGCAACGCTGGCGAACGGCCTGTGTCGCCTCGATGTGCACGCTCCGGAGCGGATGTGAGAGCGCATCCCGCCGGTCCTCAGCACGCTGATGTCGCGGTCCCGCGGAGCGTCGCCGGGCCGAAACCGCCGAAACCGCCGAAACCGCTCGGGACGGCCGAGCTCGACGTGCTGGCGCCCACGGTGTGGCCGCGCGGGGCCCGTCGGCGCTCCGACGGCGCGCTGGAGGTCGCCGGGGTCGATGTAAGGGAGCTCGCGGTCACCTACGGAACCCCGCTGTTCGTGCTGGACGAAGCCGACTTCCGGTCCCGGTGCGCCGAGTTCGCCACCGCCTACCGCGACCCGAGCGCGGTGCACTACGCCGCGAAAGCCTTCCTGTGCACCGAGGTGGTCCGGTGGATAGCCGCCGAGGGTCTTTCCCTGGATGTGTGCAGCGCGGGTGAGCTGGCCGTGGCGCTAAGCGCTGGGTTCCCGCCCGAACGGATCGCCATGCACGGCAACAACAAGTCCACCGCCGAGCTGATCGCCGGGCTGGACGCCGGGATCGGCTGTGTGGTGCTCGACTCGTTTTATGAGATTGCCCGGCTGGACCATCTAGCCCGCGAGCGTGACCGGGTGCAGCCGGTCATGGTCCGGGTAACCGTTGGGGTCGAGGCACATACCCACAAGTTCATCGCCACCGGGCACGAAGACCAGAAGTTTGGTTTCTCGTGCGCTCGCTGGGTCGACGGACTCAGCGGTGGTGGAGGCATGGGAACGGTCGACTCGGACGCGGCCGAGGCGGTCCGGCGGGTGCTCAAGGCGGACAACATGCGGCTGATCGGGCTGCACAGTCACATCGGCTCCCAGATCTTCGACGTGGACGGGTTCGAAGTGGCGGCCCGGCGGGTGGTCGGGCTGCTCGCGCAGCTGCGCCGCGAGCACGGCGTCGAGGCGCTGAGCGAGCTGAAAACCCTCGATCTCGGCGGTGGGCTGGGCATCGCCTACCTGCCCGAGGATGATCCGCCGCCGACGGCGCGGCTGGCCGAGGAGCTGCGTGACATCGTCAGCAAGGAGTGCGCCGACGCCGAACTGGAGATGCCCCGGATCGTGGTCGAGCCGGGTAGGGCGATCGCCGGCCCCGGCACGGTGACGGTGTACGAGGTGGGCACCATCAAGGACGTTCCGTTGGGCGGCGGTACCAGTCGGCGATACGTCAGTGTGGACGGCGGGATGAGCGACAACATCCGCCCCGCGCTTTACGACGCCCGCTACGACTGCCGGTTGGTCTCTCGGGCGGCGTCCACCGCCGGCGCGGCCGCGCTGCCGGCCGTGTTGTCCCGAGTGGTTGGCAAGCACTGTGAGTCCGGGGACGTGCTCGTCCACGACTGCTGGCTGCCGGCCGACCTGGCTCCCGGTGACCTGCTCGCGGTCGCGGCCACCGGCGCCTACTGCTATGCGATGGCCAGCGGTTACAACCGGCTGCCGCGACCGGCCGTGGTCGCCGTGCGTGACGGCGCGCATCGTGCGCTGTTGCGCCGGGAAACGACCGAGGACCTGTTTCGGCTGGAGGTCAGGTGAGCGCGGAGCGCCACGGGTCGGAGCCGATCCGGGTGGCCCTGCTCGGCTGCGGCACGGTCGGGCGAGAGGTGCTGCGGCTGTTGTCCGAGCACGCCGATGAGCTGGCCGTACGGATCGGGGCGCCAGTGGAGCTGGTGGGGGTGGCCGTTCGTCGTCCGCACAAGCATCCCGAGGTACCGGCCGAACTGCTCACCACGGATGCCGCCGGGCTGGTCAACCGCCCGGATGTGAATGTGGTGATCGAGGTCATCGGCGGGATAGATCCGGTTCGGGGGCTGCTGCTCGACGCGCTGAAAGCGGGTCGGGGGGTGGTCACCGCCAACAAAGCCCTCCTTGCCGAAGAAGGGGCCACGCTCGCCGAAGCGGCCGATGCCGCCGGCGCCGATCTGTACTACGAGGCCGCGGTGGCTGGCGCGATTCCACTGTTGCGCCCGCTGCGGGAGTCGCTAGCCGGGGATCGGATCGTGCGGGTGGCCGGGATCGTCAACGGCACGACCAACTACATCTTGTCCGCGATGGCGTCGGCCGGTAGCGGTTACCGCGAGGCGCTGGACGAAGCGACCCGGCTCGGCTACGCCGAGGCCGATCCGAGTGCCGACGTCGACGGGTTGGATGCGCAGGCCAAGGCCGCGATTCTGGCGTCGTTGGCTTTCCATACCCGCGTGGTCGCCGCCGATGTGTACTGCGAGGGCATCAGCGAGGTGACCTCAGCCGATATCGCCGCCGCCGAGGCGCTGGGCTGCACGGTGAAACTGCTGGCCATCTGTGAGCGGGTACCCGCGGCGGAACAGGGAGCCGGACGCCGAAACGGTACTGAATCTATATCGGCTCGGGTATACCCGGCGATGATCCCGGCCAGTCACCCGCTGGCCTCGGTGAACGAGGCGTTCAACGCGGTCTTCGTGGAGGCTGAGTCGGCCGGACAGCTGATGTTCTACGGCCAGGGCGCCGGGGGAGCGCCAACCGCCAGCGCGATACTGGGCGATTTAGTCGCGGTGGGCCGCAACCGGGTGGCCGGTGGTCGGGCGCCTCGGGAGTCGAAGCATGCTAACCTGCCCATCCGGCCGATGGGACGCACCCCGACCCGCTACCACATCAGCCTCGACGCCGAGGACCGAGCCGGGGTGCTGGCGACGATCGCGGGTGTGTTTGCCCGGCACGATGTAAGCATCGCCACCGTGCGCCAGGACATGGGCAGCAGCGAGAATCAGGGACGTGGGGCCCGACTGGTGATCGTGACGCACTCAGCGCCGGATGCCGCGTTGGCCGCTACGGTCAGCGCGCTTGCCGAGCTGGACGAGATACTCGGCATCGACCGGGTGCTGAGGGTGGAGAATCTGGGCCGTCCAGTGAGCGCGTTGGGAGTGGCGTG
>JAFASX010000118.1 GCA_019244295.1 Pseudonocardia sp.
CGGTTGGGTAACGCCCGCTGGGTGATGTCGGATCAGATGCTGGCGTTGATCCGCAAGCTGAAAGACAGCCAGGGTCATCCGCTGTACAACCCGGTCCCGGTGTCCGGGGAACCCGCCACCATCAACGGGCGGCCCTACTCGATTGACCTGGGTATCGCCGCCCCAGGGCCGAACGCCGTGTCGCTGCTGTTCGGTGATGTTAAACGCGGCTACACCATCCGCCAGGTCCACCACGTGCAGATGGTCGCCCTGCACGAACGTTACGCCGACCAACTCGCCAGCGGCTTTTTCGCCTATTCGCGGCTGGACGCCGCCCCGAACGACGCGAAAGCGAAGGCTGTGACGATCTCATCTCTGTCCGCTTACACCTGCCGCGAAGTAGTACGTCCGATGAAGATGTCCCGTCGGCGAAGATCCGCCGGCCATTCGACCACAGCGCGAGCCTGCAAACCGACGGCCACCAGAAATGATCAATAAACCGCGCCGGAACGCGCGTCCAAGCCGGCGCGACAACGCCATGCAAGCCCGCGACATGTTCCGCCAACGCACCAAGGTAAGCATCGGCATGACCATCGACCAGCTCGGACTCGTCGGCAATCCGCTCCACAACATCGACATGTTCCCGCGCCCAACGCAAGTCGTCAAGGAAATCGGCGACAGCCACACGCAGCTCGACACCCTCCGCCCCCCGGACAGCGGCACACGACCTGCCACGACCCGAAGCATGCCTGTACGCCACGCTAAAGCTGCGCTGGCACAGCACCTGCCCAATGATGGTCGCGGCTTCTGGAGCCAGCAACAACGCGACGACGCCGGCCGGCTCCTCGGGAGAGTTCCACCGGTCAAGCGGCATGTGCCGAGCAACGAACTTGTCCTCACGTCCAGGCAGCCCCGCTGAGAACGGGCATGGTTAACCACAACAGCATCCAGCGGGCCCACCCCGAACCACGGAACCGGACCCACTCGATAGAAGCCCACCAAGCCCGATCACCCTGTTGATCGGCTCCCACTGTTTGAGGACGAGCCGGAGCCGACATGGAGACACGTCCGCGTTCAACCGGCCCCCGCGCTCGCGGCCATGGGCACCGCGACCGGGCACCCGTACACCGTGGACGAACACCACGGCGGCTGGCTAGTCCTCGACCTCTGATCAGTCGGCTGGGCCCTCGTCCATCGCGGCCTCGACAAAGAACTGCACCTGCGCGGTCAGCAGCCGCACACCAACCATGCGCTCCACGAGATCAAGGACCTCGGTTGCGGTCGTCAGCCCCGCCTTGGACGCTAAAAGCCTCAGGTCATCATCGTCTTCGCCAACCCGATGGGCTAGCGCTTTCATCACCAGCACGACCTCAGGACTAGCGATCTCGCAACGCAACCCAGGTAGCTCGAGGCTCTCGGTCACAAACGGGTCAGGACCGAGCACAAATCCTTTAACCGCGTCGTTCAGCCAACCAACCGGCAACCCACGTTCCTCAGCGACGGCATCGGCCGCACGGTAGACCTCAGCCTTGGGGACAAAGACAGCGTCGATGTCCCGTGTTGCGCGGCGCTCGTCGTAGGCGAGCGCGATGGCGGCACCGCCCACGACGTAGAGGTCCGCAGTCACCCCAGCGGCGCTTAACACCGAGCCCAACGCGGTCAGGGCGGCGACGATCTCGTTTCTGTCCACTTACACCCGCCGCAAAGTAGTACGTCCGATGAAGATGCCCCGTCGGCGGAAAGCCGCCGGCGACTCGACCAGAGCGCGGGCCTGCAAACCCACGGTGCGCGACGGCCACCAGAAATGATCGAGAAACCGTGCCGGGCCGCGTGTCCAGGCCGGGACGACGACCCCATGCCAGCCCGCAACGTGTTCGGCAAGCGCACCGAGGTACGCGTCGGTATGAGCATCGACCAACTCGGGCTCGTCGGTGATCCGCTGCGCAACATCAACGTGGTCCCGCGCCCAACGCAAGTCGTCAAGGAAATCGGCGACAGCCGCACGCAGCTCCACACCCGCCGCTACCCGGGCGCCGGCGCCCGCGAGCGTCATCGGATCACGAGAAGGCGGGCGAGGCTGTGGAACTCGGTCGTCGATCCACTCCGCGCGCCGAGCCCACAGCCGCTCCGAAGGAGTACTCACCAACCCAGTGTGACTCACCAGAATACCCGCTACCGCCGCGACGCGCGAGCTGCCACGATCGAAGCATGCCCGTTACGCTCGGCTTCAACCATGTCGCCACGATAACCGCCGGACCTCGATCGGCTAACCGGAAAATAAGTCGGGTATGGGCGAACGAAACCGCCGGTTGACCGAGGGGTTGGTGGTAGCCGGGACGGGGGAACTGTGAGCGCGGGTTTTAGGCCGGTTTTTAGGCTGCTGCGGGTTCGATGACGTTGTAGCCGCGTTCTCCTTGGTGTCGGGCATGTCCAGCTCGAACCCATCGATGGCCAACAGCCGCCACCCGCGCAGGAAAGCCCCCCGCGTGGTACCCAACGCCCCCGCCCCCGCTTGAGGTGAGCTGTCCCCGGCGACCGGGCCGCACGCCCGCTGCAGGGTAGGCTGCCTGGCGAGGTGCCTGTCTTGTGCGACAGACCCTTTTCCAGCAGCCCCCCTCCGAGTGAACGCCGTACGAGCTTTCCCCGTAACGGGCTCTCCAGTGTCTTATCAGGTCGGGCAAGCTCATGGGTGAGCCTTGCTGTCGGGAATTTTCCATTGCGCGTGTCTGTTCAATCAGATCCGGGCGCCCCTGCAGCCAGACGGCTGAACTCGTTTTCCGTGCCTCATACCGGTGCGGCCGGCCCGACCCGTACCAGGTGGACCCGGCCCCGAGGGCATGACCAGGAATGGACCTCGGGGACCGGGGATGCCCGCGCGGGCCGGGAGCGGGCGGTCACTGGCCGGCGCGGGGATCTACTGAGGCTTGTTGAGTTGGGCGGCGCGCCGCACACCGTCCGGAGTCAACCGGTACAGGCGGTTTCGAGGCGGGGTCTCTTCGTCTGCCCAGCGGCTCGCCACCCACCCGAACCGCTCCGACTTCATCAGCACGTCGTAGATCCCGCCAGGGGGCAGGCGGCCGCTGCGTCGGCAGATCTCCAGCGCGGTCATCTCTCGCTCGGGTTGTTTTGCCATCGTGGTCAACACCGCCGCTAGCCGCCGGTTCACGAGCGTCCGTTCCATCGCAGGCTGCGATGCTGGACGTGGCCGTTCGCGGCGACCTGCCGGTCGTCGGACAGATGCGGAACCTCTTGCCGTACGCCCCCGACGTAGAGCGAGACCGGGTGCCGCTCCCCAGGGGTGTTGAGCACGAACTCGGTGACGGCACCGGCCAACCCGCCAGGGTCGGTGGACAGAGCTTGCGCGTAGAACTCGGCTTTGTCGGGTTTGTCGAAGATGACCTCAGTTGCACAGATCTCGTCCGCACGGACGGCGTGCACCGCGTACACAGCCGTCATCGGATGACCCTCACCAGGCGGTACCGGCGGTTGCGCTCGCTCATGTAGCCGACCGCCACGATCCGAGTAGGCGCCACCCGCAGGGTCCGGCCGCCGTGAGCCGCTGGAAGGAACCGCAACGGCCCGTGCACACAGGCGTAGTGGTGGCCATACTCCCGTTCCATGTCGGTGCATTCGCAGGGCGGCCACTCAGGTGCGGTGCCCTCAGGAGTGGCGCGTTTCGGTCAGCCATGACGGCGGGCTTCCTCCGCGAGAGCGCGGCGGATACGCCGGTCGTACCAGCGCGACAGCCACCATCGCCAGAACCCGGTCAAGCGCGACGCGTCCGGTTCGCCGAGAACTCGCCGCTCACCGGCCCCTGGCCGGAGCGCGGCCCTGTCAGGGGTGCCAGCTAGGCAGCGCGGGCATAGCGTGACGGGGCCGGGTAGATAGATCTCGGGGAGTATATGGATGCCGCACACAGTCAGCGGGTACTCCGCATACGGGGTCGTATGCCGCATGCACGCGGGATTGGGCCAGGTCCGGCAGCAGGGCGAGGTTCGGTGGTGCTGTCACCGAGCGTTCCGCTTCCCTCATTTCTTCGCCGGTCTCTCGCGTGCCGCGGCGACTACGCTTGGCCACGTGTCCTCCTCGACAGCTGGTCTGATGTAGATCAACTCTGGGGGAGCCGCGAGGCCGGAACTCACAAAGAAGTCGCAAAGGACTGCGATGGCTGACAACGATCGAGTCGGAACCCGAGTCGCTAAGGGTCGCCGGATTCGTGGACTCACCCAGGCCGCACTAGCGCGGCGGATGCATGTCTCAACAAGCCTGGTCAGCCAGGTGGAACGCGGCGCGGCCCCTGCCTCCCCGGCGTTCGTCGTGGCAGCGTCGCGCGCGCTGGGCGTGCCGGTCGGAGAGCTGTGGAACCAACCGTCGGATGCGTTCGGTACCGAACGTCAACACGTAGCCGAGCTAGAAACCGCTGTCATGGAAGGTCCAGACGCGGTGGTGATCGACGCTCCTGTCCCTGACCTTGACGAGCTGTCGGCGGGGTTGGACCGGGTGGCGGTCTTACAGCGCAGATCCCGCTACCAGCAAAGCTCCCAGGTCTTGCCCGAACTGATCAGAAGCCTGCACCGGGCCGCCGAGCGCGCATCGCTGGGTTGGGCCTCGGAGCGTGCGTACGAAAGGTTGACGTTCGCGTATAGCTGTGCGCTGTACTGCCTGCACCGCCTAGGGTCACCGGTGACCGGTCACGCGGCCGAGCGCGGCGTGGCTGCCGCACAGAACGCGGGTGATCCCCTCTTGGCGGCATTCGCGGAAGCGAACCGGGCCGTTCCGCTGTTGTACCGAGGGTCGTACGCCGTGGCGCAACGGGTAGTTGCGCGCGCTGGGACATCCGTGGAAGCGGAGCCGCGCGAGGCTCCGATGTTCGCGGTGCGCGGCGCGATGCACCTACAGTCGGCGATAATCGCGGCGCGCGCCGGTCAGTCCGGCGCGGCGGATAGCCACCTGACCGAAGCGAGGGATCTCGCTCGGTGGGTACCTGATCTGGGGCCTGACGCCGACTATTACGACACAGGATTCTCCGCGACGAACGTCGAGTTTCACGCTGTTGCGGCGTCGGTAGAACTCGGAGACGGCACGAAGGCTGTAGCCCGTGGTGCGAACCTGGAGGTTCCCAACACCGTGATGCGGTCGCGACGCGGTCACCACCATATCGATATGGCGGCGGCGTGGTTGTTGCATGGTGACCGTGACCGAGCGTTCGACCAGTTGAACTCGGCCCGGCAGGTGACACCCCAACAGACCCGCTACCACCCTCAGGTGCGTGAAATCGTGGGAACAATCGCGGAGACAGACAAGCGGCGTACGGATAGCCTGACCGCTTTCGCTCGTTGGTTGGGCATGGACAGCCTGTAGCCAGCCCCGTAGCGTAACTTTCGGAATGATCGATTTTCGGGGTTCGCCAATTCCTCTGGACATCGACGTTCGTCATAACCGTTGGTCATCTCTGTTACTGTAAACGCCCTCCTCGTGGAGGAGAACCGCGGCTAACTCGGGCGATGTTCTTCCCTCATGTGCGCCGTCACCGAGGCGATCACAGAAGGTGTCTGGCGTTGCTGGACACTGGTCGTTGGGCGAACCAACGGCCCTTCGCGGACGCGAAGCGCTGAGAATCTCTACCGCGCGGCAGTCTTCACTATGCTCAGGAATCCGCACCGCACAACAACCGGGCGGAGAAGACCACACCCGCCGCGCGGTGAGCAACTCTGACTACTACCTCACCGGCCGTGTCCGCTGCCCTAAGTGCGACAAGGCGTTGATCGGCACCGCCGCACACGGCCGCAACAAGACCTACCGCTGCTACACCTGCTGGAGCCGCAACCGCTACGGCACCGCCGTCCGCGACGCCGGCCGGATCAACGCCGACGCGATGGACGCGGCCGTGTTCGACGCTCTCACCGGCTTCTACCGCGACCACCAACCATTGATCGAGCAAGCCATCACCGAACGCGCCGCCGAGCACACCGCCGGACTTGCGGCCCACCGCGCCGAACTCGCCACCCTGGAAAAAGAACTCACCCGCGCCCACACCGCCATCGACCGCTACCTACAAGCCTTCGAGGACGGCGACCACGACCCCAAAGACCCGTTCGCCAAACAGCGGATGACCAAGCTACGCAAGAAGATCACCCAGCTCACCGACCGGCGCGACGAACTCACCGACCAACTCTCCGAAGCCCCCACCATGCCCCCCGCCATGGTGCTCGACGAACTCACTGACCACATCGCCGAGATCATCCGCACCGGCAGCCCCGCCCAACGCAAGACCCTGATCGAAACCCTCGTCGGCGAAGTCAAGATCACCGGGCCCAACACCGTCACGCCGGTGTTTCGCATCCCCAACCCATGAGCGACAATGGTCAGGCCCCACCCAACACCAAGGCCGTAGCCGCACCACCAGCGACTACGGCCCCAGGAAGGATGGTTCGCGCAATGGTCGAACCGGTGGAGCTGAGGGGACTCGAACCCCTGACCCTTTGACTGCCAGTCAAATGCGCTACCAGCTGCGCCACAGCCCCAACACCCAATAATCTACCTGATAGCCGGAAGCGAGCCAGCACCGGGGCTCATCGCACAGCTCAGGTCGGAGCCGGGCCAGGCCAGACAGCCCTAGCCGAGCATCGGGCACGCCCCACGCTCGACTAGGTTCCGGCGAATGAGCGCCGCGCCCGTCGTACAACCGTACAACCAACAACCACCGCCGTTTGTCGATCCGGACGCGGAGAGTTGCTCTCCGGAATACCGCCGCGAACTGCAACAACAGCGGCCGCGGAAGCTGGTCGACCGGTTGCTGGCCGCCGATGGCCCGCAAGCGCAGAGGCTACGCGCGGCGAGCGTGTCCGAAGGCGCGGACGTGTCGCTGGACGGACCTTACCCAAGCTCCCGACCGTGCGCGGCTCGGCTACTTGATGGCGTTGGCCAGCCAGCTGCTGTCCGTCCAGTCGTTGACAATCTTACCGTTGACCTGGACGGTCGGAGTGCCGAAGCCGTCACTACCGGGCGGAACCAACGACGGATCCTTCACCGCCGCCTGGGTTGCCGCCAAGACATCCGGCTTGTGCTTGGTCGAAGTGACGCACTGGGCGAAGTCAGCACCGAGACCCAACGCCTGCCCCATGGCGATCAGCTCCTGGTCGGTGAGCCCGGCGGAGCCTTCGCTTGGCTGATCAGCAAAGAGCTTGTCGTGATAAGCCGGGTAGAGGTTGGCTTTCGCTTCGGCGGCGCAGATCGCGGCGTTAGCCGCACGGGTGGAGTAGCCCGGCGGGTTGGTACTACGGTTGAGGATCGCCACCTGGTGATAGCGCACCTTCGCCTTGCCGTCGGTGACGGCCTGCCGCAGATCGCCGCCGTTCTGGGACTCGAACCGGCCGCAGACCGGGCACAGGAAATCTTCATAGATGTCGATGGTCGTGGGCGCGGTGGGCACACCTACCGTAACGACCACGCCCTGCACCGACACCGGGTAGCTGGCGCTGGTCGGGGCGGCCGGTGTACTCGAGCCTCCGCGGAAGAACCCGAAGAACAACCCAACGAGCACGGCGACCGCCAATACCCCGATGACGATGTACAGCCTCGTTCGATTAGCCGCCTGTGGGCGAGTCATGTCTGGAGTCCTCCTTCGGCGAGGTCGGGAGCCTGCGCCCGACCTAACCATCCGTCGAGCGAAAGCCAGCTAATTGGCCTGATGATCAGCCATGCCGCCAATGTCTCGAACCCAGTGTCACGCAGTAGCTCAGTAACGTAGCTGGTCGCCTTCGGTACGACGTTTCCCCCACCGCCGAAGCACCCGCAGTCGATCGAAAGACCACGCGCCCAAGCCTGGATAACCCCAGCCATGAATATCAGCAACAGCAGCGCGGAGATCACCGACACCACCCGAAGGCCGACGCCCAGCAACAGCAGCAGCCCGAGCGCGAGCTCGAACCAGGGCTGCATGGTGGCCATCAACTCGACCGCCGATGCCGGCATGATGTCGTAGGCCTTGACCGCCACGTAGGTCTGGTACGGATCGGCGGCTTTGATTCCGCCGGACGCTCCGAACACCGCCGCGAGCCCGAACCGGGCGACGGTACCGCCCAAGTCCAGCCAGCGTTGGGAGACGGGAAGGTGGGCCAGCACGGTGAGCAGCGTAGTGCGCCCCCTGGACGAGCCTTCAGCAGGCTGCCACCGGCTGGCGGTCACCCGCCCGTGTCAGCGCCGCTGACACGCGTTGAGCCCCGAGCAGCCGAGCCAGCCGCTGACGTGGGCAATGTCTCGGGTGCCCACAGCCACACCGCGAACGCCGCCAGGGAGACAACGCCGGTCAGCAGGAACGCCGCTCGGAACGAGATCGCCTCGGCGACGAAGCCGCTGACCACCGGGCCGACGATGGTGCCGAGGTCGGCGGTCATTTGGAACCGAGCCAGAATCGGCCCACCAAGCCCGGCCGAGCCGACGACGTCGCCCACCGTGGCATTCAGCGGCGGGTTGATCAGACCACTGCCCAAGCCGCTGACCAGGGCGGTGACCAGGAACGCCGGCAGCGACATGAAAAATCCGATCGCGCCGGTAGCCACCGCGGAGACGAACAACCCCACCAGCAACGGCGGTCGGCGACCACAGCTGTCGGCCCAACGCCCCGCGAACAGCAGCGTGATCGCGTTACCAATAGCGAACACGGCCAGCGCGATCCCGGCCCAGCTGGGTGCCCGACCCAGCACTTCGACCACGAACAGCGGCACCAGCGACACCCGAACACCGAACACCAGCCACCCGTCAGCGAAGTTACCGACCAACGCGGCCCGGTAGGCCGGGTGAGCGAGCGCGGCGCGCAGCGTGATGGCCGGCTGCGTCCCCACCGGCCGCCGCCCAGCCCGAGGGGAACGCCGCAGAATGAGGCCGCTGACCAGCGCGGTGATGAGCAGCTCTACCGCGTAGACCACGAACGGCGCGCGGATACTCACTGTGGTCAACCCTCCGCCGAGCAACGGCCCGGTGATGTTGCCGAGCAGAAACCCGCTGGCCCACATTCCCGAAGCCCGGCCCCGCTGGGCCGGCGCGGTCAGCCGCACCAGCAGCGATAACGCGGACACCGCGAACATAATCGAGCCAACCCCGCCGACCGCCCGAAACACCAACAGCTGCCAGTAGCTCTGCGCCACCGCGCACGCACTGGTCGATCCGGCGACCACGAGCAGGCCCAGCAGGAACATCCTGCGCTCACCGAACGTGTTCACCAGACGACCGGCGGCCGGGGCGAAACCCAGCCGCATGAACGCGAACGCGCTGATCACCGCCGATGCCCAGGTCACCCCGACCCCGAAACCGCGGGCGAACGTGGGCAGCGCCGGCGCGACCAGCCCGAACCCGATCGCGACCAGGAACGCCGCGCCAACCAGAGTCCAGATCTCCATGGGCATCCGGCTCGTTACGCCGGTCACCTCGCGCCGGTCGATCATGCTTCAGTCAGGCCGGCGAATAAGTCATCCTCCCAATCGTACGGATCAACCTTGCCGGGACCGCGTTGGCCGTGAAACAGCCGGTAGTGCTCCAGCGCGAACTGCGGCGCATGGCCCACCACCGCGAATGGGCCGTTATTCAGATCGACCTGGCTGCGATGCGCGCGAAGGGCAGCCATCTTGGTCGGCAGGTACGCCCGGCCATCGATCCGCGCGGTGATTTCCTCGTCCGGCACGCCGGGCATCTCGTCCTCAAGAGTGAAGACGCCGTCGGCAACCAGCTGCCGCACCCATGAGCGGGGCAGCGCGGACCAATACACCTTAGCCACCTGCCAGGGCTCACCGAGCTCGGCCGCGTAGGCCGGGTCACCCGCCCGATCCACCGCGGCCACGGTTACCCGGTGCGCCTGGATATGGTCCGGATGGCCGTAGCTGCCGTGGTCGTCGTCGGTGATGACCACGGCAGGGCGCTCCCGGCGCAGGATCGCCACCATCTCCCGGACCGCATCGGCGAAATCCGCCCGCATGAACGCCCGGGGATCGTCGTTCTCCGGGGCACCAGCCATGCCGCTATCCCACCAGCGCCCCGGCCCGCCGAGCCAGATATGCCGGTGCACCCCGAGCTCGGCCAGCGCGGCGGCGAGCTCACCCTCACGATGCTTGCCCAGCGCATCGGGCCCTTGATCGCGCAGCCAGGCCAGCTCACCATCGACAACGTCCCCGTACTCGCCTCGAGTACAGGTGACCAAACAGACCTGGACCCCCTCAGCGGCATAGCGAGCAATGGTGGCCCCAGTGGCGATGGCCTCGTCGTCGGGGTGCGCATGCACCAGGAGCAGCCGCCGTGAATTCGTCATGGCCACAGTGGACCACACCACCCCGACACTTTTCACACGCTCGGAAAAGCATGTGGGTGAACCCGGCTCCGCCATGCCGCGAATGGATCAGACGCGACATGGCCGCTGGGTTTCGTGGAGGTGCCGGGAATCGAACCCGGGTCCTCCGGCGTTTCGTAAGGGCTTCTCCGTGCGCAGTCCGCTGTGCCTCTACTCGGATCCACCGGTCCCGCAGACGAGCCGGTGTGACGATCCCAGTCGCTGTAAGGTGTCCCATCCAGCCCCGCGACCGAGCTGGATGGTGATTCCCCTAGCTGATGCCGAACACCGGGGCGGGGAAATCCCCGGGCCGACAGACGCTAACTCTCGCTCAGGCGGCGAGGGCGTACGCGTCGCGCTTAACCGGTTGGTTGGCGCTTAATTTTTCCGCGACAGGTGGTTAACGAGCTCATCGTCGCCTTCCTCGGCACGCTTCCCCTTACTCGACGTCCGGAGTCGAAACCATTCACCCCCTGGTCACCTCCCAACAACCACACCATGATAACGCACCGACACGGTCTGATCATTCCGAGACCATCTCGGGATGACCCAATCGTTCACCGGCATCCAGCGGCGAGTCCTTCGAAGTCTCCCGCATGGTCAGGTAGACGACCAACGACACCAGGATGCACCCGGCCACGCAGACGTAGAACACCGGTTCGCGGCCGGCTTGCTTGAGCGCCAGTGCGACCATCGGCGCCGTGCCGCCGAAGATCGACACGACCAGCGCGTAGGGTAACCCGACCCCGAGAGCGCGGATCGAGGTCGGGAACAGCTCGGCCTTCACCACCGCGTTGATCGACGTGTACCCGCTGATGATCAGCAACGCGGCCATCATGATCGCGAACGCACCGTAAGGGTTAGTGGTGCGCGAAAGCAGGGTCAGCAGGGGCACCGAGAACAGCGTGCCAGCCACTCCGAAGAACACCAGCAGCGGGCGTCGACCGATGCGGTCGGAGAGACCTCCGAACAGCGGCTGCACGATCACGAAGATCAGCAGTGCCACGAAGTTGATCACAGTGACGGTCTCCACCGGGATCTTGCTGGTGTTCGTCATGAACTGCTGCAGATAGGTGGTGTAGGTGTAGAACGCGACGGTGCCACCCAAGGTCAAACCGGCCACCAGCAGGCACTCCCTGGGGTAGCGAACCAGCACCCGCAGATCCCCGCGACTCTGGTGTCGGGACGTCTCGGCCTGGAAAGTGGGCGACTCGTCCATCGTCCGGCGCAGATACACCACGAACACAGCGGACACCGCCCCGACCACGAACGCGATCCGCCAGCCCCAGCCGGTCAACTCGTCGCGGGTCAGCAGCTGTTGCAACACGATCTGCAGCCCGAGCGCGAGCAGCTGGCCAGCGGTCAGGGTCACGTACTGGAAACTGGAGTAATAGCCACGCTTTCCTGGCGTCGCCACCTCGGACAGGTAGGTGGCCGACGTCGCGTACTCCCCGCCAACAGACAGCCCCTGCAGCAACCGGGCGATTACCAGAATGACCGGCGCGGCGGCCCCGATCGTCGCGTAGCCGGGGTTCACCGCAATGACCAGTGAGCCGGAGGCCATCATGGTCACGGTCAACACCAGAGCGGCGCGGCGGCCGAACCGGTCGGCAAACCGCCCGAGCAGCCAACCGCCCAGTGGGCGCATCAGGAAGCCGACCGCGAAGACCGCCGCGCTGTCGAGCAGCGCAGCGGTGCTGTCGCCCTTGGGAAAGAACGTCGCCGCGAAGTACACCGAGAACGCGGTGTAGGCGTACCAGTCATACCACTCGATCAAGTTGCCGATCGAGCCCCTGATCACGTTGCCAATCACGCGCCGTTCTTCAGTACGGGCGGGTGCCGCCATGGGTCCCTCGGTCACTCCATTCCTTTCGCGCGGCGGCCGATGCTGCGGGCGATCTCCTTCTGCGCGTCCCGCTTGGCCAGGTCCTGGCGCTTGTCGTAGCTTTTCTTACCGCGCGCCAGCGCGAGCTCGACCTTGACCTTTCCGTCACTGAAGTACAGTCGCAGCGGCACCAGGGTCAGCCCGCCCTCCCGGGTCTTGCCGATCAGTCGCTCGATCTCTTGCCGGTGCAGCAGCAGCTTGCGCGCCCGTCGTGGCTCGTGGTTGGTCCAGCTGCCCTGGGTGTATTCGGGGATGTGCACCCCGCGCAGCCACACCTCGCCGTCGTCCACGGTGGCGAACGAGTCGACGAGCGACACCCGGCCGAGGCGCAGGCTCTTCACCTCGGTGCCCATCAGCATCACACCGGCCTCGTACGTGTCGATGATGGAGTAGTCATGCCGCGCCTTGCGGTTCGACGCGATGACCTTCTGCCCCTGCTCCTTCACCCCGCTACTCTACGTTCCGCCCGCCCGTCCGTGCGCTCACGCCCGTGGCGCTCCAAACACACCGTTTGTACGTGGCACACGCGCTGCAGCATGTGTGCCACGTACAAAACGTGTGCGTGAGCATGGAGAACGTGTGCGCGAGCGGGGAACGTGTGCGCGAGCACTCAGGTGATACCGAGTGCACGGCGGATGCGGACAGCGGCCTCGGCGAAGTCGTCCAGCTCGCGCCAGGTCTAGCGCACCACATTCAGCCCTTGGGCGCGCAGGGCATCCTCACGGATCTTCTCCTCGAACACCACCTTGCCGGGGTCCTGGCCTGGTCGCAACAACCTACCGTATTTGACCTCGCCATCGAACTCGCCGACCGCGCTGCGCTCAGGCCAGCCAAAGTCGCAGCGCCCCAACAACGTCCTGCCGCACCACACCTCCCACTGCGGCGTCGGCGCTGGCACGCCCGCCCTGGACAGCGCTACCCGGCTGCGTGACTCCCCCACGCTCTCACTGCGCCCATTGGCAAAAGCTATGACTCGCCGGGCGGCGGGGCATCCCCGCGATCCGGCCGCTCGTGCCATGGCGGCCGCCAGCCCAGCGGCGTCAACAAGGCCATCGTGCAATGCGGCGTCCGCGGTGACCACGGCTGATTCGAAGCTCACCGTGCGGGCCAGGTCGACTACTGTGCGGGCGGGCGAGGTCACCACAACCCCGCCCACCTCGGCCATTTCGTCGACAGCTAACTGCCCGGTGTGCAGGTGCACAGCTCGTCCGACCCGCCCGCCGCTGTGCTGCATGCGGGTCAGGTGTACCCGTTTGAGCGGTACCTTCCACAGCGGCAACCCCCACAGCACAGCGGCCGAAGCGTGACTGACCGCAGCGTCACGTCCCAGCCCCGGGAGAGTAGCTCGGACGAGCAGCTCGTGACGGACCGCCGGGTCCTGGAGCCGCCGATCGGACGCGGGCACGTAGGCCCCCCAACGGAGAGTCGCCAACTCGCCAACGCGGCGACATTTGCGAAGCTCGCCGTCGGTGTAGCCGTCAGCGATCAAAGCCCGTCGAAGATCCAGCCGGGGCAGCTCAGCGCTCACCGCGCCAGCATCGCGCAGCCGACCCGCCCGATGTGCCGCTTCGAATCATCCTGTGGATAACCCCGTAACTCCCGCGCACGCTCCGACCTCGCACACACGTTTTGTGCGTGGCACACGTGCCGCAGCGTGTGTGCGGCGTACAGAACGTGCGCGGGGACGCCAAAAGAACGCGCCAAAAGAACGCAAAGAGCGCAAAGAGCGCCTCAGAGGCGGACGTAGAGGCGCAGCGTGAAGTAGCCGGTCATCGAGGCGATGCCGACACCGAGCAGGAACAGCCACGGTGAGACCGCCAGGATGTCGCCGTAGCCGACCAGCGGGATCACCCCTTCGCCGAACCCTTTCCGGATCGCGTCGTCCAGGAACAGCGACTTGCCGAGTAGGAGGCTGACCACCGCGAGCGTGGTACCCACCACCCCGGTGACCGCGGCCTCCAGCAGGAACGGCAGCTGGGTGTACCACCGGGTGGCGCCGACCAGCCGCATCACGCCGACCTCGATCCGCCGAGAGTACGCCGAGAGCTGCACCATGTTAGAGATCAACAGCGTGGCCGCGACGACCTCGACCAGCGCCAGCGCGAACACCACGTCCCGGATAGTGCGCAGGAAGCTGAACAGCCGCTCCACCACGTCGCGTTGATCGGTGATTCGGGCCACCCCGACCTTGCCGGCCAGCGCGGTGCGCAAGGCCTCGGCCTGGGTGGGGTCGCGCAGCTTGACCCGCATCGAAGCCGGGAGGCCCTGCGGGCGAGCCAGACTGACCAGGGCCTGGCCTCGGAACAGCCGCTGGAAGCGGGCGTAGGCCTCCTGCTGGTTCTCGTAACGGACGCTGGCCACCAGTGGTGAACTGGTCAGCTGATCGCGCAGGGCGGCGCAGATGCTCTGCGAGCAGTCCGGGTCGTGGGCCGAAACATCCAGCGTGAGCGACACCACGACCTCGAGCCGATCGCCGTAGAGGTCCCGGGTCTGGTCGATGGTGTGTACCGCGAGCAGCCCGGTGCCGAGCAGGCCCAGCGAGACCGCGTTGGTCAGCACCATCGCCAGCGTCATGGTGACGTTGCGCCGCAGGCCGGCCCATACCTCGCGGAGGACGAAGTTGAAACGCACTACCGACCCACCCCGTATACCCCCCGGACCTCGTCCCGGACGAGCTTGCCGTACTCCAGCTCGACAACCCGCCGCCGCATCGAGTCGACAATCGAATGGTCGTGGGTGGCCATAAGCACCGTGGTACCGGTCCGGTTGATGCGTTCCAGCAACAGCATGATGTCCTGGGTCGTCTCCGGGTCAAGGTTACCGGTGGGCTCATCGGCCAGCAGCACCAGCGGCCGGTTCACGAACGCGCGCGCCACCGCCACCCGCTGCTGTTCGCCGCCGGAGAGCTCGTTGGGCATCCGGTTGGCTTTGCCCTGCAAGCCCACCAGCTCGAGCACCTCGGGCACCACCTTCTGCACCGTGCGAGCGGGCTTGCCGATCACCTCGAGGGCAAACGCGACATTCTCGGCCACCGACTTGTTCGGCAGCAGACGGAAGTCCTGGAACACACAGCCCACCCGCTGGCGCAGCCGGGGCACTTTCCGGCGGGGCAGCTTGGCCACGTTCCAGTCGGCGACATAGACCTCACCGGTCGTTGGCACGTCCTCCCGCAACAGCAGCCGCAGGAACGTCGACTTACCAGAACCGGACGGGCCGATCAGGAAGACGAACTCGCCCTTCTTGACGTCCACCGAGATCTGGTCCAACGCCGGACGGGCGGAGGCCCGGTAGATCTTGGAGACGTTCTCCAGCCGAATCACGGGTGGCGAGCGTACCCCCTACCGCGCGGCGAGCTGCCGCTGACGTCGCCACCGGATACCGGCCTCGATGAAACCGTCAATGTCGCCATCGAGCACCGCGCTCGGGTTGCCCACTTCGTACTCGGTGCGCAAGTCCTTGACCATCTGATAGGGGTGCAGCACGTAAGAGCGCATCTGGTTGCCCCATGAGGTGCCGGTGTCCTTCAGCGCATCCATCTTCGCCTGCTCCTCCTGCCGGCGCCGCTCCAGCAGCTTGGCCTGCAGAACGAGCATCGCGGACGCTTTGTTCTGCAGCTGGGAGCGCTCGTTCTGACAGGAGACCACAATGCCGGTGGGCAGGTGGGTCAGCCGGACCGCCGAGTCGGTTGTGTTCACCCCCTGCCCGCCGGGGCCAGAGGAGCGGTACACGTCCACCCGCAGATCTTTCTCGTCGATCTCGACGTGGTCGGTGGACTCCACCACGGGAACGACCTCGACGCCCGCGAACGACGTCTGCCGCCGCCCCTGGTTGTCGAACGGGGAGATGCGAACCAACCGGTGGGTACCCTGCTCGACCGACAGCGTCCCGTACGCGAAGGGCGCGTGCACCGCGAAGGTGGCCGACTTGATGCCGGCTTCTTCGGCGTAGGACGTGTCGTAGACGTCCACTCCATACTCGTGGCGCTCGGCCCAGCGCAGGTACATCCGCATCAGCATCTCGGCCCAGTCGGCCGCGTCCACCCCGCCGGCCTCCGAGCGGATCGTGACCAGCGCCTCCCGCTCGTCGTACTCCCCGGACAGCAAGGTACGGACCTCCAGCGAGCCGATGTCGGCACGCAGCTTAGCCCGCTCGGCGTCCGCGTCGGCTAGTGCCGCGACGCCGTCCGGGCCCTCGGTCTCCTCGGCCAGCTCATAGAGCACCGGAAGGTCATCGAGCCGGCGCCGGATGTCGGTGACGTGGCGCAGCTCGGCCTGCGCGCGCGACAACCGGCTGGTGACCTCCTGGGCGCGATCCTGGTCATTCCACAGGTCGGGCTGACCAGCCTCCTCAGACAGCCGCGCGATCTCCGCCCGCAGCCTGGGCAGGTCCATCACTGTCTCTATCCCGTCCAGCGTGCCGGACAGGTCCTTGATCTCCGCCGCAACGTCCAGGTTCACAACACTCCAGCCTACGTCTCTTAAGGTCAGGTGACGAAATCACCTCGGCACCGCGAGGACACCGCGAGCCCGCTAGGGGCCAAGGCGGCCCGCCGGGCTTGTCGATAAATCCCGAAGTTCACCGGTTTCACATCAACTGTAACCCAGCCGGGGGATGGTGCGATGCACCGCACATATACTTCGGCACTATTCGCCGACGGCGTGCGGGGCCACTATTCAGCGGTACAAATGACAGATCTTACTGGGGAGGCGGTAACGGAAATGGGGCACCTATGGTTCGGTTCTTAGCCCGCAGGTTGCTGAACTACATCGCCCTGTGCCTGCTGGCCACCTTCCTGGCCTATGCGCTCGCCTCGCTGACGTTCCGTCCGCTGGATCAGCTGTCTATGCGCCAGCCGCCCCCGCCGGCCGCCACCATCGAGGCCAAGCGGGTCGAGCTGCACCTGGACAAGCCGATCCCGGAGCGGTTCGGGATCTGGATCTCCGGCGTGGCTCGCGGCGACTTCGGCAAGACGGTGGCCAGCGCGTCGATCAACGACGAGCTGTGGCGGCGGGTCGGCATCAGCCTGCGGTTGTTCCTGGCCGGCACCGTGATCGGCATCGTGGCCGGGGTACTGCTCGGGGTCACTGCCGCGATCAAGCAGTACTCGATCTTCGACCACGTTGGCACGCTCTTCTCGTTCCTGGTCCTTTCCACCCCGGTGTTCGTGATCGGCACGCTGCTGAAGGTGGCCTGGCTGCCGGTCAACCAAGCCGCCGGCACCCAGCTGTTGTACTTCAACGGCGAGTCGACGGCTGGCTTCAGCGGCACTGGCTGGGATCTGGTGGTCGACCACCTGCAGCACCTGGTGCTGCCCACCATCGCCATCGCGATCGGCCAGGTCGCGGTGTACAGCCGCTATCAGCGCAGCGCGATGCTCGACGTACTCGGCAGCGACTTCCTGCGCACCGCGCGGGCCAAAGGCCTGACCCGCCGCCAGGCGCTGTTCAAGCACGGGCTGCGCACCGCGTTGATCCCGATGGCCACCCTGTTCGCGTTCGGCTTCGGGTTGCTTGTCACCGGTGGGGTGTTCACCGAGCGGATCTTCGGCTGGTTCGGTATGGGCGACTGGTTGCTTGTCGGGGTGCAAAACCAGGACGCCAACATCACCGCGACGGTGACCCTGTTCATCGCGGTGCTGGTGCTGTTCGCCGGTTGGCTGTCCGACGTGCTTTACGCGGCTCTGGATCCCCGGGTGCGGGTGCGATGAGCGAAACCCTCAGCCAACCCGCCAAAGCGGCCGCGCCCGAGGCGGCTATCCCCGTCACCCGCCCGGTGAGGGTGAGCCGGGGTCGGCTGGTCGCCCGTCGGCTGCGACGCAATCGGCTCGGGCTGGCCGGCGCGGCGTTCATCGTGCTGCTGTTCATTGGGGCGTTCGTCTCCCCGCTGTTCTACCCGTGGGACTACCGGACCCAGGACGACCTGGCGCTACTGCTGCCGCCGTCGCCGACGCACTGGTTCGGTACCACCTCGCTCGGCGAGGACCTGTTCGCCCAGTGCATGCGCGGGCTGCAGAAGTCGTTGCTGATCGGCTTGCTGGTGGGGGTCATCTCCACCGGGCTGGCCGCCGTGGTCGGCTCGCTGGCTGGCTACTTCGGCCGGGCCACCGACCGCGGCCTGATGTGGCTGGTCGACCTGTTGCTGGTACTTCCCTCGTTCCTCATCGTGGCCATCCTCAGCCCGGCGTTCCGGGGCAAGTCGTGGCTGCTGTTGGTGCTGCTGTTGTCCGCGTTCAACTGGATGATCTCGTCTCGAATCGTCCGGGGGATGACGCTCACCCTGCGCGAACGGGAGTTCGTGGCGGCGGCGCGGTTCATGGACATGGCGGCCTGGCGGATCATCACCCGGCACATCATCCCGAACATGGCCTCCATATTGATCATTGACGCGACGATCGGGGTGGCCGGAGCGATCCTGAGCGAGACCGCGCTGAGCTTCTTCGGGTTCGGTATCCAGCCGCCGGATGTTTCGCTCGGCACGCTGATCTCCTCCGGCACCGAGTCGGCGCTGACGTTCCCGTGGTTGTTTGACTTCCCGGCTGGTCTGCTGGTGCTCACCGTGCTCGCGGTCAACTTCTTCGGCGACGGCCTGCGGGATGCTCTGGATCCATCCGCGTGCCGAGCGCGCGGCCGCCAAGGCGCCAACAGCGGGGAGAAGCGGCCGTGAATGAACCGATCCTGCGGGTCAGCGACCTCGCGGTGTCCTTCCCCAGCGAGGCCGGCCTGGTACGCGCGGTACGTGGGGTGAGCTTCGAGGTGGCCGCCGGCGAGGTGCTGGGCATCGTCGGGGAGTCCGGGTCCGGTAAGTCGGTGTCCGCGTTGGCCACCATGGGCTTGCTGCCCCCGCAGGCGTGGGTGTCCGGCTCGATCCAGTTCCGAGGTGAAGAGCTGCTCGGCCGCTCGGAGGCCGAACTGGCAAAAATCAGAGGCAGCCGGATCGCGATGGTGTTCCAAGATCCGCTCTCCGCGCTCACGCCGATCTTCACCGTCGGCGATCAGGTGGCTGAAGCTCTGCTCGTGCACGGCAAGGGCACGATGAGCCGCAAGCAAGCGGCCGAACGGGCCATTGAGCTGCTGGACGTAGTCGGTATCCCGCAGGCGCGGCAGCGGGCGAAAGCGTTCCCGCACGAGTTCTCCGGTGGCATGCGCCAGCGGGTGGTGATCGCGATGACCATTGCCAACAACCCGGATCTGATCATCGCCGATGAGCCGACCACCGCGCTGGACGTCACCGTGCAGGCCCAAGTGCTCGATGTGCTGCGCATCGCGCGCGAGCTGACCGGGGCCGGCCTGGTCCTGATCACCCACGACCTCGGGGTGGTGGCCGGGGTGGCCAATCGGGTACAGGTGATGTACGCGGGGCGGATCGTGGAGACCGCGCCGGTGGACGAGATCTTCGCCCGGCCGAGGATGCCGTACACACTCGGGTTGCTCGGTTCCGTGCCCCGGTTGGACGGCGACCGTCGAGCGCCGCTGGTGCCGATCGAAGGGCAGCCCCCGTCCATGGTGGACCTCGACCCCGGCTGCCCGTTCGTGCCCCGCTGCCCGCTAGCGGTCGATCGCTGCCGGACGGCCGAGCCCGCGCTGGTCAACGTCAACGGCGGATGGCACCTCAGCGCCTGCTGGCGAAGCGGCGAGCCGCGCCGCGACGAGCCGGCGGCCGCCGGCGTGTTCGGCATCCAGGCACCAGACCACCAGAGAAGGCCCAACGGGGAGGTGGTGCTTCGGGTCACCAACCTCAGCCG
This sequence comes from Pseudonocardia sp., assembly GCA_019244295.1. Taxonomy (GTDB): domain Bacteria; phylum Actinomycetota; class Actinomycetes; order Mycobacteriales; family Pseudonocardiaceae; genus Pseudonocardia. The sequence continues at coordinate 19,924 of JAFASX010000118.1, forward strand.
GCACTACCCGCTGACCCACGGCACGATCTTCCGCCGCCGGGTCGGCACCGTGCGGGCGGTGGATGGGGTGTCGTTCGAGCTGCGCGCCGGCGAGGTGCTCGGCCTGGTCGGGGAGTCGGGCTGTGGGAAGACCTCGACGCTGATGGAGATCCTCGGGTTGGCCAACCCGACCACCGGCAGCATCGAAGTGCTCGGGCGCGACGTCGCCGCGCTGGACCGGGCCGGACGCAAGGCCATTCGGCGCGACCTGCAGGTGGTATTCCAGGATCCGGTGGCGTCGCTGGACCCGAGGCTGCCGGTCGGTGATGTGATCGCTGAGCCGCTGATGGTGCACGGGTTTCCGGCGGCGCGGCGGGCTGAACGGGTCGCCGAGCTGCTCGCGCTGGTCGGGCTGCACCCGGAGCACGCCGAACGGTACCCGGCGGAGTTTTCCGGCGGTCAGCGCCAGCGGATTGGCATCGCGAGGGCGTTGGCGCTAGAACCGAAGGTGCTGGTGCTCGACGAGCCGGTGTCCGCGTTGGACGTGTCCATCCAAGCCGGAGTGATCAACCTGCTCGACGAGCTGCGCGGCCGGCTCGGGTTGGCTTACCTGTTCGTCGCACACGATCTGTCGGTGGTGGGCCACCTGGCCAATCGGGTCGCCGTGATGTACCTGGGGAAGCTGGTTGAGATCGGCCCGGTGGACGCGGTGTTCGCCGCCCCCCGCCACCCGTACACCCAGGCGCTGCTGTCCGCGATCCCGATCCCCGATCCACCGGTGGAACGCCGCCGGGAGCGAATCCTGCTGCGTGGTGAGCCGCCGAACCCCGCCGACCCACCAGCCGGCTGCCGGTTTCACACCCGCTGCCCACTATTCCCTACCCTCGGCGCGCTGGCCGCGCGGCTGTGTCTGGAGCAGGACCCGGAGATGCGAGCTCCGGATGACGGCCCGGTAGCAGCCGGTCACCAGGTGGCCTGTCACCATGCTCGGGTCCGGGAGGTGGTGTGAGTCGTTCGGCGCGGGTGCTGGTCGCCATGGTGGTCTGTGCCGTCCTCACTCTGGCCGGCTGCTCGGGCGGCGGGGGGCCGTCGAGACACGTGGAAATCAACGACATCAATCCCAAGCCTCGCCAGACGTTGCGCGACGGGGGCGACCTGCGCTGGCCGATCGACTCGCTGCCGGACAACTACAACTACAACCAGCTCGACGGCGCATCCGGCCCAACCCGGGATGTGGTCGGCGCACTGCTGCCGTTCCTGTTCACTGACACCGTCAACGGCGGGATGGCGCTCAACCGGAACTATCTGACCTCGGCGGAACTGACCTCCAGCAACCCTGAGGTGATTACCTACACGATCAACCCGAGGGCGGCCTGGAGCAACGGCACCCCGATCACCTGGCGTGACTTCGAGGCCCAGTGGAAAGCCCTGAACGGCGCCAACCCGGCTTTTGCCGCGGCCAGCGGAACCGGATACGAAGACATCGGCTCGGTGGCTAAAGGCAGCGACGACAGGCAGGCCGTCGTCACGTTCAACCGGACGTTCGCCGAGTGGAAAGGCTTGTTCAGCCCGCTGTATCCGGTTTCAACCAACGCTGACCCGGTGGCGTTCAACACCGGTTTAGCTGGCAAGCTCCCGGTCACCGCGGGGCCGTTCGTCCTCGACAAGATCGACCGCGCCGCCAAGACCGTCACGCTGCGGCGCAGCGACCGCTGGTGGGGCGACCGGGCCAAGCTGGACCGGATCATCTTCCGGGTCTGCGAGCGCGCCGCGCTGGCTGATGGCCTGGCCAACAACGAGATCGACTTCTACAAGATCGGGTCTAACGTTGACCTACTGCGTCGGGCCCAATCGACACCGGGGGTGGCCATTCGCCAGTCCCCCGACCGGACGTATAACCAGATCACCTTCAACGGCGCTCCGGGGACCATCTTGTCGGACCTCCGGTTGCGCCAGGCCATCGCGAAGGGGATCGACCGCACCGCCATCGCGCAATGGATGATTGGCCAGATCGTGCCGAACGCCAGCCAGCACGGCAACCACATCTACGCCTACGGGTCCACGGACTATCGGGACAATTCGGACGCTTTGCCCTTCGACCGAGCGGCCGCCAACCGGGAGCTCGACGAGCTGGGTTGGCTGCGATCCGGTCCAGGCGGCGCCAGGGCCAAAGGCAGGCAACCGCTGCGGTTGCGGCTCGCGCAATTCGCGCCGAACCCGGTGGGCGAGCAGATCGATAAGGCCATCCAGGACCAGTTGGATCAGCTCGGAGTCACTGTGGTGATCGAACCGGTACCGATCGCGGAGTCCCAGAAACGCCTCAGGTCGGGCAACTTCGATGTGGTCGGGTTTGCCTGGGAGAACACCGCCACCCCGTTCAGCAGCGGGCGAGGCATCTACGCCGAGCCAAAGGGCAATGACGTGCGGCAGAACTACGGCCGGATTTCCAGCCGCGAAATCGACGCGCTATTCGACCAGGGAATCCGGGAATTGGACGACACTAAACGCGCCGAGATCGGCAATCAGGTCGACAAGCTGATCTGGGAAGAAGTGCACCACTTGCCGCTCTACCCGTCCACCGGTGCCTACGCCGTGCGTTCCACGCTGGCCAACTTCGGCGCACCAGGGTTCGCCGATGTGGACTACGTCAACACGGGGTATCTGAAGTGATCAATCGGCGGGTCTTTCTGCGTGGCGGCGCGCTGGCCGCCGTCGGGGTGGTGTTTGCCAGCTGTTCAAGCGGTGGGAACGGCGGCCGGCTATCCGGCACGGCCGTCGGCGGCCAGGACATCAACCCGAAGCCGCGCGAGGAGGTCCGCGACGGAGGCGACCTGCGCTGGCCGATCGACGGGCTGCCCAACAACTACAACTACAACCAGGTCGACGGCACTACCGCGGAGACCATCGCCATCATCAACGCGCTCATCCCCGCGCCGTTCCTCGCCACCGCCGACGGCGGCTCGCGCGTCAACCCCGACTACCTGACCAGCGCGGCGGTCACCTCGACGAACCCGCAGGTGGTTACCTACACGATCAACCCGAAGGCGGCCTGGAGCGACGGTATCCCGATCACCTGGCGCGACTTTGAAGCGTCGTGGAAGTCGCAGAACGGCGCCAACCCCGGGTACCAGGCCGCCGGGACGAGCGGGTATGAGGACGTGTCCTCCGTGGCGCGCGGGACGGACGACAAGCAGGTGGTGGTCACCTTCAAAAAGACGTTCGCGGAGTGGCGGGCGCTGTTCGGCCCGCTCTACCCGGCCTCGCACACCTCGACCCCGAAGGCGTTCAACAGCGATTGGGCGACCGCCATGCCGGTTACCGCTGGGCCGTTCATGCTGGACTCGATCGACCAGACCGCCAAGACCGTCACGGTGAAACGCGACCCGCGCTGGTGGGGCACCCCGGCCAAGCTGGACCGGATCATCTTCCGCGCGCTGGATCGGGCGGCGTTGCCGGACGCGCTGGCCAACGACGAAATCGATTTCTACGATGTGGGCGCTGACGTGAACCTGCTGCGTCGCGCGCAGTCCACCCCGGGCGTGGTGATCCGCGATGCACCCTCGCCGTACTACGAACAGGTAACCCTGAACGGAGCGCCGGGTGCCGTTCTGGCCGACCCGGCGGTGCGCAAAGCGGTCGCCCAAGGTATTGACCGGAATGCGGTGGCACAGCGGATGATCGGTCAGGTTGAACCAAACTCCGGCACCACCGGCAACCACATTTACCGCAAGGGCAGCAAGCAGTACCGGGATAACGGCGCCGAGCTGACCTTCGACCCGGCCGCCGCCGAACGCACCCTCGACGCGCTCGGCTGGACCCGACCGAGTCCCGGCGCCACCCGGCACAAGAACGGCAAGCCGCTGAGCCTGCGGTTGATCTACTACACCGCCGGTGCCAACGAGGACCTGGTACGCACGCTGCAGAACCAGCTCGACCAGATCGGGGTCGCCGTGGTGGGCCAGCAGTACCCGTCGCAGGAATGGACCACCAACCTCACCTCGGGCAACTTCGACCTGGTGATCTTCGCCTGGGGCAGCACCCCCACCCCGCTGAGCAGCTCGGCCAGCATCTTCACCACCCCGCCCCCTGGCAACGTGCGACAGAACTACGGGCGGATCTCCTCCTCCGAGATCGACCGGCTGTTCGCCCAAAGTATCGCTGAGCTGGACGAAGCCAAACGCATCGACATCGGCAACCAGATCGACAAGCTGCTCTGGGCCAACCAGCACGACATCCCGCTGTACGCCCGGCCCGGCGCCTACGCCGTGCGCTCCACCCTGGCCAACTTCGGCGCCCCCGGGTTCGCCGACATCGACTACATCAACGCGGGATTCATCAAGTGAAGCGTTCTGTCATGCTGCTGCTCACCGCGGCGCTGGCGCTGGCCACGACTACCACCGCGGGCTGTGGGAGTGGGACCCCCGCCGACACCAGCGCCCCAGTCGCCAGCCCGACGCTCATCGCGGGCCGGGCCGACCTCAACCCGGTGGACGTGAGTGAACTCAAGTCAGGAGGTGAGCTGCACTGGCCGTACGAGGGAATCCCAGTCACATTCAACTACCACCAACTCGACGGCCCCTCCGAGGACAACGCCGCCGTGGTCAATGCCCTCATGCCTCGGCCATTCCGCAAAGCCGCGGACGGCGGACGCCAGCCGGATCCCGACTATGTGGTGTCCGCCACCCTGACCGCGCCGTCGCCGCAGACGGTCCGCTACATCCTCAACCCGAACGCAACCTGGAGCGACGGCACGCCGATCACCTGGCGGGACTTCGCCGCCCAGTGGAAGGCGCTCAACGGCACCGACCCGGCCTACCAGGTAGCCGGCTCGAACGGCTACGACGACATCGCCTCAGTGGCGAGGGGCGGTGACGACAAACAGGTCATCGTCACCTTCCGCAAACCGTTCGCGGAGTGGCAGGGCTTATTCAGCCCGCTGTATCCGGCCTCAAACTATTCGACCCCGATCGCGTTCAACACCGCGTGGGTCCGAAAGATCCCGGTCTCGGCCGGGCCATTCGTGTTGCAGGCGATCGACCAGGTTGCCCACACGGTCACCCTGGCCCGCAACGAGAAGTGGTGGGGTCCCAAGGCGAAGCTGGACCGGATCGTCTTCAAGCCCTACGCCCTTTCCCAGTATTTCCAGGGGCTGACCACCCCGGGCGGCATTGACTTCGCGCCGATCGGTTACAACACCACGCTGGCCCGGCAAATCCGCACTCTGCGCGGCTTCGTGCTGCGCCAGTCGGTGAACCGGCATTACCAGGAGCTGCTGTTCAACGGCGGACCGGGAGCCCCGCTCGCCGATCTGGCGCTACGCAGGGCGATCGCTCGCGGCCTCGACCGCGACAGCATCGCCAAACGGGCGATCGGAGAGATCAACGAAGCGATCCACGCCACCGGCAACCACATCTACCCGCTTGGCAGCGTGGAATACCAGGACAACTCCGGCGAACTGTCCTTCAACACCGCGGTTGCCAACCAACAGCTCGACGCGCTGGGCTGGCGCCGCGTTGGCAACCGGCGGCAGCTGGGCGGAAAACCATTGCAGTTGCGGGTGGTCATCGAAGCCGCGGACCCGGTGGCCGAGCAGGTGAGCCTGGCCATGGTCGAGCAGCTGGGCGCGATCGGGGTAACCGCGATTGTCCAGCCGCTCGCCCCGAAACTGAAGGAACAGGCGCTGCGCGCCGGGAACTTCGATCTGATCCTCAACCGGGAAGAAACCCCATCCATGCCGTTGAGCACGGAGGTCCGGCGTTACTACGACGTAATTGGAACCGATATCGGCTCCAATTACGCCCGGATCAACAACGGGGACGTGGTGGACATGTTCAGCCAGTCCGCCCAGAACCTGAACGACGAGCAACGTACGGCGGACGGCAACAGCCTGGACAAGCTGATCTGGGAGGTGGTGCGCAGCGTGCCGCTGTTTCCCTCGCCTGGCGCCTACGCGGTGCGGTCCACGCTGGCCAACTTCGGCGCGCCGGGGCTGTCCGACATCGACTACGCCCAGATCGGGTTCACCTCGTGAGCACGCCTACCGCTCCGTTAGCCGCTCGGTTCGCCTGTCGTGGGTGCGACACCGGCGCGGGGTATCCGCATGGTGACCGAGCTGCCAGAGTCCGATCCGGCGTCCACCCCAAGGCCCGGCTGGTAACCGGCCGCCGCTAGCCGAGCGCGCAGGTCCTCGGTGGCCTCGCCAAGCCGCTGCGCGTCCATCCCATGCCCAACGCTGGCATCCTCGGAAACTGTGATCACACAGTCGGACCCGTCGGCGAGCGCAACGATACGGACAGTTCCGCCACTAGGGGTGCCTTCGATGCCGTGCCGCACCGCGTTCTCCACCAGCGGCTGCAAGGTGAGAAACGGCAATGCGACGTCATGCAGCTCAGTGCCTACCCGGCAGACGACCTTCAACCGGTCGCCGAAGCGCGCTTGCTCCAGCGCGAGGTACCGCTCGACGTTGGCCAACTCAGCGCCCAACGTGGTCTGTGTCGTCCCCGCGCGGAACGAGTATCGGGTGTACTCGGCAAACTCGCCCAGCAGCTCACGAGCCCGGGGTGGGTTGGTACGGACGTAGGCCGCGATCGTGGTCAGGGCGTTGTAGAGGAAGTGTGGCGAGATCTGCGCACGCAGCGCTCGGACCTCCGCCTGCGCCAACCGAACCGCCTCCCGCAGCGCGGTGAGCTCACCTTCTAGCTTGGCGGGCCGTTCCTCCGAGACCCCCGAGACCTCCGCCTCCGAGACCCTCGAAACCTCCGACACAGGCAGCGGTGGTGGCGGTCCGTGCACCACCGCGGGGTGAGTACCCGAAGCCAATCCCAGCCAAGTCGCATGCCGCAGTCGCCCGTCGGTCTCCCAGCGCCGATAGGAAACCTCGCCCACCAGGCGAGGCGCCACCCAACGCGCGCCGAATCGGTGCGATTCCGGCGGAAGGTCGCGGAATGGGCTGTTCGGCCGCACCAGTTCGTCCAGCCGGCCGGACAGCTCACGGCAGGCTCGATGGTCCAGCCCGGCGTTGATCCGGCCGACGTAGCGCAACCCGGCCGGCTCAGTGACCCCGACCAGCAGCGCGCCAAACGGCTCACCGCCACTGCGGCCACCTGGCTGCCAGCCGCCGACCACCACCTGTTGCACCTGGCGAGGCACCGTCTGTACCCAGGCTCGGGAACGGCGGCCCGGGTGGTACCGCGAGTCGAGCCGCTTGGCCACCACGCCCGGCAGGCCGTGCCGCCGCGCGACATCGAGCATGATGCCGCCGTCGGTGTCCAGGAAGTACGGCGAGGCGTCCGCCGGCAGGCCGGTCAGGTCAATGTGGGCAAGCAGCTCGCGTCGACGTCGGTAGGGCATAGCCAGCGTCGAGCGACCCTCGGCGTACAGCAGGTCACAGACATAGAACCGGACCGGTACCCGCCGCAGCAGCGCCTCGGACGGGCGGGGAGTGCTCATCCGTTGCCGCAAGGGGCCGGCGTGCGGCCGACCAAGGTCGTCGAAGGCAACGATCTTACCGTCCAGTACGAGGTCACCATGGGTGTCAGCGAGCGCGGCCAGCCTAGCTAAGTCGGGGTAGGCGGCGGTGATCGACCGATCCGACCCTCCGCTGAGCAGGTGCACCCGCCCGGACTCCAGGTAGGCCATCGCCCGTAGGCCGTCCCACACGAACTCGAACGCCCAGGCCGAGCCCGCCGGAGCTTCCCCATCGCACGCCTGCATCGGCCGCACCGGGTGCGTGAACGGATCCGGTCGGCTCGCCGGGTCGCGGGCAGCCACGGGTCCCGAGCCTAACCCCCACTCAGGGAGCGCAGTACCACTCCGAAGTGGGCTTCAGCAGGTCGATCCCCCGAGGCCCACTAACGACAAGACGAGCCCGAGTACGGCGACCAACAACCCCGGGGTACATGCCGCCTGCGGGGGCGAGGAGGTGACGGTGACGGCGGTGCCGCCACCACGGCCGACGGACACCCCGGTCACCACAGGCGCTGGCTGGGGCTGGTATGGCCCGGCTTGACCACCCGCCGCCGGGTAAGCAACTGGCGGCCCCGGCCGCCCAACAAAGCCCGGGTTACCCTGCGGAAAATTCGCCTGCCCGTGGGCCTGGGCCGGATTGCCGCCCGGCCCGCCACCAAACTGCCCTTGCTGAGGTTGGGTGTAACGGGCGACAAGCAAGACCACGGCCACAATGACCGCAAGGATCACCACGGCCAAAGCCACAACAGCCGCATTGGCCCGAATCACAATCAAGCTCCGCTCGTCTCAAAACCACCGTAGGGCAAAACCGCCGTAGGCTGGACCGCATTCGGTTCCGCATGAAGTGTAACGGCCGGGACGGACGACGGTTACCGACACCGTCCGCTTGGGGGACATGTCGTGTGGGCTAGCGAGGACATGCTGTGTTCAGCCGGCGGGAGGACTCGATGCACCAACACCACCACCGGAGAGGCGGACTGTTGGCCCGTCTGCTCGCCCCGCTACCCCGCCCACACCACCACGACAGCGCGCAGCGACTGGACCAGGCACTGTACACCAGTTCGCTCGGCTTACGGACGGTGACCTGGTCATTCGTCGCATTGGCACTGACCGCCTGCGTTCAGCTCCTGGTGGTGGTGCTGAGCGGTTCGGTCGCGCTGTTAGGCGACTGCATCCACAACGCGGCCGACGCGCTCACAGCGGTTCCGTTGGCGATCGCATTTCGACTCGGGCGTCGCCCGGCCACCCGTCGACACACCTACGGGCTTGGGCGAGCTGAGGATCTCGCCGGTGCGGTGGTCGTGTTGCTGATCGGTACGTCCTCGGCGCTGGCGGTGTGGCAGGCCGTGCATCGATTGCTGCACCCGCACCCGGTGGGCCATCTGTGGGCAGTCGCGTTGGCCGGCATGGTTGGCTTCACCGGCAACGAGCTGGTCGCCAGGTATCGGATCGCGATAGGTCGCCGGATCGGCTCGGCGGCGTTGGTTGCCGACGGGGTACACGCCCGTACCGATGGTTTCACCTCGCTCGCGGTTGTGCTCGGCGCCCTGGGGATCTGGCTCGGTATCGAGGTGGCCGATCCACTGATCGGCATGGCCATCGCGGTGATGATCGCGTTCGTGGCCCGGGACGCCGCGCGCGAGGTGCTGCGTCGTTTGATGGACGCGGTTGAGCCGGCCACGGTCGAACTCGCCGAGCGCACGGCCGCTAGCACCCCCGGCGTGTTTGAAGTCGATCAACTACGGTTACGCTGGGTAGGACACCGGTTACGGGCCGAGTTGACCGCCCGAGTGCGCTCGAACCTGACCGTCGAACACGCACACCGAATCGCACACGATATCGAGCATGAGCTGTTACACAAGGTGCCCCGGCTGGCCGAGGCAGTGGTGCACGTCGAACCGGTCGAAGGCGCTATGGTCGCGCACGACCGGGTGGCTCACCACCGTCTCGGCAATCCACGGATGTAGCCAACCAGGGCTGTGCCCAATCAAGGCCCACTCCAAGGCCCACTCCAAGGCCCACTCCAAGCGGGCGCATATGCCCGGTTCGCCCGCTCACTGAGAGCCACTGAGAGCGCCATGAAGACCCAGCTCGGCTCATAGCGGATGCACAACTTGAGCACAGCTGGCTGGTCACCTCGTGTAAGAACCTGTGCTCGGCAACAACCGACCGAGTGGAGGGGAGTAACCGAAGATGGGGAACACCGGCAGAGTAGGTCAGCGGGGTCGGGCTTGGGGCAAGTCAACCCCTGGTCAGCTGGCGACGAGGGCGGCCGTGCTCGGGGCGGTAATAATGCTGGCCTCTGGCTGCGCGGAGTCCTCAACCCGACAGACCCACCAGGCGCAGGGCCAGTCGTCGCCGCAGTCACCAGGGTCAGCGCAGTCACCAGGGTCAGCGCAGTCATCGACTGAACCGCAGCAGTTGTCCATTTGGTTGACCGGGTATTCCTGGCAAGACAACACACCACCCGGTTCATCACGTGTCGGTGAGCCGGTCCTGCACCAGCGGGCCAGCGGGCAGGGCACTTTCGCCGACCCCGTCACCGTGGCGGTTCCCGGCCACAACGGACATATGGAGTGGGAGCCAGGCACCAAGTTTTACCTGCCAACTCTTCAACGCTACGCGATCGTCGAGGACTCGGGTGCCGCAGGTGCGCCCGATGGCACCGACACACACCTGGACATTTGGATCGACGGACAGGACGGCACCAAACAAGCCACTGACAAATGCGAGAGTGCGTTCACCGGCAAGGTCCCCGCGCAGGTCAACCCGCCCAACAACCTGCCGGTCATGGCCGGACCTATCTACGCCAACCAGAAATGCAACATCCCGGCCCAGCCGCAAGACCGGGGTACCTACCACGATCCGGGAAATGACGACGAGAATGACGACGACGGGCCCAGCCAGCATCACCACGGGCGGCACGGAGACGACAGCTGACCAGATCAGGCGGCACGGGGACGACAGTGGACGACAGCTGACCAGATCGCGGGACAGCCGAGGGAGGCCCGGCCACCAGGTGTAGGCCAGCGGCCGGCCCGCGCCACCGGGTGGCCGGCTCCGCTGTTCGCGCTCGCAAGCGCCTGAAGTCACCCAGGCCGCCCCTGACGCTGTGCCCTCCGGGTGTTTCGAGGCGAGCCCTCGGCCCGGCTTATCGCATCGACCTTGCACTTGCCTCTTATATGTGGATACTCCCAATCAGGTGACTGCCAACCAGCCAGTCACCACGATCGGGTGAGGCGAGGATACTTATGGTCACCCCAACCACACTATCGGGTTCGTTCGCCCGCTTTCGGGCTACGCTTACCCGCGCTGATTGGACTTCGATCGCCGGGATGTACGGGTTCATCGCCCTGCTACACCTCATAGGCTTCGGAGTGCTGTTGATCTGGGTCGTGCCCCGCGGCTACAACCTCGGCGCAACCGGCATCTACGGCGTCGGTGTGGGTGTGCTCGCCTACAGCTTCGGGCTGCGGCACGCCTTCGACGCCGACCACATCGCCGCGATCGACAACACCACCCGGAAGCTGATGGCCGACAATGCCGCCAGCGGCGACACCCGCAAGCCGCTCTCGGTCGGCTTCTGGTTCTCCCTCGGCCATTCGACCATCGTGTTCGGGCTGGCGTTCCTGCTCGCGGTCGGCGCGCGCGCGCTGGCCGCGCCGGTGGCCGATGAGAACTCACCGCTGCACTCGATCACCGGGATCATCGGCGCGTCGGTGTCTGGGGTGTTCCTGTGGATTCTGGGTATCCTCAACCTCGTCGTGCTCATCGGCATCGTCAAGGTCTTCCGCGCCATGCGCACCGGCAGCTACAGCGAACAAGAGCTGGAAGACCGGCTCAACAAGCGCGGGTTCATGAACCGGTTCCTGGCCACCCTGACCAAATCGGTGCGTAAGCCATGGCACATCTACCCCGTCGGGGTGCTGTTCGGGCTCGGCTTCGACACCGCCACCGAAGTCGGGCTCCTGGTGCTGGCCGGCGGCGCGGCGGCGTTCAACCTGCCCTTCTACGCCATCCTGATCCTGCCGATCCTCTTCGCCGCCGGCATGAGTTTGATGGACACCACCGACGGAATATTCATGAACGCCGCCTACGGCTGGGCCTTCGCCAAACCCGTCCGGAAGGTCTTCTACAACATCACGATCACCGCGCTCTCGGTCATGGTGGCGCTGATCATCGGCACAATCGAGCTGATCGGGGTCCTGACCCAACAGGCCGGCATCGATTCCGGGCCGCTGGCCGCGATCGCCAACATTCCGCTGGACTACGCCGGCTACGGCATCGTCGCGCTGTTCGTGGTCACCTGGCTAGTCGCGCTGGCGGTCTGGAAATTCGGCCGCATCGAAGACAAGTGGTCAGCCAAGCTCGCACCGCCGCCGCCGATCAGCTGACTCCGCGCGGCGCTAGTCGCTCGGCCGCGGTTGTCGTGACAACTGTGCCCGAGCGGCTGGAGCCGTGCCGGCTCAACCAGACTCAGTAGTCGCCGTCGACGTCATGCACCGTGATCTTGCCTGCGGTTACCAGTTGGGCCGGGAGGCTCGGGTCGCATCAGGTGATCACGCCCTTCCGCGCCGGACCAACGAAGGTGACGAAGTCCGGCCCATGTGGCCCGCCGTCCTGCACCGCGATGTATATCTCGTCGTCCTCGATAAAGCTGGGCTTGCCGACCTTGACCGGGTAGATGAACCCGGCCCGGTTGCCTCTGACGATCAGACAGGTGACCGGGCCTTCAGCCGCGATCAGACCGCTCGCCAG
>JAFASX010000039.1 GCA_019244295.1 Pseudonocardia sp.
GACCACCCCGCGCAGCCGGTGCCGCAGGGCGTGCTCGACCTCGGCGATCAACTCCACGATGCCGTCACCGAGGACGAGCTGCCAGCGCGCTGACTGCGCGCGTAACAGGTCCGATGCCGCGACGGCCCGCTGAAGTTCTACGACCAGCGCCGTTCCCTGAGTTGGGTCACGCAACGCTTCAAGCTCGGCGGTGGCGGTCATCATCAGCTGGTCCGTGATGATCTGAATATCGTTGATCACCGATGCGCGCAGCACGGCGTTGGCGTTGGCGATCACGTGTTGGCGCAGGAAGTCAACCAGCTGCGGCACCCCGGATTCCACCGTGAGGTTCGTGTCCTGGTCGGCTTGGGCGGCCTGAGCGAGCATGGCCGACACCGGCAGCAGCGGGATATCCAGCCCGGCGGTGTCCAGATGCGCTCGGTTGGCGCGCTGAATGTCCGACCACCGCTCGTAGAGATCAATCTTGGTGACCACCCCGACCACGGTTGGGCACAGCTGACGCAGCTGGCCGATGAACTCAACTTCCGGGGCGGTGTATTCCTGGCTGGCATCGGAGACGAACAGCACCGCATCCGCGCTGGCGACCAGTTCCAACACGGTGGCCGCGGCCGCCGTGTCCGCGCCGTAGATGCCGGGGGCGTCGATGAGCGTCACACCTTGCGCGAGCAGCGGGTTGGGAACGCCGACTTCGATCCGAGACGTCTGCGATGTGGACGGGCGGCTGTACGGCGTGGCGCTGTGGCTGACCAGCACCGGCAGACTCCGTTCCGCGCCTTCCGAGGTGACCGGAGCACCGGCTATGGCGTCGACCAGCGAGCTCATGCCTTGGCCGGTCTGACCGGTCACCACAATACGCAGTGTCGGATCGTTCACCCTGGCCCTGGCGTGTACCAGCCGGTCGGCGAGGTCGGGTCGGTCGGCGGCGTAAGTGAGTGCGTACAGCTCGTCGAGCAGGCTGGTCATGACGGCGGCGGAGCCAGTACGAGCGGTTGATTTGATCGAGACAGACATTTCGGAGTCCTCCAGGGGAGCGTTTTTTTGGGGGTGGGCTCTGCTCCGCCGCCTGGCGGCGGAGCAGAGCCGTTAAGAAAGCCGTTAAGAGCTTTTACAGCGACGAAACCAGAGTCGTCGGCAGTGATCAGTGGTGCGGCGTGAGCGTGGTCGCGTGGGCGGTGGTGAGGTGCGCGGTTGCCGTGCTGGTTGCCGGCGCCGCCGTGGTCAAGCCGCTGGAAAGCCCGGTGGGAGCCGAAGCCAACCCGGGGTGGCTCGTGTCCAGGCCCGTCGCGGAGGCTGACTGCACGGCCGGGGCCGCCGGGATAGTGGGCGCCGGAGCCGGGGCGGTGACATGCGAGATGCCGGTCGGTACCGCGGCCGCGGTGGCCGGTACCGCGGTGTGCGCTGTCGGTAAGACGCTTGCTGCCGTCGGTGCCGCGTTGGTCGGCGCACTCACGTTAGTGCTCGTCATTGCTGGTGGTGCGGCGTGGACCGGGTTGGGTTGAGCGGCTGGCGCGGGGACATTGGATTGCACCGGCAGACTCGCCACCGGCGCCACGCCCGGCGACGGGGTATGCGCAGCTTGAGCCGGATTAGGTTGAGCAGCCGACGCGGGGACATTGGACTGCACCGGCAGACTCGCCACCGGCGCCACGCCCGCGTTGTTGACGGGGTGACCGCTCACACCGCTCATACCGCCGGCTGATGCCCCAGCAGCGTTGGGTTCAAGCGCAGGCGCGGAACCGCCCGCGTTCACGGTGCGACCGGGCATGCCGGTGTGAGCGTCACCTTGGGCCGCTGGGTTGGCCGCCACGCTCGTCGGCACCGAGGCGGCGCCGGCTCCGCTGGTGGGGTGACCAAAGCTGTTCAACGTGGTGCCCTGATTGGCCACCGGGCTGCGACCGAGGTCAGCCTGAGGCGCTGTCGCGGTTGCGGTGTTCGCAGTCGCGGCGTCATGCACGCTCGTGGTCAGCGGCTGGCTGGTGATCGCGTATGCCGGAGCCTTCGGGTTGAACGGCGTCGCGGTCAGCGGTTGCGCCGCCACCGCCCCGGCAGCTACTGCCAGCGGCTGGCTCGGCACCATCGGCGTCGGCGTGGCAAATGCGGGGGCCGCCGCGCTGAATGCGGGAGCTGAAAAGCTCGGAACGGGCGCGAAAGCCGGGGCCGGAAGGCTCGGAGCCGGCGCGAAGCCTGAGACTGAGAAATTCGGGACAGGGGCCTGTCCACCGCTCGGCAACCCGGCACGAATCCCGTTGAACGGCTCTCCGACCGGTGTGGTTGCGCCAGCGGCGTGCTGGCCGATGCCCGCGAGTCCTCGGCCAATCCCCTGAACGGCACCGAGACCCGCTCCGATACCAAGACCGTGCGCGGCACCGGTCAGCTGGTGCTCGCCCAAACCAGACAGACCATGCGGGCCGCCGATACCGAAAGGCGCGGAGCCACCCGGCCGGAAATCCGTGCCATGCTGAGGTCCGCTCGTGATCGGACGTTGTGCCTGTTCGTGGCTGTTTCCACCCCGTGGACCACCATGGCCCTCAGGACCACGACCATCCCCACCTCGAAGACCACCACCATCCCGATCACCACCCCAACCGTGATCACCCCGCCCACCACCATCCCCGCCTCGGGGACGAGCGTCGTGGTCGCCGTCGGGTCGAACATGGGTGTCATCTGTCTGGACTGTTACCTGGACGCTATTCCCGGCGCCCGATTCAGCTATATCAACGTGGACGTCCTGCTGCGAAACCACGCCGCCCATACCAGTGTGACCATCCCAAGGCATATTGTGCCGATCCTCCCGGACATCGATTTTCAGCTCGTCGTGGCTATCGAATTCAGATGACATCCCCTGACTCCTTAGAACAGTTTGGGTGGGCTGTTTGCGTGGATGACACTAGGACCCGTTCCTGGGAGCCCGCTGTGCGTCACATGAGCGTCTTCCTCGAGATCACAGCTGCTCGGGGCGGGTCAGATGTCACAGGTTCGGCACAGCTCACTGACATCGCAGGCCACTGTTCGCCCCCTACGGTGTAACCAGCGCCGCAGAGCCGAGCGGTTTCGCACCGAAGTCCGGTACGAATTCGCGCCGCACCAGCCACGCTGTATAAGCCTCATTTAAATATTGACCAACGCCATACCTAAGCCCACATGAGCTGGTGAGTTCGTGCTTACTCAAGGAGTTCGCAGCGTGATCAGAAGCCGCCGGCGGCACAAGGAGCCGCCGGCCACACCGCAGCCAATAGTCGTTACCCCGCGACCGCGTGCACCACTGGATGAAACACCCCGTCCGGTCCTGGGTGTCCGCCGAGGCCGGGCGCGGAACAAGGCTCACCCTGAGCACCTCAACACCAGTCAGCTCTTCGCTGAGCTCACCGAGGTAGCGGCCTGGACCAGCAGCGAGGGGGCGTGGCAGGAACACGCAACATTTCTGCTGCGGACCGGCGACGGCCGCTGGCATGACATCGGGTTCAGTGACCCGGCCGCCACTGAGCTGGTCGACTGGCTTCTACAGCGGCCCGGATTCGACGTCCGCCTGCTGCGTGACCTGATCAGCGAGCCCAACCGCCGCATCGTCACGCTCTGGCAAACCTCGCCATCGGCGCGTTGAGAGCGCGTCAACCCAGCGCGCCCGCAACGCGCGCAGACCTCACCACAGATAGGGGCATGAAGATGAACGGATCAGTCGGTGTCGTGATCGGCACAGACTCGATCGCCGCCACGGTTGCAACCGAGGACGAGCAGGTCGTCGCCGTACCGGCGGTGCTTGCCGTCAGCTCGGAGGGGAACTTGATGATCGGCTCTGATGCTGAACGGATCGCTCACCGAGGAACCGGCACGGTTTACCGGAACTTCATCGAGCGAGTCGGCGACCCGGTACCGGTGATCGGGACCGGTGACTACGCGTGTCCCGGCGCTGACCTGGCGGCCACCAGCATTGATGCCTTGCTGAACGGCATCGGCGTCGACAGTTCCGCCGCCCAGGTCTGCGTCGCTCGCCCAGCTCGCTGGGGTGTCTATCAGGTCAGCGCGCTGCGCGCCGCCATGTGCCGCACCGGGGTATGGGGACCAGCGACCTGCATGGTGAGCCGGCCAATCGCCGCCTTGGCTGAGACCGGCATCAACAGCGCTGAGACGGTCATTGTCGTCGACACCGACGCGTGGGCGACCGAGGTCTCGGTTGTCACCGGCTGCCGCACCCGAGGCGGGCAGGTCGTGGAGACGACATTAGCCGAGCAGCTCGGCGTCGAATCACTGGACCGTCTGCTGGCCAGGCACATACTTGCGCAGCTGGGCGAGCCAATGGACCTCGCCGCACGGACCGAATTGCTGACGCACTGTGCCGGTGCCCGGGACGAGCTTGCTCGGCACACAGCGACCACCGTGCCGGTGCGGTTACCCTCTGGTCCGACTCGTGTTCGAGTGGTGCGGGCGGAGTTCGAATCGCTTGTCCGCGAGCCCGTCACGAATGCCGTCGCGACCATCACCCGAGCGCTCGCACGGGCACGTGAACACGGCGTCGGTGTCGACGGCATCCTGCTGGCCGGAGCAGCGGCCCGGCTCCCGCTGCTGATCGAGACGCTCAGCACCCGAACTCGCGCTCAGCTGACAACGCCGGCCGATCCGAACGGCGTCCTTGCTTATGGCGCCCAGCGTCTCGCGGCGCGGCGCGGCGCGGCCCAGCCCGGAGCCGGGGTCGCTCCGGCGCCTCGCCAGCCCTACCGATCAGTCCCCCAACCACTCATGGCCTGACCGGCGCAGCGGGTACTTCGCGGAACCGACACCCCGTCCACATGCATCGCATGAACCTATGTGATATCCCCAGCTTCTGGTGCGTCCAGCTCTGTTTCACCTGCTCTGAATGGGCCTGCCGCAGGCGGCGCTGGACCAACCCCTCGGCCTGGACACACCGGTCAGGGTGGCGGCGGGAGGCGTGGCATGACCGCCGGTGTGGTGAGCGTGGGTGGGCCTGAGCTTCGGAGACGCTGCGCCAGACTAGAAGTGGCAGACCGATGGTGCGGTGGTAATGGCAGGCGACACAAGACCCGATCGCTTTGTCAACCGGTGGAGCGTCCGGGCACGCCGGAAAGCCCATCCGTACCAACATTCCGGTCCGCCCACCGCACCACCGCCGCCTGATAGGTCTCGGTATTCGCGGCCAAGTTGGCATCGTGTCCGCTTCCGTCCAGCAGATCGGCAGTCAAGCACCCCGACTGAAAAAATGGCTGCTCGGACATCCTCAGTGTCGCGGCACTCGCGCAGTTGCGCAACAGCGAGTTACAGGCAAGCTTGTCTTTGGAACCATTGACGATCATCGTGGGCACGCCAATGAGGTTGGTCTCCGGTGGGAGCGCGCCAAATAACCCGTCAGCGAATTCGGTGGCAGTCACAACATCTTTGGTCTCTTCGTCGACCGCAACGACATGCGGATCGAAATCACCCTTCACATAGAAATCATCCTGGCGGGTGCCTGGTCGCGTAGTCAGGTAGCCGGGTTCATAGCCCTTGCCCGCAAACTTGGGATCCGCGTCGGCGGGATAGAACCCCGCGACCACACTGCCCGACCCAACCAGATCAACCTCGTGAGAATATCCGGTTAGCAGCAGGGCATCAATATCATGGTACAGCACGGCCTCATGCACGGCGATGCCTGAACCCAGCGAGTGCCCACCAAGGATAATCTTGCTGAAAGCAGTCGGACCGATGCGGCCAGCGTGAAGACCGCCAATGATTTGGTGCACCGCATCGGCTTGACCGATTGCGGTAACCGACACGCTGGGAGGTCTTGAGCTTCGCCCAGAGCCGATCCGATCTACGGTGAATGTCGCGTAACCCGCATGGTTCATGGCGCGCCGAAAGCTGTAGGTCTCGGGGTGGTATGGGAAGTCCCAGTAGGTCTGGTTGTATGTCGCGCCTGGAACGAAGACCATTACCGTGTGCGGCGCCGACGCCGGTACGCACAAAGTGCCCGCCATCGTCGCCGGTACCACCAAGGCCGAGACGGATACCGATACTGGTGTGCACGAAACCGGGGTGTCCGCGCGCGCCACCGATGACAGCCCGATCATGAGGATCGCAGCCAGGGCTGCGCACCATCCAAGGTGAAACCTCGTGGTCATGCTAGCGGGCCTCACTTTCCCAGGTAGAAACTCGTGTAAACATTTAGCGGTTGTCCTCGCGGTGTAAAGAGAGGTTGCCGAGTTCTCATCGATCCGGAGGTCACCCCCCGTCTGAGTGGGGTGCCGTTAACGTTCTCGACGGGCGGTTGCACGGCCAATCCAAACGTTCATCGTCGCCGAGCCACCAAACATCCCGCGCCACCGTCGTTCGGCCGTCGACCTCACCAAGAGTGCTCGTGCGTAGTCTGCTCCCTGCCTTTACACCCACAAGACAACGAGCGCCCAGCGGTGGGGTAACGCGCGCGGCGGGCAAGGGGGTCGAACCGGGCGGGCCAAGGGCAGAGCCCATTCAGGACCACCAACCATCCATCTCCACTCTCTAACCTGAATCCGCGAATAGGGGCTTGGCGCACAGCTGCTGCACCACGGCGACCTGGTGGAGGTCGTTGCGTTCAACGGTTCGCTGGTGAGCGTGCGGAACGATCGATCCAACGGTCAGCATGGTCTCGCTGGCGCATCTGGTGTCCTAGAGCGGCGGCAGTCCGGCCGATGGTGTTCAGGATGATCTCGGTGGGCCGGGGCTGGTGTTGACCCGCGCAGCAGCGGCGTTTGAGGAACCGTGCCGACTCGGCGTAGACGGCGTGGTAGCTCGTCCAGCTGCCCTTCTGGCCGAGGTGACGTGCCAGATCCTCCAGGACCGCGATCAACTCGGCGTCAAGCAGCTACCGCTCTGGGGATGCGCCTTACGCAATCCCTCGGATCAGCGCGACCGCGTCATCGCCGCGAGCGGCGGCCTCCAACGCAAGGTCGAACGCTTTCACATAGACCGCGACCTCAGACGGTGTGTCCAGACGCTGCTCCCCGGTCAAGGTTTCCACGAACGCCACAGTCGAATCGAGGATGGCGAACCCGGTAAAACCCGGCACCGGATTGGCCACGCCGAACGGGATCACCCCCAGCTCGACTGTGGCCAACCCCGCGACGGTGACCAGCCGGTCTCGCTGCCCGCGCAACGTGTCCCCGCGTGCCGAACCAGATGCGCAGCGCGGCCTCACCGATGACGATCTGGATGCGCTTGCCCGGCGCGTAGAGCAACTGCTGCTGGCGCCGGTCCCGGGCGGCCACCAGACCCTCAATCTCGACCTCGTCCGCGCCCAACAACACCGGTCCCCCTGGCGCCGATAGCAGCTCTCGGGCGTACACGGGTGTCTGCACCAGACCCGGCACGATGGCCGGCTGGAACTCCACAATCCGGGTAGCGGCCAACTCCTCAGCGGTAATCCCGGCCTGTGCCACAGCGATACCGCCTCGGCACTGCCAGGTGTCCTGCCACGTCCGGTAATCCAGCCGTGCCGCAGTCAGCAAGTCACCGAGTTCCGCTCGAACGTGTGTGGACGCCGAGCACGCCGCCACCCAGCGGTCGAGATCCTCGGCGGTGGGCAGCTGGACCCCCGTCTCCAGTTTCGACACCCGACTCTGCTGCCAGCCCAACGCCTCAGCCAGCGCCGAGCCGGACCGGTACCGAGCGGCGCGGATCTCACGCAGCCTCGCTCCCAGCCGTTTCCGTTGGGGACCGGGGGTTGTCGGCACCACGGCGGATTCCTACCCGACGATGATCGGCAGTCGTGCGGCGAGGTGCGGTCGTTGCGTGATGTAGGTCCGCCACGGCATGCCGGCGGCGTGCCACAGCGCGTCGCCGGCATGCCTGAACAATCCTCACAGGATCGGTAACGAGTGTGACACCCAGCCAGGTGCCGTCATCGGCGTAGTGCGCGTCGAACAGTTCACTGTTGTCGAACAGGTGGAAGTCCTCTGTTGGTAGGTCGGCCGGCCACGCGCCGGTGACCGCAATGACGCGGATGTCCTCGCCGGCGGCCACGTTCGGGGCGTACGCCCACGTCAGCTCGAACTCGAGGTATAAGTGCAGCGGCTCGCGCACGATGTGGACGCGTTGCATGATCCGGCCGGCGGCTTTGTTGGCGCGGATCATCGCCTCCCACTCTTCCTGAGCGCGATCAGGTGGCGGTGCTGGATCGCCGCGTTCGAACGCGGCGATCCAGCTGTCTTCTCCCGATCCTCGGTAGACCTGCAGCGCCTCGCAGCGAAACGCGCTGTATCGGAACTGGCGGAACTTGGCCTCGAACCGGCTGTCCCCGGCGAGGATCAGGTTCGTCACCGCCTCAACCGGTAGGCGCCGACGAACTTCTCCAGCACCTCAGGCCGGATGCGCACGGCGGTTCGCCGGCCAGCAGGTTCACCAGGTTGGCCCTGGTGGGCGCGTCGACGGGGCCGGTAGGGGCAGCCATGTGCACGGTCACCGACTCCCGCATGGTCTCGTCCCACCCTCTGATTGACCGTTCCGACACGGACCTCTTACCACAGCGTGCCCTCGAGCAGCCGTTCAAACTGGGCGACCACCGCCTCCAGCTGCTCGTGGGTGCCAACGAACCCGGCATAAAGTCCCATGCCCCACATCACCGCAATCAACATCTCGGTGACCGCGGGCACATCAATGTCGGCCCGGATCTCGCCGCTGTCCACTGCGGCGTGCAGAGCCTGCTCGATAAATCCGCGCACATCGTCGAGCTGGCCGCAGGCACGTTCACGCAGCTCAGGATGACGGGACGCGTCGAGCAACGAAGCCGCGATGAAGCGCGCGTACGAGCGATCCCGGGAATCGACCTGTGTAGCGGCCTCCAGGAACGCCGACAACCGAGCCGAAAGCGAACCCGCGGCGGCGGCATTCTTGATCCCGGAGGAAACCACGCTCTCCTTCGCCGAATCGAACAGCGCCGCATAAAGCGCTTCCTTGGTGCGGAAATGATGGTTGACCGCCGGCCGGGTCAACCCGGCACGCTCGGCAATCTCCGTGAAGCTGGTCTTCTGATAGCCGAACTCGTTAAACAACTCGCGGGCGGACCGCAGGATCCGCTCCCGGGCGCTTGGCCCTTCGGATAGCGGTGGCCTACCCCGCCGCTTAGCCTGGGCGGGCTCCGACTCGCTCACCTGGCGCCGTTGACGACGGTGTCCGTTTGTCCCTAGCATCACGCAGCCAACCATACGTTATTTGATTTGGCCTCGGACGGGATTGTAATAACATCACCAACCCGGCTGTATCCAACGTCCTGGACCAGACCGCGCGTGATCCCTCGGTGACCTGGACGCCGGGTTCGACCCCGAGTAGGTAGTGACGGCGCTGTCGAACGCTCGGCCGGGGATCGCTGCACCCGGCCTGTGCCATTGGCGGCGTTCCCAAGCAGTAGTCGACTACTTGGCTGCTGGGCGCTGACCCGGCGGCGAGACCCCAGCGCGGACACCGCTGAATAGACGAGGACTAAACGGCCTTTACGCTATCCGATATGTCCGCCAAGCACGGGCTGACCAACCATTTGAGCAGCCTGTCCGAGCAGGAGCTGGCCGAGCTGCTACGGCTGCGCCCGGACGTTTGCTATAACCCGGAGCCGCACTCGCTCACCGAACTGGCCAGCCGACTGAACTCGCCCCACTCGGTGCACCGGGCGCTGGACGAGCTCAGCCTAACCGGACTGGCCCTCGTCGAAGTGATCTGCGCACTGGGCAAGGAGCCCACCTTCGCACGGCTGCACGAGCTGCTCGGAGGTGCTTCGGTGATGGAGGAATCTCGCCTAGCCGACGAACTCAACCAGCTGCGCTCGTTCGCGCTGGTGTGGCGGCACGGCGTGCGGCTGCGCATGACAGAACAGCTGCGCGGCCTTGTGCCGTACCCGCTGTCGCTAGGCAGACCAGCCAGTGAGCTGCTCAACGCCCTCAACATGGATCAGCTCAAGGCCATCGGCGCGCGCTATGGCCTGCGGACACCGCGCCACAAAGCGGACTGGGTGGCCAAGATCAGCGCGGAGCTGACCAATCCGGTCTCGGTGCGCAAACGCGTGGCAGCCGACACACCGGAGCTTCGCGCGCTGGCTGAGCGAGTTGCCTGGCACGGGCCCCAAACCGACGGCGTGTTCATCCCAACCCGGCACCAACATGTCCGGGACGGTCATCTCGGGGTTGAGCTGGCGCTCAACGGCTGGGCCATCCCCGTCGATCAGTGGAGCCAGACTGGCGAGATGCCACGGGAAGTGGCGTTAGCCCTGCGCGAACAGGCGCACCCGACGCTGCCCAAGAAACCCAAGGTGCCGCGCGGCCATGCGCTGGATCCGGCCGTGTTGCTCGCGGCGGGGCAGGTCGCCGCGAGCAACACCGTGGACGGAGTCGGCCGGCTGCTGACCCTGCTCGCGCACCAGCCCATCACGATGCTGCAGAGCGGCGGGGTTGGTGTCCGCGAGCTGCGCCGAGTGGCAAAACAGCTGCACTGTCGGGAGCACCAGCTCAGGCTGTGGCTGGAGACCGCGTGGTCGGCCGGGCTGATCTGGTTCGCCGATAACGAGCTGATTCCTACCGATTCCGCGGACGCCTGGCTCGTGGCCGAGCCGGCCGTCGCACTGGCCACATTGATCGGGGGGTGGTGGACGCTGCCGGCGACTCCGACGCATCGAGTGGACGATAACGGCAAGTCACTGCCGGCACTGGGCGGCAGAACAGTCGGTGAGGCCCTGTCAGTCGGGCTCACACTGCGAGCCGATGTTCTAGGCACCTACGCCGAGCACCCAGCTGGTTCCCCGATCGAGGACCTCGATCTGATGACCGACCTGCTGGCCTGGCGCCGGCCGAGGGTGTACCGCGGCGCCGAGCTGCTCGGGCCTTACGCGGTGGCGACCTCAACCGAAGCCCAAGCGTTTGGACTCGTCGCGGAGCATGCGCTGACTCCGTTCGGAGCAGCGCTGCGGACCGCGGCGCGGGCCGCTCCCGGCGCCGACAACGCTCGGCTGGTCGCCGACCTTGCCGAAGCGCTCGCTGGCCTGCTACCACCACCTACTCGCACCGCCACGTTCCTGCCCGATCTCACCGCCATGGTGGCCGGCGCCCCAGCTTCCGAGCTGACCATCCTGCTCAACGAGTGCGCCGACGCCGAATCCCGCGACGCGGCGTCCATCTGGCGCTTCAGCCCGACCAGTGTGCGGCGGGCACTGGACGCCGGCCGCACCGCCGACCAACTACTCACCGAGCTGACCGCCATCACAGACAAGGCTCTGCCTCAGCCGCTGATCTACCTAGTACGCGACCTAGCACGCAAGCACGGCCAGCTACAAGTCCGACCGGTAGCCTGCTGTGTATGCGCGGACGACCCGGCGCTGGCTACCGAGGTCGCCCGGAACCGGACGCTCGCCGGACTAGAGCTCGCTTACCTCTCCGAGACCGTGCTGAGCAGCGCCAAACCGACGGACGAGACGCTGGCCGCCCTGCGCGCGGCCGGCTACGCGCCGACCAAGCAGGATGAGGCAGGTCGTACGGTGCTGGAGCGGACAAAGGCGAGACGGGTCGCCGCACCCCGGCGTGGGCAAGGGGGTTCGCCACTATCGTGCCAGCGCATCGACCCGGTGGTTATGGCCCGGAAACTTCGCGGCAGCGCCGCGCCGGCGGAACCAGAACAGGAGCCGCTGTTCGAGGCTACCAACGGTATCGACACCCCGGACCCCGAGGATCTGCTGGCAACGATCGGGAAGGCCGCTCGCCAGCTCAGTCCCAGTGAGCTGGCTGTCCTCACCAACGCGATCGAGACCAGCTGTCCGGTGCAGATCGACTATCTGAGCCGCTCCAGTGGCCTCACCAGCCGCGTCATCGAACCGATCAATCTGGAGGGCAACCTGGTGGTGGCCTGGTGCCAGCTGCGCGAGGACGAAAGGCGCTTCGCGCTCGGCCGAATCGCGGCGGTGAGCCCGGTCCTTAGGTAATTCTTAGGTAAGCAAACATAGTTCCACCGGCGCCGCTCGCTATGACATTCTGGAAGTAATCACCTAGTCGAGTGAGTCGCTAGACTCATCTATCACCTGATTAGCTGGCGCCTCACTGGTTACACCACGTCTGGAGTGCCATGTGGGTTTCACCCTGGCGGGCGTTTTTACTGTGCGTGATGGCATTGCTATGTGCGGTGCTGGCGGGCTGCGGCACCAGCCCGCCAGCACCGCACACGCCACAAGCTCCCGCGTCACCGGCCTCCAGCGGCCCGAGTGCCCAGAACCTCCCGCCGGGTGCGGTGGCGCAGACCGCGGCGGATGGGCGCGGAGCCATTCGACCGTTACCCGAACCCACCGGATGTACCGCGTCAGCCACCGATGCCGACTCGGCCGACGAGGCGCTGGCCGAGTCCAAAGCCGGCGACAAGATCTGCATTACCGGTGATCTGGGCGACTACAAGGTGAAGGTCGAGAATCCGGGTACCCCGCAAGCCCCTCTCCAGGTGGTCGGTGACGGACAGACCAAGGTCAATGGGATCGACGTCGAGACGGACAACGTCGTGGTCGACGGTTTCACCGTGCTGGACGCGTCGTCACCCGAGATCCAACTCAGGGGCAACAACATCACCTTGCGGAACAGCGTCGCGAAGCGGCCGACCGACGATGATCGCGACAACCTTCACTTTTTCGGCGACAACATCAAAATCCTGCACAACACGTTCGGTG
Source organism: Pseudonocardia sp. (assembly GCA_019244295.1). Classification (GTDB taxonomy): domain Bacteria; phylum Actinomycetota; class Actinomycetes; order Mycobacteriales; family Pseudonocardiaceae; genus Pseudonocardia. The sequence continues at coordinate 12,653 of JAFASX010000039.1, forward strand.
GAGGCCGGAACATCGACGGCGCGCACGCCGACTGCATGCAGACGTTCACAACCCTCGGGAACAAGCCAAACAGTCACCATGTGCTGATAGACAGCAACCGGTGTGAGGATTCCGACAACACGTGCCTGATCGCCGAGGGTCCGTTCTCCCTCGCGGGCGATGGGAGCAAAGAAGGAGATAGCTCTGATTTCACGTTCAACAACAACTACTGTTACGTGCATGCCAGCGAGGCGCTGCAAATCGACGACATACAGAACGTCACCATAACCGGAAATACCATCGAGAAAGTCGACCACGCCTTCGCCTTACAGAACAAATCCACCGGAGCGAAGATCGCTGGCAACACCATCGCCCCCGGTACCGGTTACGAAGTCGGCATGGACAGCTCTTCTCGGCCCGGCTACCAAGGACCCCCGATCGGCGGCGAGCCGTGATCAACCGCTCCGGGCCCGCGGCAAGGCCGGCGCGGCGGCATCGGGCGTGGTGGGTCGGGCCAGCCCGCGGCGCGTCGATTCCGGGTACGACAGCGGTCATTCCGCGCGCCCGGCCGCTGCCTCGGCGGCCCGCGACAGCCCGGCGAGCCCGATCAGGTCTTGATGCAATTCGAACCACACGGTGTGATAGCTGTTGACCATCGGGCGGGCCACCCAGGCGTGCTCGCCCGCCCTTAGCTTGGCCAATGCGCCATCGAACCGAGCCGGATACGGCGCCAGCCTCGGTGCGATCGTCACGACCCGTGCCAGCAGTGGTGAAAACTCAGTGTGCAGCGTACCCAACCGCTCGACGACCTTTGCGTCATAGTCGACGTCGGTATGGTCGTTCGGGGTAAATCCGCCCTTGAGCTGCCAATCGGTCATCAACTGTTTGAATGTCGAGTTGTGCCCGTCGAACTCGTGGTAGGCGGCTTTCACCGCATCCTGGTCGACGGACGCGCATTCACGCGCCAAAAGCTCGTCGAGCACAGCGCGTCCGGCCTTGGCCAGCCTGAGCCGACCTCTGGCCTCTTCGCAATAACCGTTGGCGATCAGCTGGGCGATCATCGGCTGCACGGCGGCCTCGGCGATGCCGGCGACGGCGGCGATGTCCTCGGGGGTCGCCTGGCCCTTCAGCCGCAGCGCCTGAAGCACCCGGATTTCCATCACCATCCCCTTCCTCGGGCAACTCACCGACTCGCCGAATTGAGCACGCTCCCGAACCGAGCGAAAGCGCTGTTCGCTCGAAATCTCGTCCAGACCAAGGTCTCTAGCCCGGCGGCGAGCCGGCCGTCAGCGGCTCGCCGCCGTCGCTCGGCACGGTAATCCGCCAGCCACGCGCTGACTGGAGCGGCCAGCCTAGCTAGTCAGCGCGGGGCAGGGATCTGGGGGAAGGCACTAGTGGGACCGTCGCCTGAGCATGAGACCGCAATAGCCAGCGCTTGGCACAGCTCACTCATACGTTCAGGGCGCAGTTGGCCGATGCGGTGAAGAAGCCTGTCTTTGCGCAAAAGGGTAAGGGTATCGAGCGCCGCGATGCAGTCTCGATCGATACCGTCGTCAGGCCCGAGTCGGACGGCGGTTGGGATATCGCGGATCGTGGTTGTCAGCGGCGCGACCAACACCGAGTTCAACACGCGTCCCGCGAAATCCCGATGCATGATGACGGCTGGTCGAGGCTTGTCCATCTCAGCCAGCCAGATCTCGCCACGGCGTGGCCGATCACCAGTCAAGAGAGGCCGCCCGTAGACCCTCGATGCTGAGATCAGCCAACTTGCGCTCGGCTAGCGTTGGCGGCTGCTGCGCATAGCCAGCAGCAAGCTGAGCCTCGATGTGTTCTTCCCGCCTTCTCGCGAGCAGCTCCCGAACAGCCATGCGTAACACTTCCGCTCGCGAATGCCCGCCTTGAGCAGCGAAGGCATCGATCTCAGCCAGACTGTCATTGTCAAGCTGGAACGCAACTTGAGTGATAGAAGACATGAAAATATCATACACTGCCTACATGAGACAGGACAGGTGGATACACGCGAGCAGCCCATAAACTGAGTCGAGCTTGGTATTCTGCGCCGCGTGGCTCGTCCCAAGGTTCCGCTGATCGCCAAGCGCAAGGCGCTCGAGGTCGCGCTGGACATCGTCGACAACGACGGGATCGACGGCTTGAGCATCCGGAGACTGGCCGAACGACTCAACGTCAACGGGGCGTCGCTGTACCACCACTTCGAGAACAAGGAAGAGATCGTCGTCGGGGCGGCCATGCTGGCCCTGGAAGATGTTCGCGTACCGCAGACGCCCGATAAGCCCTGGCGAGTCTGGATCATGGAGAATGCTCGACGGCTGCGTCAAGCGTTACGTGATCATCCGGACCTCATCCCGGTGATGCTGCGCCGCGAGCCGCTGGGAATCGGCGCGGGCCAGCTGGACGCCACGGTGAAATTGCTCGAGCAGCAGGGCGTGCCGACCGGGGCCATCGCCCCCATGCTCGAGGCGCTGGAGCTTTACGCCATCGGCAGCGCGCTATGCGAAACACGAGCTCAGACCACCGACACCCGGAAGGGTCCCGGCCCAGCTAGGACCCCAAACGTCAGCCGCGTACAGGAGCACCGGGTGGTGTCCGCCGACGATATCTTCGACTTGGTCTGCCGCCAGACCATCGACACGGTACTCAGTGCCGCCGCTGAGCAGATCGCCTCCGCCGGATACGCCGCTCGGTAACCCAATACCGGATCACCCACGCCGCACCCACCCCGCCGAACGGGAAAATACCGCCGCGCCCCTTATCTCGTGGTCATCCGTGAACAGACGGCACGCAACGACGTTAAGGTTTCCCTCTGTGATCGATCTCGGCGAGCACAAACCATGGAGCGGACGACGGGATTCGAACCCGCGACCCTCACCTTGGCAAGGTGATGCGCTACCAGCTGCGCTACGTCCGCATGTCCCCGCGGTCGGCGAGGCGTTGCGCGAGTAACCATAGCGGAGGGCTGAGCACCGCCGCGAGCGGGCGTCCCTGCGACACCACCTAACCACCTGCAAGTTGTCTCGAACTCGGCGCGTGGGGAAGAGGCCATCCAGTGTCTGTGGCTCGGATTCAGATCGCGGAACATCTCCGGCGAAGCCAGCGATGCCTTCGCAGCCTTCGCCTCGCACAGCACGGGTGCGACTGGCACAGCTGTTGCAGGCGTTGCGCGGGTCACACACGTGCTGTGTGACCGAACTCTGCTTCGAAGCGGCGATCAGCGGCCCGACATCAGCGGCTATTTACCTACGGCCAGGGCCACCGTCGAACCAGCCGGGCTGACCGGCCTGCGTCGGCGCCTCGCCTCGCGCCGCGACACCGTACTGCCGGCGCTGCTCGTCAGTGAGGTTGGCCTGGATCGCGGCCTGTGCCTTAGGCGGCAGGGTGTGCAGCATGCCCATCACCCGGTCGCGGCGGCGACCTTCAGCGGCACGAACGCCACCGTCGGTTGGCCGGATCTGCGGCTTCATCGGGGGCAGCTCGAATAGGGCCTTGCCCTTGCCGCCAGCCTCCGCCGCCACCTCGTTGGCGTCCTTCTCCTCTGACATGCCGATCGGGCCTTCCCGGCGGCCGTTGAGGAACTGCGCCACCACCGGGTCCTCACTGGTCAACAGCAACTCGCGCGGGCCGAACATGGCCAGGTGCTTGTGGTACATGATCCCGATGTTGTCCGGCAGGGTCTGCGCCGTGTTAATGTCGTGGGTCACGATCAGGAACGTGGAGTCCGTCTTCTGGTTCAGATCCACGATCAACTGGTTCAGGTACGCGGTACGCACCGGGTCCAAACCGGAGTCCGGCTCGTCGAATAGCATGATCTCCGGGTCCAGCACCAGCCCTCGGGCCAGCCCAGCGCGCTTGCGCATACCGCCGGAGATCTCGCCGGGCAGCTTCCTCTCGTCGCCGGTCAGGCCGACCATCGCCATCTTCTCCATGACGATGTCCCGGATTTCCCGCTCGCTCTTCTTGGTGTGCTCACGCAGCGGGAAGGCAATGTTGTCGAACAGGTTCATTGAGCCGAACAGCGCACCGTCCTGGAACAGCACCCCGAACAGCTTGCGGATCTCGTAAAGTTTGTCCGCCTTGGCGCGCACCAGGTCCGTGTCATGGATAAAGATCGAGCCCTTCTCCGGCTTGAGCAGCCCCATCAGACACTTCAGGAAAACGGATTTGCCGGTCCCGGATGGGCCGAGCAAGACGTTGATCTCGCCCCTGGGCATGGTGAACGTCACGTCCGACCAGACGTTCGCCTTTCCGAAGGACTTCGAGAGCCTCTCGACGGCGACCTCAACGCCACCAGTCATCTGTCTCCTGCTTTCGCTTCAATGATCCATACTGATCAACCGCCAGGCACCGGGTAGGCGCCGCCCAGCGGCATCCACCGAACTCAGCCACACAGGAGTGAGCTCCAAGATCATCCACTTGCCGTCCTGCTTGTCCAGAGTCACCCGCACTCCGCTGAGCGTCGAAGCGCGTCTGGCTTAAACAGCGCTTCAGGAACTGGGCGTACTCATCTTTGAACTTCCCGGTCACCAGATCGGCGGTGTTCTCGACTCGAGAATATGGTGTTGACCGGGAACAGCGCCATGAACATGTAGATCACGGTCTCGTTCACCACGTTGCCCACCCCTGTCGGCCCGCCCTTGGTGATCAAGCCGCAGGTTGAGCGGATGTCACTCGGTCCCCGCCGTCAGCGGTTCGGTGACCAGTCCGTCGAGGAAGAGCGCAGCGAAGCTAAAGCCCACCTCGTCACCGGTGTACCGGCCACCGGGCCGGTACCAGCGATGAGTCCAGTTGACCATGCCGAATAGGGCGTTGGCAACCAACTCGACCGGCAGATCAGCCCGGAACTCACCGTCCCGAATGCCCTGCTCGAGGATACCGACCACCTGCGCCTGAACATCGGTCACAGCGCTGACCAGCCGATGCAACCAATCCGTATCCGTCCGCCACGCTCCATCCAGCTTCTCCTGAATGAACACGTATGGATGTGGATAGTGCGATTCGTAGGCCATCATCAGCCCGGTGATGAACTCCGCGAGCTTGGCCCGCGCGGGAGCCTTGATAGTGACGATACGGCGGATATCGCGGACGATCTCCAGCACGTAGTCCGTGACTGCCTCACGCAGCAGCTCTTCCTTGCCCGAGACGTAGTAGTACAGCGTCGCCCGGTCCGTCTCCAGCGCAGCCGCGACATCACCCAGCGTGGCGGCCTGATAGCCCTTCTCCTGGAACACCATGGCGGCGGTATGGATGACTTCGCGCCGCTTGGCGTGGTACTCCTCGCCGCCAGCTACCTGCGCTGCTCGGCGCCGACGGCCGATTGCACCACCCGATGCACCATCAACAGCCTTGCCTTTCGTGGTTCCCCCAAAGATCAACAGGGCCTTGGTCACAACCCTGAGATATATCTAAGAAGCCGCACGGTACCAGAGCGAACCTGTCTGCCTAGGCATTGCATGGTCACAACGGCCCAAAAAAATCCCGCAGGGATTGATCGACTAAGCCCGCATCACCCGACGATACTTCAAACGAGACGTATGGATACCTCAGGCCACTCCGAACGCAAGCCACCTAGAGTCTCTGCGGTATTGCCTATCATCGGCGTGCGCCCGGAAGCAAAGCATCACCTAAAGCGTTCGCAGCCCCTTCGGCTAACACTGTGCTGATACCGCGCTAGCTGAAATCCACGCTTTGAAATCTTCATTGACGTCGACGTGTCGTGTCACGCCCGTCGACTTAGCCTAAGCCGGACACCAACCCACCAACCCCGTCGGAGAGCTCATCCAACAAACCGGAACGCTCTGAACGTTGCTGGCTGTCATTTCGGCGTTCAGAACGCTGACGATCCTCATTACGGTGATCTTGCATTGACGCTTGCCGTGACTGCTCATGGCCCCCTCCATCTCGAGCGACGGAGTTCGTGTCCGTTGTGCGCTGAGTACCGCTGGCCGACGCGGCGACACTCGGCTTCGTCGACACCGCCGTCTGCGATCCGCCGGCCGGCTTCGGCGCCGACACCTCCCGCAGGGCTTTCGCAGCCGTTACTGGAGCCTTCGCCGACCCCGCGGCAGGGGCATTCGACTTGGCGCTCGCCGACGTCGGCGCGGTCTCGGCGGCCTTCGGTCCGGTCCCAGGTGCGCCCTCCGCCATCGCCGAGGTCACCGGAACTGGGCTCACCACCTTCGGCGTTGTCTTCGGGCCCTCGGCCTTCGGCTTCGCTCGGATGTCCGGAGGGGCCGCCACCTGCCGAGTCACCGCAGATGGCGACAACTCTACCTTCGGCGTGGCGATCGGAGCCGCATGCTCTCCCCGGGCTAGCCAGACCCCAGCGATACCGAGCACCGACACCACAGCTCCCGCAGCCATAAGCGGAGCAGTGCGCGACCGCATCCGGTCGGATACCGAGCCACCACCTGACGCCCCAGCACCGCGCTTAACCAACGTGATCGGCGCCATAGTCGCGGTCGACAGATCAGCCGCGTACACGTATTGGTTCGCCTCGTCATCGCCCGAGCTTGACCGCGGCGGCCGAGTCACGGTCGGGATAAGCTGGACCACATCGGCGTACGTTCCCCGCCCATTCTGTTGGCCCGTGTCCTCGATCTGACTTTCGAGAAGATCTGGCGGAGTCAGCGGCAAGGCAGCCCGTACTGGAAGCGGCTCGTCACCCCGGATCACAACGCAAGCGCGCATGATCTCGCGCATAGGTTCCACCAGCCCGACGCTCGCGTCATCCGGCCAGGTAGCCCGACCCAGAAGCATCCACCGCGGGCCGTCTATCCCGATGACCCAGTTCAGCTCCCCATCGCTGGCGATCCGCACCTCGCGGCCCCACTCGCCCCATGTGGAACTCACCTCGGCGCCAAGCCTGGCCTGCGAGGACGCTATTTCCTCCGCAAGGTCCGGCCAGAGACGACCACTGCGCGGGGCAGCCAAGACACTCAGCCTCACCTGCCCCGGCGGTACGGTAAAGAAAACCGCGTCCGAAATCGGGCCATTCTCATTCGCCATCCGCAACTGCATCCCAACCGGCACCCACACGCGCAACGGACCAAAGTTGAGCTCTCGGCTTTCACCGAGACCTTCGACGTCCAACTCCGAATCAGCCAGCGCTACACCGCTGAGCCGCCGTATCGGCGCTCCCGGCCAGCGCGCAGCTAGATCAAACTCGTCGTAGGCACGCTCAGACATCTCACCCTCATGTTCCCCGGCCCGTTTACTAGCGCCGCCCATACGCGCCGGTGGCCTCGTGTGTTCCTGCCGAGTCCAACGAACAGCTGATGACGCAAGTTACCGCTACTTCACTCGATCGTGGAATAAGAGACACTCGTCCAGACGACAATGCGTCTGGAGCTGAGCGCCTTCCACCCGCCACGCCTTCGACTAGCGTAAGGGGGCCCCTAGTAGTCGCTGTCGGACGGCTCCTCGTAAGGGTGGGAGCCCTTTTTCTCGCCCTCAGCGCCGCGGTACACCTTTCCGTCCCGACCCTGAGCGCTGCTGTAATTGCCGTCAGGGGACGGAGCAGGGGCAGTGCCGGTCAGCGGCGGACCCTGCGGGAAACCCAACTCATAAGTGGGCTCCTCAATGGCAGGCGTGAACGAATCGGCCCACGCCGTGGCGCTGGCCAGGCCGGTAAGCCCCGTCGCCGAAGCAACGACCACGAGAACCTTGACACGTCGCTTGCTCATAAGCCCGTTCATAACTCTCCTTCACCTCAAGACGGTACTGAGCGCACAACCAGCGCCAACTGGCACAACGACCGTTGTCTAAAGCGGTTACGGAAGATTTCGGCCCACCCGGCGAGGGGCCTGCCGGGTCGGCTTGGATCGATGGGCGCGCGGACGATGATCCGCCGAAGGCCGACCCACGCTCGACCACCCGGCCCGCTGAGCGTACCCACCGGCCTGTCCGGGCCGCCAACGCGTGACGCTAAGGTCGTCCAGCAAACTCATTCGACCCAACGGTTGGCAGGGACGTTATGCAACACACTGAGTCGGTTCACGTCGCCGAACCAACACAAGCCACCGAACCCGCTCCCACCGCCGAACCAGCACAAGCCACCGAAGCCGCTCCCACCGCCGAACCGACACAAGCCACCGAAGCCGCTCCCACCGCCGAACCAGCGCAAGCCACCGAACCCGCTCCCACCACCGAACCAAGACAAGCGACGAAACGTGGCCAGTCTCGCTTGGTTCGCGCCGGGCGCCTCCTGTTAGTAGTGCTGCTGACGCTGGCATTGATGGGGATTATTCCGGCTCTGGTCGCTCGCATGTACCTCGTTCCGTCCGGCTCCATGGAACAAACCCTCCATGGATGCAAGGGCTGTGACAACGACCGGGTCCTAGTTGACCGGTTGGTGTACCGGTTCAAGAAACCCTCTCCCGGGGATGTCATCGTGTTTGTTGCCGGGCCCGACGTATGGACCAACAGCGAAGTGGAGAACGTGGGCGAGGCGAACCCATTCGTTCGTAAGCTCGAATCGCTTGGTTCTCGGGTCGGTATTCATTTCCCGGCGGGCACCGATTTCATCAAGCGAGTGATCGCCGTCGGTGGCCAGACCGTTTCCTGTTGTGATCAGCGCAACAGGGTGATTGTGGACGGCGTCGCGCTCGATGAGCCGTACGTATACTTCTCGCCTGAGGCTGGCAACGCCCAACAGCAGTCTTTCGGTCCTGTGCGGGTGCCAGAAGGCCAGCTTTTTGTCATGGGTGACAACCGCAACGACTCACTCGACTCGCGCGCCCCTGGTAATGGTCCGATCCCGTTGTCCGCCGTGGCTGGCAAGGCTCGCTTCATCGTGTTTCCATTTCACCGGATCGGTCTCATCAATAGCACGAACCCGCAGTCGAGGCCGTCCGGCCAGCATTAGCGAGCAGTAACGACATCGCTCGGCGTCCACGGGTGATGTGTTCGGCCAGGCGAGGTCCGACGAAATGACCATTTGAGGGAGCATTTCAGAAAGGCGACGGCCCGAGCAAGGTGTTAACCGGCCGCTGCTTCTGTTGATTCTCGGCCACCGGTCACAATTCAGTCGTAATTTTGCCAACCACCTGAAGCGGCATCTTAGAGCAACCTTTCCATCTTGTAGGCGCCCCCAGTTCGCCAGCAATACAGATCTTGTCCGCCAGCCTCGAGTAAGGCGCTCTCTAGAGCGTCCTCTTTCCGGGTGCATTCTGACCAGAGTGTATGCACAAAGCCGGAGTCGCCGCGCGGCACAGCATAACCGGATCGGGATCTCGACTAACTTCCGGACGCTCTGTCCGGACAAATGGAGACGATTAAGCCGCGACCCTGTCAAAGACGAGATTGCGAGCCACTACCGAGAGGTTTTCAGCCTGTCGAATGTTTCACTGCCCAAGCTGCCCCGTCGACCGGACTGAGCTTGCGAGCCGGATAAGCCGTAGTGAATCTTCGGTGGCCATTATCGACACAGATAAGCGGTGCCAGCTTCGGTTGACCAAATTCAGCAGTACCGCGATAGGACCGCTCCCGAAGAGCTTTGTCATCATAGAATCGTCCCAACGACTAACATAGTTCGAGACAGATACCACCCCGGAGACCAACGACAGACAAATCACAGGCCTTAACGCGAAAAACCCAACACCACCACTGGAATGGACCCCACTACGCCGACGCCTTAAGCGATTAGCTTCACACAACGCCCTAAGGCACTTTCAATAAGAGCACACCGGCACTTCCAACCTGGGCGACCGTAGATCAGGCCGAGCAACCGCTAGCTAAGTCGGCCGCTCGGCCAAGACCCAGCTACTACAACGTGGGCCGATAGTCTACGTGATCGGGACCGTTAGACCCCCGCTGCCCCGAATGCTTACCGCATTGTCTGACCTTGCTACCCGGCCCGATACCCATCTGGCATTCAGCCGAGTTATCGCCAGCAGCTCCCCCGACACCACCGTGTCGCTCGTTACCTTCGTCAATGTAGTCGCCGTCGGCCGCATGCGCCACTCCGCCGAGAGCAAGAGCGGAAAATGCTACCGCAGCCGTAAGAGCGGCTACTCTACCACTCCGACGAAGCATGTGAGAATCCTTTGAGTGTTGTGGTACTGAAACTTATCAATCGTGGCGATAGCTGAACAGGGCAGCTATCGCCCGCAGAGCCCAAGCTCAGCCCTCTAAGTAACTAGAGGACTCAGCCACGTGACGAACCGTAGGCATCGTCACCACCATTTTGGCGAACTTCACCCGGCGAACCATTGCTGCCATTGCCACCCGAATGGTTGCAGGCCTTCTTCTGCCTGGGATCGGAGGGCTTGACACCGCAACTGATCACACCGTCACCAATGTCAGAAATGCCTAGACCGCCAGAATCGTCGGAGAGCGCCGAGCCAGCGTGACCCAGCCAACCCGCAGCCGCAATCACCGAAGCCGCTGCGACAACTGGGAGCAGATAATGACCGTGCGAGGATCGCTTCAACGAAGACATAAGCTTACCGTGATCCTTCCGTGAACGATAGCGTTCATATACAGAACAACCGTCCACTGCAAATCACTCTCATTAAGCAAAGAGCAGTGGACGGTTCATTCCGCTGGCGCAAAGGTCAGTAGTCGACGGCGCCCGCGCCGCCATCACCGCCGTCGCCGCCGTTCGAGTTGCACTGGTCGACCTGACCACCCGAACCCGCCAACGCACCAGCAGATAGACCAACCGGAGCCACGCACTTTGCGCTGTTCTTACCACCGCGGCCGCCGTGACCACCTTGCTCCTGGTTGTGGTTGCTGCTGTGGTTATTGTTGTCGTTGTTGTTGTCGTGACCTGAGGCGGCAAAGGCAGTGCCACCGAACAGGACGGAACCGAGCGACACAGCGCACGCTGCTGTGGCGATCGTCCGACCAAACTTGCCAGTCACGTGTACCCCCAAGAGATTTAGTTTGAGCCGACCTCTCGACTCAATGCAGTGACGTATGCAGCTTCCGGAGGAAGCGGATTTCAAGCTGGCCCGCCGGTTTTCACGCCGACTCGTGTGCGCACCACTCAATCAGGTGAGACTCGAACCACGCGAACCCGACCACTGGCCTTCGGTCACCAGGCCCGACCCGCATCTTCCGTGCCCACTCTTCGCCGGCTGCACACATAGATAACGACTGGGTCAGGCGGAGGTTTCGGTGGATCCGCGGGCAATTTTCCGGCCAAGACTGCGACTGGACGCGCCAAACTTTACAGCGGCGCTAACCTAGGCGAAGCTAAAATACGCGAAGGTGCAGGCCCCCGACTCACCCGAGGGCCTGCACCGCAGACCAACTAGTTAACGCCAGACGCCTCAGTAAGCGCTACCGCTGGTCCCGTTTGCCGAAGCGGAGCAGGTAGCAGGGTTCGCCACTCCCCGACCCGCGAGTCCGATCTCGGCAAGCAGGTCGACGCCGACGTTCACGCAGTCGTTGGTGGCGGAGCCACCCTTGCCGCCGCCACCACTGTTGTGAGCCAGCGCGACACCACCGAAGACGACGACACTGACAGTCGCCAGTATCATCAACGCGGCGGTGAGGCGTCCCTTACGCACCTAGTATTACCTCTCTAAATAATTTTCCCGAGAAACCTGATTTGATCGCGGACTCTAAACATCTGTCATAGTCAACCGGTGCCGTCCAGCACACCGAGCCGCCGCGGAACTTTACGCACCACACGGCTAAGCGCGATCGATGACAACGAAGATTAGTGACACCTACTCAGCATATAACCAAAGCCAGACAGGTAAACGGTAAAACCGCAGCCAGCTCCGCATACCTGCCTGACTTAATACCAACCACAGTGCAGGGCCCCCAACTCGCCCGAGAGCCTGCACCATAGCTGGGCAGATAAACAGAACGTCTTAGTAGACGCTTCCGCCGGTGCCGTTGGCGGTGGCGGAGCAGGAAGCGCCGCTGGCGCTACCGGTGCCACCCAGGCCAATGCCGCTCAGGATCGGAAGGCCGACGTTGAGGCAGTTGTTAGTGGCTTCGCCACCCTTGCCGCTGCCAGCAATCTCGGTCGCGAGTGCCGCACCGCCGAGCGCCGCCGAACCCGCGGCCGCAGCGGCCAGCGCCGCCACACCCACCGTAACCTTGCTCATGTTTGTGTCCCTTCGTGAGGTTGAACCTTGAGGGTTCAGTTCGACCCGCAGGTCGCTGATGGTTACTGCACATCATCCAACCGACGCGGCTTGCCTTCTTTGCCGACCACGGATGGCCTTACTGGGTCACAGCAACGCTACGTAACTAGCCTGATTAGCTGTTGCCGATCACCGATCAGGAGGGCGAGAGCCCTCAGTAAACGTCGCCGCCGTAGCCGTTGGCATTGGCCTTGCAGGAAGCGCCCTTGGACTTACCCTCGCCGCCGAGGCCGATGCCGCTCAGGATCGGAAGGCCAACATTGAGGCAGTTGTTGATGGCCTTGCCACCCTCGCCGTTACCAGCGTATTCACCGTGGTAGTGGTGGTGGCCCCCAGCGAGAGCAACACCTCCGAGGACCGCGGAGCCGGCGGTCGCCAAAGCTACCGATGCGGCCGCTACAGACGTCTTGCGCATGTGTATTGCCTTCCCTGAAATCACCCCGAGAACGCCGCTCGCCTCGGGTCTATATGTCCAGCGAGCCGCGACACAGCCCGCAGAAGAAAACCTAATAGTGTATTTAAACAAGCTCCGCCACAAAAGCGGGCAGGGGCATGAGTTGCTTCGACTGCCGTGCGCACCGAGCCTACTGCCTAAGCAGATCGAGCCTTGCGAGCAGTACCCCACCTCCGTTTGCGCCGTCCGCGCAGTAGTTGGGCCGGACGTGGCCTATAGAGATAGCGAATAGGGCTCAGGCTGTCCAGCGCAAGGCGACAAAAGCCACAGATATCACCCATATGTGTATAAATCTGCAGATAAACGGTGTTTTTAACTACTTAAAGTAGCGGAATGTACCGCCGAGACCTCATCCGCCCTTCGATCAACACAGCGGCGCCTACGTGGCGATATCAGACCATTGCAGGCGCCTAAGCCTCGACAAGTTGTCTGCCTACCACACGATCGAGGAAATCCGCAAGACCCGAGTCACCACCCCGACGACACGGCTAGGCGCTACGCGGGCCCGACCGCCCGCCTCGATTCAGGCTGGTGCGTCGGAGGACATCTTGTCGAATCGAGCGCCGGTGTCCACGGGTCGATGACACTCTCGTCGCGACTGGCGTCCCACGCACCGGCGCGGCCGGATGGATCAGATGATCAAGCAAATCCGACTGTGGTCATCTGGGCGTAACCGTGCGCTCACCGCGCTCGTTGAATGGCATGGATTCCGCCGGGCCGCCACTGGTCCCTGCGATTAGGGGGGAGCACATGTTCTTGAGTCGGCCCATGGCGGCCGAAGCTCAGTCCCAGTACCTCAGGTCGGCCGCCGTGAGGGGTGGCCGGTTCAGCGAGGGAACGATTCGTCTCGACGCCGTAACCAAGGTCTACCGGACCAGCACTGTCTACCGGACCGGCACTGTTGAGGTCCAGGCGCTGAACAGCGTTGACCTGGTGATTGAACCCGGCGAACTCGCTTCGCCCAAGCTGGTTGGAGCCATGTCATGACGCTCCGAGAAGCGATCATGATCGCGGCGCGGGGTCTGCGCGCGAACCGGCTTCGGTCGTTGTTGACCATGTTGGGAATCATGATCGGTGTTGCGGCCGTGATTGTTTTGGTGGCCATTGGAAACGGGACCTCCCAGCGGCTCAATCAACAGATCGAGTCGCTGGGTACAAACTTGATCGGGGTATTCCAGTCCCGGGGCAGCGTCTCGGAAAACGGTCGCAGCCAGCCTCTCACCGACCTGGACGTGAAGGCGTTGCAACAGGCGAGCATGGCACCCCGGATCGTGTCGGTTACCCCGATTAAACAGAGCAGCGCGGTGCTCTCGTTCCAGAACAACATGTGGCGTACCTCGATCGCTGGTTCATCCCAGGACTATCCCGCCGCTTTGCATCGCACTATCTCGACCGGCAGGTTTTTTACCGAGGCCGAGGTCAGAACTAGCGCTCGGATGGTGGTCCTCGGCGAAGAACCGGTCAAGAAGCTCTTCCACGGTGACAAGGTGGGTTCGCTCGGCCAGAAGATAAGGATCGGACGGCAGGTCTTCGAGGTAATCGGAGTCCTTGAGGAGAACGGCCAAGCCGACGACCTCTGCGCAATGCCAATCACCGCCGCGCGGAATTACCTGGTCGGCGGAGGGGGCGACAATGAGGTTGATCAGATAGTGGTACAAGCCACCAGCCAGGCCGCGGTACCGGCCACCATGGCCAAGGTCAACCGGATCATGAGCAACCAGCATCACATCACCAATCCGGATCAGAAGGACTTCGAAGTACGTTCTAACCTTGATCTACTCAAGCAGTACACCGAGGTCACCGACGTCTTCGCCATCTTCCTGGCGGCAATCGCGGCGATATCGCTCCTGGTCGGAGGTATCGGAATCATGAACATCATGTTGGTGACCGTCACCGAGCGGACCAGGGAGATCGGGATTCGCAAGGCCATCGGTGCTCGACGTAAAGCAATCTTGAAGCAGTTCCTTATCGAGTCGACCGTACTCGCGGGGTTGGGTGGATTGCTCGGTGTCGGCATCGGGGTAGGGGTATCCCTACTAGGTGCCACGCTAGGGCAGGACATCGGCTCCATCGCACCTCCTCAGCTCTCCCTTTGGCCAGTCGTGGTGGCGTTCGCCGTCAGTCTCGCCATTGGCTTGTTTTTCGGGGCTTACCCCGCCAACCGCGCAGCTCGTCTGCGACCCATCGAAGCTTTGAGGTACGAGTAATGACGCCGCGTAGCATCGGCCGTTGGGATGAGCCCGATGAGTGTGTTGTTTCGTTGGATTCGAGCAGGCCGGATCGGTATGCCAGCAGTGGTGTTGGTGCTGTGGTGGATGCGATTCGTCGTGGTCGGGAGCGGATTGAGGCGCATTATCGGGATGGGACGCTGTGGGTGGCGGTTCGGGATGTGACGGTGCGGCGGCGGCGGTGGGTGGTGGGTACGGCGTTGGTGGTGCCGTTGGCGTTGGTGTTTGTGGCGTGTGGTCATCCGGAGGATGCGCCGACGACGGTGCGGGTGGGTCGGGCCAGTGTGAGTTCGAAGGTGACCGCGACCGGTACGTTG
>JAFASX010000043.1 GCA_019244295.1 Pseudonocardia sp.
GTCTTACCTGTCTCGGTTACGCAAGTGGCCCGAACGCCACCCCGACGCCCTCATCCCTGCCCGCCGAGCAGCCATCGCCCGGTTCTTCGGTGTCGATCCCAGCTACTTCGATCCGCACTGCCCCGTCGACCAACCGCCCTGGCTGGAGTTTCAGCCCGGTCACAGCCCGGCCGACGCCCTCGAGCAGGGCGGGCTCACCAACGGTGTTGCGATCCCGGAGGACGTGGCGCGAATCTACTCCCGCGCATTAAGCATGAGCCCACAACAGCGTCAAATCTGGCTGGAAATGGCCGATTTCATCGACCGAATGGGCACGCAAACGATCGTGGCCGCGGCTTGCACTTAACCCGCCCGAGTAACCCGCCCGAGGGCGTCGCCGCGGGCCGCGGTGGCCAGACTGATCATGGGCAGAACGTGCCGACATCGCATTGAGAGCAGGGGGTAGGCTGGTGCGCGCATGGGATGCAGGAAATACTGAACGTGATCAACAGAAGCGGATGAAGCCCCTCATCCGCACCTCAGTGAAGAACTCCGACAAGATTCTTTTTGCAATGGAACCCGATGCGGTCGACGCAGACGAGCTTAACGACAATATCGCATCGTTGAGCGTCGCCTATCTCAGTTCACCACCCGCACCGATGTTGGAGCATGGATTCAACTTGCGCAAGGAGGTCTTCAGACGTATTCGAGAAGGCGCAGCACGACCACATGAGCTAAGTGACCTCTATGTCGCGGCAGGCCGAGCCTCCGGTATACTCAGTTATGCGCCCTAGATCTCGGTGACGCTGATACCGCAGTCACTCATGCTCGTGTGGCTTGGCTCCTATCCGATCGTGCCGCTCAAGACGAGCTACGTGCGTGGGTGCGCGGCACCGAGTCGCTCATTGTACGATTTCAGAAGAACTACGCCGAGGCCGCATCGAACCACGACGGGCTGGTCAACGCTGTCATGATCTTCTCCTCTCCTGTCGGGATCGGAGAAAACACGCCGGACAGCGCCCAGGATTATGCCGAATACCGGCATCCGGGAACGCTCACCGCCACCAGCTCCTGCCGCCTGGTCGGCATAACGACGAGGTCGGCATAAGAGGCTCTATGCCGATATCGGCATAGAGCTTCCGACATTTGGCTTTTCATGCCCAACAGCAGCCGGTCGTTGATATCGGAGAGGTCATAGACGCCATCGTTGTCGATGACCAGGGTGTCGGTCAGGCGGGCCAGTTCCAGCAGGCGGGCCAAATCGGCGTTGGAGCGGGCCAGCCGGGACACCTCCAGCCCGAACACCGCCCCCACCTCGCCCAGACACACCCGAGCAACCAGCGCCTTGAACCCGTCGCGGTGCGTGGCGCTGCGACCTGACAGGCCCAGATCGGCGTCGATCACCTCGATGTCGCTGCCCGCCCACCCCAGCCGGGCCGCCTGCGCCGCCAGGTCGTACTGGCGCATTGTCGACTCGGTGTGCTCGCGGACCTGCACCAGCGTCGACTGACGAACATAAACGATCGCCACCCGTTGCCGATGCGCCCCGCTCACCTTCGACTCGCCCCGGATCATCCACAACCACCTCCCTCACCGTGTTGTTCCCCACGTCGTGCCCACCAGCGACGCCGTCCTCTCGCGCTGCTCCCGCGCCCAGCGCGGACTCGATCATGTTGGCCAGCGAGGCCACCATCTCCACCCACACGCCAGCCACCGCGGTGGGCGACGCCGGCGCGCGGGCGATGGTCATCGGCTAATCCAGCTCCCGCCTCGAGAGCAATTCCAGGTTGATCCCCGAGATCTCCTCCAGCGACTCCCGGAGTCGATCCGAGAGCTCCACATACGAGCGGACCAACTCCGCCAACCCGGCGGGCACATACATCAACCGCCCCGCCACCTGCAAATACACATACGGCCCGTGCGGCTGGCCCCGCGAGCACCGACATCCCTGCCTCCCACATGTGCGGTGCTGCTCGACCAGCGCCCCCGCCAGCAACTTCTCCGCCGAGGGCAACCCGGCCAACAACCCAGCGCGGCGAGAGCGCAGCTCCGCCGTACTCCACCGACCCCAATCCCGATCCTTGTGCGTGACCATCGCACAAGATGATCCAACAGACAGTCAACGCGGTCAACGACATCAGCCCCCGTGTCGCGCTTTCACCGCGGAAACCACCTCGGCCAGCTCCACGACGACCTCGTAGGTCAACGGCGTGCCCTCGCCCGCCGCAGCGCGATCAGTCCAGCCCACCGGCACCATCAACGACCCCAGCGGGCCACCCTCACAACTCAGGCCCACCCCATCGGCCAACTTCCGCTCAAACAACACCCGCAACCGCCGCCCCGACAACGGATGAACAGACTTGCCAGACCGCGCGGTATGCGACCCTCGTCAGGATGCCCAGTTTCCGGACTTTCCCCGAGCCGCCGGGTTTCGGAATCGCACGTTCCCGCACAGGGCCGCCGGGTTTCGGAATCGCACGTTCCCGCACAGGCAACGGCGTAAACGTGCCGCTCTTGAGCTGAGTACGCAAATCGTCCAAGAAGTCCGCGACCCCGATCCGTTGTTCCACGTCGGCGACCGTCAGGCCGTCGACACCAGCGGTACGAGACCCGACATTGTCTGCCACCCGGTCAAACGCCACGATCAGCGTCGCCGGGTCGTGCACGAAGTTGAACAGGTCGTCGAACCTGCGACCGCGACAGGACAGCGGCGAAGGTCTCTCACCCCCGCTCGAACTCACGGCGCCTCACGGCGCAAACCGTTCGCTTGACAGCCATCGGGGACCCTGGCGGGTCGGCGTGATCTGGGGAAAACTGGCTGGTGCCGTCCGGTCGACGTCGTGGGTCAGTGGCATGTGCGAGGGCGTTTGACAGCCGGATGTGAGGGTCTTGGGTGCCGTGAACCGCCGCTTCGAGCGCGGTCTTCAGATTCCGTAAGGCGAGGCTCTCCCGGGCGGTCCGATCGAGCGTGGAGGCGAGCTGGGATGGAACGGATTGTGGAGCGGGCCGGGGGGCCTGGACGTGCACAAGGATCTGATCGTGGCGGAGGTGCATCTGCCTGGTGGGGTGGTGGAGCAAGCCCGATTCGCCACGACCACTCCGGGTCTGGTGGTGCTGCGGGACTGGTTAGTCGGGCTCGGGGTGACTCGGGTGGGGATCGAGTCGACCGGGGTGTATTGGAAGCCGCCCTACTACATGCTGGAAGACGCGCTGGAGGTCTGGCTGCTCAACGCTCGGCACATGCGCAATATCCCCGGCCGTAAGACGGATGTCGCCGACGCCTCGTGGATCTGCCAGTTGATCGAGTTCGGGTTGGTGCGCCCGTCGTTCGTGCCGCCGGCGCCGATCCGGGAGCTGCGGAATCTAACCGGGAAATAGGTGCCCCTGATGCTAGTGGTGCAGGTGAGGCGATTTTCACGCCCACGAGGCGTCCCCCAGGGGGTACAACAACTGACCCGCTATCGCAAGGCGCAGATCGAGGAACGCACTCGGGAGACCCAGCGCCTAGACAAGATCTTGCAGGACGCGGGGGTGAAGCTGTCCAGCGTGGCCAGCGATATCCTGGGCAGGTCCGGTCGGGCCATGCTGGGTGCCCTGATCCGCGGTACCACCGACACCGAGGTGCTGGCCGATCTCGCTTTGGGCAAGCTTCGTAAGAAGATCCCGGCCCTGCGCGAAGCCTTGACCTCTCGGTTCAGCGGACATCACGCGCTGATCGTGGCCGCGATCTTGTCCAAGCTGGACTTTCTGGATGAGCTGATCGCCAGCCTCACCGTCGAGATCGAGAAGGCGATCGCCCCTTTCGCCCACCAGATTCAGCTGCTGGACACCATCCCAGGCGTTGATCAGCGCACCGCTCAGGGACTGCTGGCCGAGATCGGCCCTAACATGAAGGTCTTCGCTAACGCCGCGCGGTTGGCGTCCTGGGCCGGGGTCTGCCCGGGCAACCACGAATCGGCCGGCCGGTCGAAATCCGGGGCCACCCGCAAAGGGCCACGATGGTTGGGCATCTATCTGCACAATGCCGCCA
Source organism: Pseudonocardia sp. (assembly GCA_019244295.1). Taxonomy (GTDB): domain Bacteria; phylum Actinomycetota; class Actinomycetes; order Mycobacteriales; family Pseudonocardiaceae; genus Pseudonocardia. The sequence continues at coordinate 4,010 of JAFASX010000043.1, forward strand.
TGGGCGCCCTGCGCGCCAAGAACACCTACCTTGCTGCCCAGTACGCCCGGCTGCGTCCCCGCCTGGGCCACGCCAGAGCGCTGGTAGCTATCAAACACAGCATCCTGGTAGCGATCTTCCACATGCTCGACCGAGACCAGCCCTACCACGACCTGGGGGTGAACTACTTTATCCGACGCGAAGACCCACAACGGCGAGCACGCAAACTCATCCGCCAACTCGAAGCCATCGGCTACACCGTCAACGCCGAACCACCCCCGGCCGCCGCATAGCAGCAACACGAACGAACCGAGACTGTAAGATCAACGGTGTAACTCCTGGAGCGGAAGTAGGCACCTGTGACTGTTGTGGCGATGGATGTGTCGGCTGATGCGGCCGAGTTGGCGGATGGGGTGGACGGGCAGCTGGTCCGTGACCTGGTCGATCGGGCTCGGGCGGATGGGGTGAAGCTGACCGGTGAGGGTGGGCTGCTGAGCCAGTTGACCAAGATTGTGATCGAGTCCGCTCTGGAAGGAGAAATGGATCATCATCTTGGGTACGGCAAGCATG